>DHZF01000101.1:13428-48788 GCA_002414505.1 Hyphomonas sp. UBA5111 | reverse complement strand
CGAGTTTGCCCGTAACGCCAGCCTATGCCATGGTGGCAAGGTCAAAATCGCCACTGGATTTTAACGCCAAGGCCGGACCACCAGACCCAAGCGCGTCAGAATCACAAGTTACTGAAATCACGCAGCTTAATTTTCGGCTGGATTCTTAGGGATTAGCTTTTCAAGACATCGACGGAGGTTTCTAAGATCTTTCTCTTCGAACTCCGCAAATAACTCAGCGGCCACGCGCCTTCCAGCCCGGTCAATTTTAGACCGCCGGGAGAGTGCCAATCTGGAAGGCACGACTCTCCACACACGACGATCCTGACTGTCCGCGACCCGGGATACATATCCACTCCGCTCTAATTGGTCTATCAGAGCCCCGACTGAAGCTCGCCCCAGCTCCATTATCTCGGCTAATTCAGTTTGCGTGGGGTTAGAAAGCCGAAAAACATACAGCATCGCCCTCCATTGTGCCCGCGTCAGTTCCAATGCAGCCATATCCACATCGAATCGACGCCGAAGCTCGCGCGTGACACGGCCTATCAGAAAAGCCAGTTCAATTCGCTCATCGTTCAAGAAATCACTGTCAGCGAATCTTTGATTATTCTTTTGGGCCATTCCAACCAAACCTTGCCATGGTGTCAAAAGTTCAGTCTGGCTTTGTGCAGCTCGATATTCAACCGTTATGTTCAGAGCAAGAAAAAGTGCTGGCTAGATTAATCTAGCCAGCAAGTTTCCCAGAGCTACGGAATGTTGGGAGGACGTCTTCCTGACGATGCGATACCTTTCTCACTTCGTCGGAACGACAATTTTGACATTCCACCACTCAGAAAAGCAGCGGGCACTCGGACTGCCAACTGTTGCAAACTCCATTACTCAAAATTTACGGGCATGTCCATACTGTATGTTAGCGAACTGAGCTTCGCCCCCCCCTGAAAAAATAAAATGCCCCGGCATCCCATCTGCTTGCATATGGTATGACTTCGTACAATGATGCGCAAATCCGCAATAGACGGATACCATAATGGGAGGAAATTATGATTTTCACGAGATTGGCCAAGACAGCATTTCTATACACAACAGTATCGGTTTCGAGCGTCTTGTTCGCAGCCGAAGCTCAAGAAGAAGGTGATGTGAGAAAACTGCGGACAGTTGTTGTCACAACTCAGAAAACTTCAGAGTCGCTTCAGAACGTACCAATAGCTGTTTCTGCTTTTGATGAAGAGGCAATTGATAGACTCCAGTTAACTGGTGGTCCAGATCTCACAAAAGCCGTGCCGAACCTGTCGTTCACAAAAGGACAATTTACCGGCTTCAACCTCAAAATCAGAGGCATAGGAGTGGATGTGGTAGCAACATCCGGCGATGCCGGGGTGGGCATACATCAGAACGACGTCCCCCTTCAATCGAACAGACTTTTCGAATCGGAATTCTTTGACACTGAAAGGGTCGAGATCCTCCGTGGACCACAAGGAACACTCTATGGCCGAAACGCTAATGGGGGAGTGTTCAACCTGATCACCGCCAAGCCGGTTTTCGAAGAATTCCAGGCAGACGCCGCGCTAACTTACGGGAACTATAATTCAGTAAAAGCTAACGGCATGGTCAATTTGCCCGTAGGAGAACGGGTTGCCCTTCGAGTTGCCGGATCTCTCACGCAACGCGACGGGTACGTTGATAATATAGTCACCGGCAACGATATTGACGACCGGGACTTGTGGTCAGTCCGCGCCACTCTTGGATTTGAGCCGACCGACTCATTTAGTGGGTGGCTATTATATGAACATTTCGAAGAAGACGATACGCGTCTTCGCTCGGGCAAGCAGCTTTGCCGGAAAGACCCTCTAGATACTAGCTTTGCGGGAATTCCCATCGCCTTCGAAGATCAGATTTTCACGTCTCAGGGCTGCCTAAGTGCGCCTCTTGACGAGTCGCACGATACGGTGAATTCGGTCGCGACGCTGGCGGGTGGACTAGCTGTTCAGGTTGGACTGCTAAGTGGAGATGCATTCACGGCACCAGCCATTCAGGATTTGCGAACTATTGCGGCAGGATTTGACCCATTTTACCAAGCCGAACAGGATCTGTGGACACTTAGTTTGTCATGGGACATTAACGAAGTCCTGAAATTGACTTCATTGTCGAGTTTCAATGAAACATCTGTATTCTCTCTTGAGGATGTCTCCAAAGTCGAGCCCACAATCACCTTCAATGACTTGTCAGCAATTCCTCCAGGGATAAATCCGCAAGTCGATCTCTATAATTCAGTTTTCCCCGGCGGCGTCGTCAATGACCCGCAGATCGGCCCTTCGAACTTTTATACGGTGGCGGATCCATCCGGTGAGACAACAGAGGCATTTACACAAGAACTGCGTCTACAGTCGGATTTTAGTGGCCCGCTGAATTTCAATCTCGGCGCCATCTATATGGACTATGAGGCGGGCAATGACGATGTAATCGATGGATACTACTTCATAAGCAATGCCCTTACCGGTCTGCTGCAATTACACAACGCATCACTTGCAGCTGGTGGACCACCAGTGATTCCGGGAGTTCCATTCCCTGCAAGCCTTGATGAGTCCAATGTGGATGGCGACTCAAATATCGGCAATTCACTCAACGGCTTGGGACGAAATTACTTCCGGACAGTTTCCCCTTATGAGTTGCAGTCGACAGCGCTCTTCGGGGAAGCATATTATGATATAAATGATGAACTGACCTTCACGCTCGGATTGCGCTACACGAAGGATGAAAAGTCGCAAAAGAATATTCCGACCTATCTCTTCACGCCTGATGTCGTCCGCGCGGATCCATTAGCTCCGGTTCCGGATCCGGCGACAGAGACGAACCTGGACGGAAATGTCGACGGAATTTTCGAGGTTGAATTTGAAGAGGTTACAGGGCGCGCCGGATTTGATTGGACACCGGATTTGTCGTTCACAGATGATACGCTTCTGTATGGCTTTTACTCCCGCGGTTACAAGGGAGGTGGTATAAACCCACCGCAGCCTTCGGAAAATGCCAACGCATTCCCATCAACTTTTGAACCAGAGTTCATCAATGCATACGAAATGGGAACCAAGAATCGGTTCGCAGGAGGCACACAGCAACTTAATCTCGCAGGCTTCTATTATGACTATACGGATTATCAGATCACTCAGGTGATCAACCGCTCATCGGTGAATTTCAATGTCGATGCTGAGGTGTACGGCCTGGAGATTGAATATCTTTGGGCGCCCGGAAGTAACTGGCTGCTGTCTGCAAATATCGGTTTGCTCGAATCTAAGCTGGTTGATGTTTTTGCGATTGACGTCCTTGATCGCACGGCCGGTAACTCCGATTTCGTGGTTCTGAAGAACGCGGCAAGCTATTCGAACTGCGCTGTTTCCGCAGAAGGGTATGCAACGATTTTAGGCGCAATCGAGGCCGGGCAACTTGGCGCGGGCTCTACCGCTGGGCTGTGTCTTGGCAGTTTTGCAGGTCAGGAGGCGACTTTTGGGCTGGGAAATGTGTCCTATGTCGATGGGGACGGATCACTCCGCACAATCGGCGCATTGACGCCATTCGACGGCGTCAACAAAAACCTCAGCGACAACAATCTGCCGGGTGCTCCGGATACTACGCTAAACTTGGCAGCGGAGTATACTTTTCCATCTCTTGGTAATAGTAGCTGGGATCTGACAATCCGCGGTGATTATTACTATCAGACGGAGAGCTTTGCTCGTATCTGGAATGTTCCGCGCGACGAGATTTCCAGCTGGGAAAATGTCAATCTTTCTCTTGTCTTGGCGAATAATGACACCGGCTTCCAAATCACAGCTTTTGCCAAAAACCTGTTTGACGAAGAGGTGATAACGGGAGCCTATTTGCAGGACGACAGCCCTGGACTTTATAGCAATGTGTTTCTGACTGAACCGGCATTGTACGGAGTCACAATTTCGAAATCATGGTAGCAAGTACCGACGAAACATGACGCATGCATGCGAGGAGGCTAGAAGAACAGCAGTGTCCGTCGTCAGGTAATTTGAGACTTCAGGCTGCCTGACTTAAGGAGGGTCTGGCGCATCTGGTTTGAGTTAAGCAGCGGATTGGGCGTGCTGCAAGCGCCGTAGTTTCATCGTCCTCCTTTTGATTTTCTCACGTTCGAGCAGGATGGTCTGGCCGCGGCCCGTATAGACATCTGCCGGAGTGAGATTGTTCAGGCTCTCGTGATAGCGCTGATGGTTGTAGTAACCGACGAACGCATCGACCTGCGCTTCAAGGTCTCCGGGCAGGAAGTAGTTTTCCAACAGGATGCGGTTCTTCAGCGTCTGATGCCAGCGCTCGATCTTTCCTTGCGTCTGGGGATGATACGGCGCGCCGCGCGTATGCTGCATGCCTTTGTCGGCAAGATACTCAGCCAGATCGCCAGAGATGTAAGACGGTCCGTTGTCTGAGAGTAGTCTCGGGCGATGAACCACATTCACTTCATCGAGTCCGGAAGCTTCAAGCGCCAGGTTCAGCGTGTCCTGCACATCGCTCGCCGCCATGCCCGAGCAGAGCTTCCAGGCGATGATGTAACGGGAGAAGTCGTCCAACACGGTGGAGAGGTAGAACCATCCCCAGCCGATCACTTTCAGATAGGTGAAGTCGGTCTGCCAGAGCTGGTTGGGCGCGGTGGTTTTCTCCCTGAACTCATCGGCCGCTTTCATCACGATGAAGGCCGGGCTGGTAATCAGGTCGTGCGCCCTCAAAAGCCTGTAAACACTGGCTTCCGAGACGAAGTAGCGCTTCTCGTCCGTGAACGTCACGGCCAGTTCGCGGGGAGAAAGGTCCGGCCGGTCGAGCGCCATTTCCAGCACCTGCTGACGCACCTCATTCGGGATGCGGTTCCAGACCCGGCCAGAGCCGCCGCGCCGATCCTCAAGCCCGGCTTCACCGAACCGCCGGTAAAGGTCATACCAGCGATAGAAGGTCGGACGTGACACGCCGATCTGTTCCAGCGTTCTTTTCACGGGCTGATGCGATTGCTCCACCAGCCGGATGATCTCCAGCTTCTCGGACGCGGGGTATCTCATTCGATATCCTCCCCATCCCCGATCACGCTTTTTTTGAGGATGCGGTTTTCCAGCGTCAGGTCGGCAACGACCTCCTTCAGATCGCGCATCTCACGCTTCAGGCCACTCACCTCGCCGGATGTCGCCTGCCGCTCCGTGTCGCCCGACAAGCGCTTCTTGCCAGCTTCGAGAAACTCCTTCGACCAGGTGTAGTACAGCCCCTGAGCGATCCCCTCACGCCGACACAGTTCGGCAATCGAATACTCGCCGCGCAGGCCTTCCAGTACGATGCGGATCTTCTCTTCGGCGGAGAATTTACGCCGGGTCTTGCGGCGGATTTCCTTCACATGTTTTTCGGCCGATCCCTCCGGCCCGGATTTCTGTCTCATCTTCGTCCCCTTGGCAGGCTACGATGTGCCAGAAATCCTCCTTAAGCAATTTTCCCGATCTGTCTCATGGTCGCTGACGGGGGACATGCCATGCTCAATTCTGAAACGCGCCTGCTTGTTCCGGATCTGCCCATAGGAGGCATCGAGGCTCGCAGCCCAGGAACTGCCGATTTCGTATTCGGCTCCGAGGGCAAGGGTGATCCCCTCCGATCGCGTGTCATAGGTATCGATCGAGGTATTCTGATTGAACCGCGTGCGCTCGGTGTCACGTTGCGAATAGAGCCCGGACGCCGACAGGCTCAGCTTTGATCCGACCTGCTGCCGGCCCGACAGGAGGAGGCTGTGCCGGGTCTGGGCGGGCAGCAGGTCCAGCAGGCGCGGTTCCGGCAGAACGTCTCCTGCAAGGCGCGGCTGAAAGAGGCCGATCCCCGGCCGGTCGGCCAGGGTGAGATTGTCCCGGCTCGAATAATCATAGGCGCCAAGGACATTCCCGCTATCCCAGGCGGTTCCGGCGGTCTGGCTGAAACGGTACTCTTCCATGCGGCCTTCGGTGACGGTTCCGTAGCTGGCTGTGGTCTCGGCGCCCTCGAAATCGTCGCGCAGGATGAAATTGATGACCCCGGCGACGGCGTCGCCGCCATAGATAGAGGACGCCCCGTCCGTCAGCACCTCCACCCGTTCGATGGCGGCCATCGGGATCAGCGACAGGTCGACAAAATCCCCGATCTCGGAGGTCGGCGCCATGCGGTTGCCATTGATCAGGACGAGCGTGCCGCGAGAGCCGAGGCCGCGAAGGTTCGCGCTCGCCCCGGATGTGTTGTTCTGTCTCGAATTGCTGTCATTCGGCAGGCCGATGGTCGTGAACTCAGTCGAGCCGCCCCCGAAATTCTGCGGCAGAGTGCGGATGAACTGGTCGAGCGAGGTGGCGCCGGAGCCCAGCACCTCGTCGCGCCCATAGACCTGCAAGGGCGAACTCTCCGGAGCCAGTCCCCGGAGGCTGGTCCCGGTCACGGTCACCTTGTCGGCGCGCAACACGCCGCCGGGCTCCTCTTCCGTCTGAGGTTCGATCCGCACAGGCTCAACAGCCTCCGCCTGTTTGATAGGTTGGGGACGCGCGCCCTCCCTTGCAGGTGTTGCCGCGATCTTGCGGATGATGCGCGTGCCGCCCGGCGCGGTGACCGCCTCCAGCCCGCTTCCGCCAAGAAGTATCCGGAGACCGTTATCGGGACTGAATGCGCCCTCAAGGCCAGGAACTGTTTTTCCGGACACAATGTCTTCCGAAAACAGGATCGGCGTTCCGGATTGCTCACTGAAAACGCGCAGCGCGTCTCCGAGTGCCTGCGGCGGGATGGAGAACCGGATCACCTGCCCTTCGGATTGCGGATCCGCAATGGCGGTACACGGAGTGAAAACTGGCACGAGCGAGAGCGCCGCAGCGCTGAGCAGCGCGCGTTTGAACGAGTTGGTGATTTGCATGATCCCCTCTGGTGTTGACCCTGAGCCCGGACGCAGCCCCAAAGGCCGCGCTGCTCAAGGGGGTCAACAGGTCAGTTGGCAGATCAGACGAAAAATAATTTCTTACGCCCAGACATCTGCCTGAATACTTTTGGCAGGCGGCCTGTTCAGCGCATGAGACAGGCCGTGCCCGGTCGAGCATCGGACACTTCTAAGTTCTGCCGGGACGACCTGAACAGGGCCAGCATGCCGGTGGGGTCGCTTCTGTCTCGCGGATGACAGAAGAAGGCGTCCGCAACGGACAGCCCCAAATGCCCGCAATTGGCACGTTTGATGAGATTTCGCTATTTCCCGTGCTTTTGAACAGCATCCGTATCTTGCGAGTGTTTATCGGGATCTGGGCCTATCATCGCGATCGCCGGATCAACGCTCTCCTGAATGTTCACGGGTGAGCGTGGGTGGGCGGATCGCACCTGGCGCCAGTTCAGGCGCTCAGAACTTTCCGTGATGAAATTTCTAGACAGCGATCTCCACGCCGATACCCGCTTCCACACTTGTCTGGATGGGCGTGTGAAGGTCAACGACCATGTCGGGCGAGCTAAGTGTCAGAACCATCGAATACCGCCCCGTTCTGCTGCAATTCTTTGCGGAATCCTTCCACCAGCCCGTGACAGGCTTCACACAAACGACGTTCCGCGCCGCGAGCTGGACAGCCGGCCCCACCCACTCGTCGCAGTGCAGGGACCCGGACGATATGCTGTTCGGTCCGAACATCCAACCTGAATTGTCGCCCCCGTCGGGTCCGCCGGCCAATGGATCGTCCCGCTCCAAAGCATTCACACGCTCGACGAAATTCTGCTCGGTCTCCGCGCGGCGCTTCAGATCGAACCTCAATCCGAAAGACTGGTATCGCTGCGGGTCTATCGCAGCGAACCGGCCGGGATTTGGCTCAATGAAGTATGACAGCGTGAGCTTGAGCCGCACATCCTGCTCGCCCAGTCCTTCAAGGACATCTGTCGACCAGGGCAGTTTGTAATAGTGGCAATCGCCGAACTTCTTGTGCCGCTTCCCGTTTTCATCCCTGACCATTCGAAATGGCTGAATTTCATTCTCTGCAATCAGCGCCAGGTGATTGGTGGCAGACGCAGAGGCGCGCGCAAAATCCGGGACCCCATGTCCAAATCGCCTCAGGAGGGGATACTTGGCCGTTTTTCCATTCGCCGCCAGCAATTGTGCTTTCATATGCGGGGTCCACTCGGCGCTATGGACGACAAGTGCGCGGATTGTTTCGGGCCAGAGACCGGGATGGGCAGCACTTATTTGCGCGGCAAGGCGCGCCGCTTGGGCGGCCGCCGCACTCGTCGCCGCGAATGGCACCAGAGGATGCGTCGCGACATCATCTCCGGTAGAAAGGGGGGCAAGCGAATCGAGACTCAGGACTTCGGTCCCCAACGGGCTGGACGCCCTGTTCCCGGCCTCCATCACAATGTCGGGCTTGATCGGTGCCCGCCCCTGAGGCCAGGTCACCGAAGTCCGCGTGAACGGGCTGATATCTCCCGCCGCCCTGAGCGGCGTCCAGTCCTCATACCCCACGTCACCGATAACTGTCTTGTTCGTGTAGCCCCCGACCGTCAGGGCGTTCCATGCCTGGGCAGGATCCTCGACGGGCAGCTCATCGGCGTCCAGAATATTGGCCGGATCGATTTCAGGCGGTGCATTCCCCGCAGAGATCACAAAAAGCCGGCGAGGCGCATCGTTTTCGTCGCCAGCCATCTTGCCGATAGCCGCCTGGTCGATGGCCGCACTCCAGGTCGTGGCCCGTGAACCCGATACATTCTCATTGGTGACAGCCAGGCAGAAGAACCGGTCGCGCTCGGAATTATTGATCTCGCTGATGGCGACGCTGGACTGCGTAATGGAACCATATGATTCTGGCTGGTTTGCGGGAAATCCATTCGGGGGAACGATCTTGACCGACTCCAGGCGGTGCGACAGGTCAATCTCGGCGGCATCTTCGAGCCTGGGTGTCAGGTCCCCGAACAGTGCCAGTCCCGCCATGCCGGTTCCATGCCCGTCATGATCATCGCCGCCCCAATCCGGATTGATCATCAGGAGGTCAGCGGCCGAGAGCGAGGGCTCGATGAGCATATGCGCCCTGTTGACACCGGTATCCAGCAGGCAGACCGCGGGCGCGTCGCCTGCCGGCCAGCGTACGCGCTCTGCAAGGTCTTCTGTCCACTGCAATTGCTCTTCTGCGTCCTGCTCCAGGAAAAAGGCGGGCGTCGTGCTTGCCCGCCTGAGTTCCGAAACCCCTGCCGTCGCGAACAGGAGCAGTTCGATCGTGGCGCGCGTGGTTTTGACCGGGATGACGACGGCTTCCGGAAAGCTCAGCCAGTAATGCGCCTCGGCAATCAGGCAACCGAGCCTGCCGGCTGCGTCCGCGACCCGGTTGTCCATGCCAGGGAAGCACCATACCTCCCACCAGATTGTGTCCTGGGCTCCCTGCGGCATGGCCTCCGCATTGTCCGTCCAGAAGGTCTCCAGACGCGCCCGCCGGATCGCCTCGATCGGCTCCACCCTGTTATGGTTCGGTGCCGCGCCATTGTTGTTGAGATTGCCTTCGCGGTAATCGCGAACGATTTCCTCGAGCACCGGCCGTGCCTCATCGGGCACATAGAGGGCGATCCGGAGGTCGCCATTTTCCTGTGGTTTTGCGGCCCCCGGCAGGACGCCATCGCGTTTCCGCTGCAGCACCTTTTCGGGATTGCTGCCTCTCCTGAGATCGACCTCGATATAGACGCCCTCAGCCGCACCGACACGGTCGTCTTCCGGGCGGTTTTCATCGGCCTCCCTGAAGGCTGCCTCGAATTGCGCCTCGATCATGGCACCATGTTCGGCACGGATCCGGGGCGCACCGCCACCTCCGATATTCTGTCTTGGGGCCTGGTACTGGGTTCTGTTTACACGCGCACTGATGTCGATATGCGGCTTGTCGAATTCAGGCATTGCGGATCAACCCTATTTCGCTGCCTGCGAAAAGACTTCCCGCATTTCCCTTCGGCCATCCAGGTAGCGAAGCACATCTTCGGTCTTCAGCGTGTCCCGCTCGTCCAGGATAGCGCATTTCACAGCGTCTTCTGCGGCTCTCACGATTTCAGACTGGCTGAGGCCATGGGCCGCCTTGATGATTTTCTGCCAGCCGAGCCTCGGGAATTTCAATGGACGCAAATTCTTCGAGATAAGGTCCCTGATCTGGTCGTCGGAAGGCGGGTCAAATTGCAGGACGAGGTCAAACCGCCGCAGCAAGGCCCGGTCCAGGATTTCCGGATGGTTGGTCGCACCGAGGAGCACGCTATCGGTGGCATTCGGTTCCTCCATGAGCTGCAGGAACGAATTCAGCACACGTCGCATTTCGGCAACATCATTGGTTGCCGCCCGCTGACCGCCGATCGCGTCGAACTCGTCGAACAGGTAGACGCCGCGGCGCTTCAGGGTTTCATCAAAAACCAGGCGGAGCTTGGCGGCCGTCTCGCCCATGAACCTCGTGATCAGGGATTCCAGGCGGATCACGAACAAGGGCAGATGAAGCTCGCCCGCGAGCGCTTCAGCTGACATCGTCTTTCCGGATCCCGGAGGACCGATAAACAGCACGCAACGGTTTGGCGTTTTTCCATGTTCCCGCAGCCAGTCCCGCTTCCTTTGCTGGCGGATGAGGTCCTCAAGTTTCTCCCGCACGCCTTCATGCAGCACCACGTCCTTGAGTTTCAGCTTCGGTTCCCGAAGGTCGATCAGGGATTCCAGCTCACCGCGCGGCTGTGAAAACTGTATCGGAACGACAGCGCCGCGTGTTTTGGCGCTTCGCGCCTGGTCGACGGCGCTGCGGAGCTCTTCGGCAGTGGATCGATGCCCGCGGCGCGCTTCCGCAGCAGCGACCTGAAGGGCGATGGAGTAAAACTGCTCATCATCCCCTGCTGCCTTGCTTTTCAGCATAGCCAATATTTGCTTCGTGTTGGACATCCCGGTTCCGTATCACTGCCTCTTGGGCAACGTTTAGTTGATTGCCCTAAGAATTGGTATACTCGCTCGCCTCCGTCTTGTTTTTGTTTCTGAATAATTTGAACGCAGGGAGCGCGACTCTACCTTGTGCTGCCGAATCGCATTCCCGCGTCCGAGGACCGGGAAAACGCTCGACAGGCATAATGTACGCTCGCCGTCCGCCACTTTCCAGACCGAATTGCCGCACAGACGATACCGGAAAGCTCAGGTCTGCCCCTTTCCAGCCGGCGCCCCGCCTTGCCTGACCATCAATCCTGCTGGGATTGTTTCAGCAGGGTCAGCATGGCGGACGGGTCGCTGCTCTCCCGCAGGCGCTGGAAGAAAGCTTCCGCGGCCACCTCCCCTCCGACACGGCGGGCAATCGCCGTATCCACGTATTGATGGAGACGTCATCGGCTTGCACCAGGCGCGCCACTTCCTTCTTGAGCGACCTTGAGATTCTGAGTGAAAATCTTTGGCCGCCTGCCATACCTATTCTTTCCTTGTTGTGATGAGGAAAGCGTCTGCCAGATTGACCACATCCACGGGCAGATAGAGCTTCAGGCTTTCTGCAAATTCTGCCTGTTTGCCGGCAGGAAAGGTTCCGCTGATGCGTTCGGCCGCGAGGGTCTCGTCATCGATGACCAGTTTTATGGTCGAATAGCGGTTCATTTCGACGATGGCCTCTGCGAGCGTCACATTGTCGAACCGGAGGAGACCTTCGCGCCATTTGCCGGCAAGGGCGGGATCGATGGTGGAGAGGAAGGGGTCAGCGCCCTGTCTCACGTCCAGACGGTCGCCGGGCTTGAGGACGATGCCCTCCTGCAGGGTCTTTGCGGGCATCGCGCCCGCCTTCCCTTCACTGTCATCCGTCCGACTCGCGCTGACACGGACCGAACCCTGGATCAGGGTGACGGAGATGGCGTCCTGATCGGCACGCACGTTGAACGCCGTCCCGAGCGCACGCGTGATTGTGCCGCCGGCTTCGACCAGGAATGGCCGGTCAGAATGTTCGACCTCGAACAGGGCTTCGCCTTCAGTGAGGTGGATGCGGCGTTCGGCTTTGGAATAGCTGACGCTGAGCGTCGTGTTTGTGTTGAGCGTGAGGATGGATCCATCCTCGAGGGTGACGGTCTCCTGCTCGCCGATTGCGGTCGCATAGGTCAGCGGAGCCGGTTCGGGTTTGGAGGTCTGGAGTGTGAGGGCGGCGGCGCCGATGATGATGATGGCCGCGGCTGCCGCAGCCAGCCCCAAGAAAGCGGGTTTGCGGTCCCTGCCCGGGGTCTTTGTTTCGGGATTGTTCAGACCGGTCCGGTCGATGATGCCGATCGTAGATTCGATCTCATGATAGGCTTCAGCATTGCCCGGGTCCTTTTCCCAGTCGAGAAAGGCATCCCAAGTGTCGGGGCTGACGTCCGGGTCCTGCAGCTCGGTGTACCAGAGCGCGGCGGTCTCCCGCCGCTTGGCCTCGTCCTTTTGGTCCGTCATCGCCTTGCTCACTGCCCCTATGCCGGAGACCGCTTTGCGGTTCCGGAGAGGTTTTCGGCGATCTCGGCAATCGCCTCTGCGATATCCGTTTTGACGGTTGTCGGCGAGACTGACAAGAGCCGGGCGATCTCGTCATAGGTCAGGCCCTCAAAGCGGTGCAGCCGGAGCGCGTCGCGCTTGCGGGGCTTCATGGCGGCGATGGTTTGCTCGGCGATGGCGAGGCGTTCCCTGTCCATGACCATTTGCTCCGGAGTGGGCGTGCGCTGGCAGGCGAGCCGGTCTCCCAGCTCGCCGATCTCTTCCGACTGGCGGGCGTGGCGGATGCGGCCGGATTTGAGGTAATTGACACTGAGGTTGCGGACCGTGGTGAAGAGGAGCGCGCGGAGGTCCTCTGCCAGCTTGTCGGCATAGGCCCGGCGGACGGATAGAAAGGCGTCCTGAACGAGATCTTCGGCATCGGACGGGTTGGAGATCCTTGCCCGGCAGAAGCGGACGAGCTGGTCATATTGGTGGCGGAAGATGTGGTTGAGGGGGTCTGGGGCGTGGAGGGGGATTGGGGTTGGGGAGGATTTGGTGGCAGCGGCATCTCTGCTCTGCTCCAAATCGCTTGGGTTTCCAGGCATCATTGGAGAGTTCGCTTGACGTTTCGCTCGCCGAACACCTGCCAGTTGGGAATTGAACTCAGACATTTATCAAATGCACAATCGCCGTATCCGTATTGAGCTAATTCAGCCATTCATTCCGCTTACGGAACACAGGGAATTGAAGTCATTCCTTGACTGGCAAGTACCGTGGGTTGCCAACCATGCAGATGTACAGCGAGTTGCGAGCAAACCCCATTATGCAAACAACTAGTACCGGATTTCTACTTAAGAGAACCTCTAGTTCTCATTTCTGAGAATGTAAAGTTCTCATTTCTCGAAATGCACGCCCGATTTCATCCACCTAGCTGCAGGAGCTAGGCGATGGAACTTCAGAAAATCTTCGGTGCAAACGTCCGCCATTATCGGCGCGCGATTCGGTGGACTCTCGAACAACTTGCTTCTGAAGTAGGTGTGTCCAGAGAGACGATTGGCAAAATTGAACGCGGTGTGTCTGCACCTCTTTTCGAAACGGTCGAGAAAATCGCAGAAGCACTGGGTGTACCAGCACAAGTTCTTTTCGGAGCTGCGCCATTTCCACCAGGTGACCGAGGTGAGCTGTTGAGCGATATTAATTCCATTCTCGCCAATATGAATGACCGCCAACTAGCCGCCGCTCGCAAAATGCTGAATGCGCTCAAGTCCAGTTGAAAATACGATCAGCGTCCGCTCACGCCAGATGAAACACGCTGCGAAACCACAAGGCTGGTTTGGAATCAAACTGACTAATTCTCACCCGACATCGCCTTGAGGACCCGAGCCATCTGACGGAGGGTTTCCTTGGAGCTGGCCCGGTCGATCCACATCTGGCATTCGCGGCGGGCGGTTTCGAGCGGGGTCTTTTTTGATCGCTTCAGGTCACGTGTTCCGATGAAGAGGTCCTCGATACCGACATTGAGGACTTCGCTGATGGCGAGGACCATGGAGGCGCTGATGCGGCTGTCTCCGGTTTCGTATTTCTGGATCTGTTGCTGGCTGACGCCCAGCTGGTCTGCGAGCTCGTTCAGCGTCATGTGCATGTCTTTCCGGTTGCGTCGGACAGTCCGTCCGACCTGCTTGTCGACCTCTGTCGGTGACCTTGAACTTTTCCGGGGCACCGTCTGTCGTTTCCTTGTCATTCCTCCACCTCTTTTTGACATCAGTATTGCCAACAAGTTGAAAACAAGGATAGGGGCGGAATCGTCGGAAATTGCTTCTGTCCGGGGGACAGATGCAGAAAGTCTGTTTGGCTCAGGGAAGACGGGCTCTTCCCGTCTCAAAACCAAGTTTCTCTTTTTGGTTGTTTTTGGAATCCATCTTGCAGGGAGTTTTGCAAGGGGGATGAAGCCATGTCGAAATGCCCTGTTTTGTTACAATCTGTGCTCGACCGCTATGATTACACACGGACGCTGTCACGGAGCCGCTGGGCCTGGGAGTTCCTCCGGCGTAATCAGGACTTTCTGGAAGAAGCCGCCTTGCACGGGGCAGACAAAGTATCGGTCCGGACCGCCTGCCATGGCATCACCCTGATCCGCCCGCGAATAGACCAGATGGCGGCGGAGCGCTGGGGGCTCGCCTTCTTCCCGGACCCGCGCCATGACGGATATGCGGCTCACGCCTTCTGGTCATCGGCGCTGTTTCCGCGGCAGGTAAAGGTCCAGGTCAGTCCGGCCGATTCTGAGGCGACCTGCCCGATCTATGAGAAGACGGTGAAACAGTGCGAAATCGTCCACCTGGTCGACACCGCCGGACGCGAGCACTTACTGGTCAAGGGCAACGGACACGTTGTGCAGGTCCAGTGCCGGGGCATGTCGATGCTGTCTCCTGAACCGGTCCGGCTCGGCTTCCTGATACGGGGCACCGCGAATTTCGCCTCACGCTGGCGCATGCTGGACGAGGCGCAGCGTGTGTACGGAGCCGGTCAGGACGCATCCGTTCCGTGGAGCCGGACAAGTCTTGCCCTGCGCAATGCGCTGGTCGCGCATGATTGCGAGATCGCTGGTCTCTCCGTCCGCGAGACCGCCGAGATCATCTATGGCAAGGCGCGGGCGGATGAAGCCTGGGCCGGCCCCGGTCGGTCGATGAAGGATGAAATCCGACGCGCACGCGCCCGTGGACGGGATCTTGTATCAGGCGGTTACAGGACGCTCCTTGCCTGACACGCTTCAGAACAAGTCGCCTTGCGCCGGCTTCGCGACGGGGTTTTTCCGGCGGCTTTCCGGCGCCATCAACCAGGCGCCTTCATCTTCATACGGATAGAGGCAGGCTCGAAGTTCTTCCAGGCTCGCGCCGGTCTGCCCCAGCCAGACGGCAAGGTTTTCCTCCTGCAGCACGGCTGGCATGCGCTGGTCCGGATCCCCGGTGACAAATTTGGAGAGACCCTTATTGGCCTTGGTTGTGCACATCGCGAATTCCGCGACTTCTCCTTCCGGGGACTGAACCATTCTGTATATGACGGCGATCGCCAGGCGCGATCCATCCTTCGGCCGGATCGTCCACTGGACGGTTCTCGTGTTCCCGGTTGGCGTGCCCCGGTCCGGCTTGAAGGTTGGCACTTCTTCGCCCTCATTGAAGCTGATGACGATCAGCACGCCGCGGCGCGCTTCGAAATGCGGTCTCCAGAGGCGCGAGGTGAGCAGCTTGTCGTCGCGCGCATGAATGTGGTCGGGATAGGCGCGTCCCTGTCTTTGCTTCGTGAAGCCCCATCGCATGGGCGTCATGGTCTGTTGTCCGGCTTCATTGAGGTGCATGACGGGCGCGCGCCGCATGGGCGTTGCGACCTCCTCCGACGCGTTGCTGGGACGCGCTGTAAGGGGCTCGGAAAAACTAACGACTTCTGCCCAGGTCGCCATGTAAGAGAACTTGCCGCACATGGCCTCATGCGTGGCCCTTTTCTGAAGAATGCTCAACCACCCTGGCTTCGTACCGGCCTGTCAGGCACCAGCATCGCAGCCTCTCCCCGGCCCGCTCACGCGAGGCTGTCCAGTCGGCGAGAGCCCTCTAGGTCCATATGGCATCTGACTGGCCCGGCTCGTCTCCGGTCACCGGCCCGCCCGGTCGGACGGACCGGCGCTGCGGGGGCTCGCCGGCCGGGGCCGCACCGCGCGCTTCCCACTGGCCTTGCGGCCAGAGGGGTCACGGGGGCGTGGCATGGGCCTGGCTTTAAGAGGCTTTCCGGGCAGACGCCTCTGGTGGCGACTTCAGCCATTTGCCGTAAACGGTGACCTGCTGGCGCTTGAAGCCAAGGGCTTCATAGAATTTCGCAGCTTTCTCGTTGCCGTCGCGCACCATGAGTTCGAGTTTCGGGGCCCCGCGCGAAGCGAGCCAGAGTCCCGCTTCTTCCATCAGTTCGCGGCCTGCTCCGTGTCCCTGGTGCGCCGGATCGACCGCGAGATAGTAAACCCATCCGCGATGGCCATCATGCCCTGCCATGACGCTGCCGGTCAGCTGGTCTCCGCAATAGCCGACCAGGATGGTCGCTTCCCGGGCTGCGACAGCCCGGTCGATGTCGTCGTTCGGGTCGTTCCAGGGCCGGGTCAGCCCGCAGGCCTCCCAGAGCGCGGTCAGCGCACGCCGGTCGGCTTCGCGGAAATCTCTTACATGCATCGTCATGACGGCTCGAAACTGTAGGATTCGGCGGACCGATACCAGCCCCAGCGGTCAGGCCGCCGAAACGGCTTGCCTCAGAGGTTCAGAATCGCCAGCCGGAACCGCACGCGGCCTGCAATGCTGTGGATCGGCCCGTCAGGCAGGCTCGGCGTGCGACCAGCCAGCCGCCAAGCGAGCCTTGTGTATCAAATCCCCCGCCATGTGTCGGCTCCGGACAAGATCAGACCTCGCATCAGATATTGATACGCGTTTGCGTATAAAACACATTTATACGCAAACGCGTATATAGCGAGCGAACAGACTTTTCCGTATATTTCAGGATCTGATGGGCTGCAAATTTCGCGCGGGACCGCACACTCCACATTCGCAGCACGTGCCTGATCAGTGTCAGGCGGCTTCGACTCTTCCTTCCCGGCAGGAAATCAGCGTTTCAGCTGCCGCGTTCAGAACCAAGGCTTCGTCTTGAGGAGGGATCGCCGAAATCTCGATCCGGCCCTCATGAAGGTGGATGTTCAGAGCGGGAAAGGCCTGCCTCAGCTGGATAGCCGCATCATGGGCGGCCCGACTCTGTTCGAAACCGAATGGGAACCAGACAGACATGTTCTGTCCTCCAATCAGGAATACTCCGAATTCGGTGGGATAGAATCTCCGATTCGATCTGGCCAGCAAGCGGTCTTTGAGATGGACGTCCCAGAGCGGATTTCACGCCTTCCACACTCGCAGCGTCTGCGCGATACAAGTCAGCGTCGCAGATTGGTGCCAGCTACGGCCTGTGAAGGACAATCGAATAACTGGTACTGCGACCGCCCCCTTCATCCTGCTGGAGCATCCCTTTTTCGATCAGGTCCTTGATATCGCGTGACGCCGTATCCTGGGAAACCTTGGTCAGTTTCGCCCATTTCGAACTCGTCAGCTTGCCTTCGAAGCCGTCAATCAGGCGATTGAGAACATCCGTCTGGCGATCATTCAGCGGCTTGTCGCGATGACGCTCCCAGAAATCCGCTTTTGCCAGAACGCCCGCGAGTAGCGTCTCGGCGTGATCGAACGCCTCATTCAGGCAGGCGAGGAACCAAAGCAGCCATGCAGTGATGTCGAGATCACCTTTCTGGGTGCTTTCGAGGATCTCATAATAGGCATTTCGCTGGGCGCGGATTTGCGCTGACATGCTGTAGAAGCGCTGTGGGCTGTTTTCCGCGCGAGCCAGTTGCATGTCCGCAATGGCGCGCGCCATGCGTCCGTTTCCGTCCTCGAACGGATGAAGGGTGACAAACCAGAGATGGGCCATGCCCGCCTTGATGACCGGGTCGATACCATCCTTCTGATCGAACCACCCCAGGAACGTTTTCATTTCACCTGCCAGTTTCGCGGCAGCCGGCGCCTCATAGTGAATTTGTTCACGGCCAATCGGTCCCGAGACAACCTGCATGGCGCCCTCGGCATCGTCGCGCCAGGCGCCGACGCGGATCTTGCGCATACCGCTATATCCCGTTGGGAACAAAGCGGCGTGCCAGCCGAACAGCCGCGCCTCCGTCAGGGGCTCGTTATACTGGCCGGTTGCGTCCAGCAGCATTTCGACAACGCCATCGACATGCCTGTCCGAAGGGACAAGCCCCGCGATATCCATGCCAAGCCGGCGGGCGATGGACGAGCGGACCTGGTCGCGATCGAGAACCTCTCCTTCGATGTCACTGGATTTGATGACATCTTCGGTGAGCGTCTGCAGGGCCGCCTCGCTTCTCAGATGGAACCCCAGTCCCTCCATCCGGCCGATCAAACGCCCTTGCCTCCGGCTGACGGCTGCGAGCGGGGTTGCAACTGCGCTCCTGTCCCAATGGAAGTTTGGCCAGGCATCTAGCTCATGAATATACACACCATATTCTCCGCACTATACGCGGGGAATATGGCCGTTATTCTCCGCATCGTCAAGCATATTCTCCGCATCTTTTGCGGATTTTACACCGGATATTCTCCGCATCCGTCGACATCGAGGCAGGCCAGCTCCTTTCGACAGGGCAGGATGACGCCGACATGCGCCCCCTGGATGATGTCCAGGCTGCATTGGTGCGTGACCCGCGCGAAAAGTTTCACAAGGTCCTGCCAGCTTCATCACACGTTCAAATACCCTCGCACGGCGGGTGTGGGCGGACGGCACGTCTGGCCGGGCGCGCCGCCCGCGCAAGGCGACGGGATGGGTGTGACCAAGAGCGTATGAAGGTCTCCTACCTTTCCGCCTTGCGCGCACCGCTTGTCCGCCCGGCCTGACGGCCTTTTCCGCCGCCCACCCCCGCCTGTCGCGGGCAGGACGCGGCTGAAGAAGGAGACCCGACATGCCCTGCAACACCGCTACCCCTGCACCTCTTGGAACAGCTTCCGCACTCCCATCTGAAGATGCCCCCCGCATCTATGTCGCCTGCCTTGCGGCCTACAATAATGGCTGCCTGCATGGGCGCTGGATCGAGGCGACCACGCCTGACGACATCATGGGCCAGGTACGCGCCATGCTGGCGGCGTCGCCTCTGCCCGGCGCAGAAGAATGGGCGATCCATGACTATGAAGGCTTCGAAGGCGCGAGCCTTTCGGAATACGCCTCTTTCGAGACCGTGTGCGATCTGGCGGAGTTCATTACCGAGCACGGACACCTCGGCGCAAAAGTCCACCGCCATTTTGGCGATGACCTTGAACAAGCCCGCGCTGCCTTCGATGACTATGCGGGCGAATACCGTTCGATCGCAGATTTTGCCGAAGAACTGACCCGCGAGTGCGGCACCGAAATCCCGGCCTCCCTCCAATACTACATTGATTGGGACGCGATGGGCCGGGACATGGAGCTGAACGGCGACATCTTCACTGTCGAGACCGGATTCGATCAGATCCACATCTTCTGGTCGCGGTGAACGTCATGGCCAGATACCAGACCAGACCGCGCGAAGACGGCCGTGGCCCTTATCGCTGGGCACATGTCGTGAAGACCCCGGCAGGGTTCGCGCAGGGCAGCATCTATCGTCAGGCAGGTAACGAGCTTGATGACGGCGAAGCACGGGCGCTGCGCGGCGTCTGCGAACTGCATGGCTTCGAGATTCGGAGGGTGTCGTGAGCTTTTCCGAACGCTTTGCCGCCTTTGCCTGCCCCGGTGACACGATCACCTGTGAGGCGGACGGATTCACCGTGATGGCACAAATCGTCCTGGACGATTGCCCGGATGCGCCGGATCAACGACAGGACGGATTCTGGCCCTCGCTCTATAAGGATGCGCCCGGTTTTATCGGTCCCGGAAACGGGTTCCGCGAGCGCTTCGCAAAGGCGCAGGCCGAGGCCGAAGCTGTCATGGAGGCATGGCGGAAGGGCGACTGGTTCTATTGCGGGATCGTGCTCTCCGTCACGCTCGAAGGCGTCACGCTGGACTCTCACGCCGCCAGCCTCTGGGGCGTCGAGGCGAACTATCCGGGATCGGATAATGCCCACCTGAGCGAGGTGGCAAACGACCTCCTGCCGGAGGCCTTGGACACCGCCCGCACGGTGCTTGTGCACCTCCGCGCAGTCCCGGCAGGTGAGGCGCGGACATGAGCCGCGCCCTCACCGAAGCCGAGCGGATTCTGGGTCCGCGACCTCAGATGACGCTGGTCGTCGAGGACGACCGCGTGGTTGAAATCTGGATTGCGGGGCGCGCACCGCACATCCGCGTCCGCGACTATGACTGGGGCCGGACCGACCCGGCCCCCGCCTTCGACCGCGAAGGCTTTCCTTATTCCGACATTCACTGGAGCGGCCCGGCATGGGCGCTTGGCCTCTCCCTTTACCCGCCAGAAAAGGAGACCCCGATGGCACAGCCCGACCTCACACATATCCCGCTCGATAAGCTGAGCGTTTCCAAACTTAACATGCGCCACGGACGCAAGAAGCCGGACGTGTCCGACATCCTGCCTTCCATCCGCGAAAAGGGCATCCGCCAGACGCTCCTCGTCCGCCGCGAAGGCGACGGTTACGGCGTCATCGCAGGCCGCCGCCGCTATTTCGCGCTGCTCGAACTCGCCAAGGAAACCGGCACCAATCCACTCGTCCCTTGCGCCATCATGAGCGAGGAAGATGCAGCCTCGGCCATCGAGGCGTCCATCATCGAAAATGTCGCCCGCCTGCCTGCCACGGAGATGGAACAATATGTGGCGTTCCGGAAACTGGCTGACGAAGGCAAAACGCCTGAAGACATCGCGACCTTCTTCGGCGTGACTGAGCTTCTGGTTCGGCGCGTGCTCGCCCTTGCGGGTCTCGCTGCGCCGATCCGAAAGCTCTATTCCGAGGACGAAATCGACCGAGAAACGATCCGCGCGCTGACGCTGGCGACACCTGCTCAACAGGCGGAATGGCTGAAACTCTGGAACAGCGAAACCGAACGTGCACCGTTCGGACGCTCCTGCAAGGCATGGGTAACGGGCGGCAGCACGATCACCACTGACAAGGCCCTGTTCGAGCTTGACCAATACACCGGCGCGGTGACGTCGGACCTGTTCGGAGAACGCGCTGTCTTTGCGGACGCTGAGGCTTTCTGGACTGCTCAGGCAGCAGAGGTGTCAGCGCGGATCGAGCAACTCCTGGCCCGTGGCTGGGCCGATGTCGTCTGTCTCGAGCGAGGGACCTACTTCCAGCGCTGGGAATACGTCCAGACCACGAAGAAGAAGGGCGGCAAGGTCTACGTGGAGCAGCGCCAAGATGGCACGGTGATGTTCCATGAAGGCTGGCTGACAGCTTCGGAGGCCCGCAAGAAGTCGCGTCAGGACATTAACGGAGACGGCAGTGTACAGACAGACATCAAACCTGAAATGTCCGGCCCGATGGCGGAATATGTCGGCCTTCACCGGCATGGCGCTGCCGCCGCCAGCCTGCTGGCCGCACCCGCCATTGCGCTGCGCCTGATGGCAGCACACGCGCTGACTGGATCATCCCTCTGGAATGTCCGTCCGCATGTGTGCGGGGCGCGCAAGAACGAGACGCATGAGAGCGTGTCGGGCTCCGCAGCGTGGGCTGAAATCGATGCCGCTTCCGAGCGAGTTGAGGCGATGTTCAGTGCGCTCGGCGCAATGCGTCCGCGCTCGAACGGCGATGCCTATTCGCTCTGCGAAACCTTCTCCGCTCTGCTCGCCATGTCGGACGAAGAAGTCATGAAGGTCCTTGCCCTCACGATGGCTGAAACACTGGAAGCGGGCGGGCCAGTGGTCGAGGCCGTGCTGCATGTCTGTGGGACCGATCTTGGCCGATACTGGTCGCCGGACGATGCCTTCTTCGACCTCCTGCGGGACAAGCGGGCGATCAATGCGTTGGTAGCAGACATTTCGTCCCCAAGCGTCGCGGAGAGTGTCACCAAGGAGAGCGGAAAAGTCCAGAAGGCGCTGATCCAGAACCGGATCGAAGGCGTGGACTGCACCGCCAATCCCGGCTGGCGTCCCGGCTGGATGCAGGTGCCGCCAACCGGCCTTGTCGAAGGAGCGGGTTGCGCGACGGTCGAGGCTTGGACCCGGATTGCGGGCCTGTTCGAGGGTGAGGATGAAGACAACACCCAACCCGAAGTGGAGCCTTGCGAAGCAGACGCTGCCTGAGTTTCGTCTCCTCCTCTCAGGCAGAGTGCGAGCCGTCCGGTGCCTGGCATCGGGCGGCTTTTCACATTCGGGTTTAAGCATGCGGATGCGCGCGAAGTGGGGTTCAATCGATAAGAATGCCTGCCGAAAAATCGCCCGTCTCAAGGTCTCGTGAGACATATCAGAGCGCATGCGGGAGTGGGTTACTCCCTTCCATCGGCAGCCGTCTTCGGCCCCCTTGTTCCCGTCTCTTGCCGTATGACCTGGACGCGCTGACCCGGCCCTGAAACCGGACGGGCGAAGAATTTTCCCCGCCGCTTCGCGCCTTCCTCGCGCAGCAAAATTCTCCGTCCGACCGGTGCTCCACTGCGTTGCGCCCCGCCTCGCGTCTCGCCCGAAAAGTGGTTCCCACTTTTCGGATAAACGAGCGCGCAAGAGAGCGGGTTCAGGACCGGCTCAGAGCGTCCTCACGGTCCGGCGTCGACGGGGACAAGGGGTCCCCGGAGACCAAGCCAAAGGAACGAAAAGGAGAACCCCAATGGCAAACGCACTCGGATATGTCAGCGAGACCAAGGCCGGCTTTGAAGGCACCCTCGCAATGATGAACCTTAATGCGGCCATCCGCATCGAGAAGAATGGCGAGAAAGCCTCTGAAGGCCAACCGGACTACCGCATCTTCGCCGGAGAGACCTCGACCGAAATCGGCGGCGGCTGGATGCGCAAGGCGAAGTCTTCGGGACGCGAATATGTCTCGCTGACCCTCGCCGATCCGCAAATCGGTCCCCGCCGGATCTATGCAAACCTCGCTCCGGTCAAGGGCAAGAAAGGCCGCCACGTGATCCTCTGGAACCCCAGGGACTAGGATCCGGCATCACATCCCATCGAAGCCGCTCCGGAGAACACCTCCGGGGCGGCTTTTCCCTGCTTGAATTTTCTGAAGGCGCCAGGAATGTGGACCCGCTGCCGCACGCAGCGGGTCATTGGAAATCTTGGTTACCTGCAGGGTGATTTCGGGTTCAGGGCGACTTCGACCCTGCCAATTAAGATCTGCCTCTGCTTCCTTCTGGCTGTACCGGGAGCAAAGCAATGAGCGAACCGAATACTCCACAAAGCCCGTTCCTGACGACACAGGAAGCCGCCAGCTACCTGCGCATTTCAGCACGTACAATGGAAAACTGGCGCTGGTCGAATGACGGCCCCGAATACCGAAAACATGGCGGAACCGTCGTCTATCATCTCGAAGATCTCAATGCATTTTCGACGGTCTGGAACAAGTCGCGGAAGCCTCGTCATGGATCATAACCGGGTCAATTCCAAACGTACGAACCGACGGCTTCGGAAAGTGTACTGGACCACGCTTTCATTCCTTGGATCGGCACTGATTGCGCTTCCCGCAACAGGGCTCCTACCATCCATTTTGCTCTACAATCCGAGCGAAAGCGCACCGCAGGGATGGTATCGGATAGAGCCCCTTGAGCACGTTGTGCGTGGTGATGAGGTTGTCTCGAACCTGCCCCAGAAAGCGGCCGAATTTGCATCGCAGCGGGGATACCTTCCGCGCGCAATCCCCGTCATCAAGACTGTTGCCGCGCTCGAAGGCGACACTGTCTGTGATACCGGCGGTGTCCTGGAAATCAACGACGTGCCCACCGTCCGAATTCTCGCGGCAGACAAGACAGGACGACCGCTCCCTTCGCCCTGGCGGACTTGCCGCCGCCTCCTTCCTCATGAAGTCCTGCTCCTGTCGGACCGCACACAGGACTCCTTTGATGGGCGGTATTTTGGTGCCGTACGGAAGACCGACATCATCGGCCGGGCTGTCTGGATGGGCCCCGCAGTTCAGGCGCGACCAGACGGAATGAGAGGGCAACTAGGGGGCGGTACGGAATGCAAGATAAAAGCTCATGGAGCCAATGAGGGGGCATCGCCTTGTCTGCACATCGATTTTTATGGTTCCATCCCTGACGGCATAGCTCCGTCATCTGAGCGAATACTCAATGAAGACGACAGGATCGGGTGGCTCCATTCCGGAAAATTGGCCTGTTTCCCGCCGGATCAGCCGGAATGAGCACGCCGCCGGACAACCCGTTCACGCCGAGACCTGGCAGGATTCGGTCCACTGGATCAGGGGGACGTGCGAAGACTTATCTCACGCGGATGACGAAAGCCCTGTCCTCTGCCGGCTGCGTTAGGCGCACTGCCCTGCCGGCTCGTCCGCGTCCTGCCCCGCGCGGCGGACAACGGCGCGTCATCGTCAAGGCGCGCATCGTGCGCATGTCGGCGTCGAGCACAGCCGCCCTTGCCGCGCACATCGGATACATTCGCCGGGACGCCGCGCTTGAAGAGAAGGATCGCGGCAAACTCTTCGACGCCATGAGCGAGGATGCGGGCGTGTCCGACCTCACCAAGTCCATTGCCGACGACCGGCATCATTTCCGGTTCATCGTCTCGCCCGAGGATGGCGCCGAAATCGCCGACCTCAAGCCCTTCGTCCGAGACCTCGTTTCGCAGATGGAAACCGACCTCGGCACGCGCCTCGAATGGGTCGGCGCCGTGCACCATGATACGGGCCGGCCGCATGCGCATCTGGTGATCCGAGGACGCCGTGAAGATGGCTCCGATCTTGTGATGCCGCGGGCGTACATCTCGCATGGAATCCGAGAGCGCGCGGAGGATTTGGTCACGCTGGAGCTTGGCCCGGAGACAAGGCTCGAACAGGAGCGGAAACTCAATGCCGAGGTTGCCGCCGAACGGGTGACGCGGATCGATCATTTCATCGCCAGGCAGATCGATCCTGAGGGGGAGTTCCTGTTGAAGGAAAGTCCCTCGCACTATCGCACCCTGCATGCCGCCCGGCTCAGGACACTGGAACGGCTTGGGCTTGCCCAGAAGCTCGGCGCCGGACGTTGGCAGATGCGGGAGAATTTCCGGGACATCCTGCGAGACCTGTCCGAGCGTCATGACATCATCAAGACGATGAACCGCGCGCTCGCAGGACGCGGAGACCGGCGACTGGATGCGGACGCGATCTTTGACAAGTCCGATCCGGATGGGCGGAGCGTGACGGGTGCAGTCCTACAGACGGGCCTCACGGGCAAAGCGCATGATCGAGCCTACGCCATCATCGACAGTCTCGACGGCCGCGCCGTGTTTGTTGAACTCGGTGTTGCCGGCGAAGTCGAGGATCTGAAGCGCGGCGCGATCGTCACTGTGTCGCCACCAAATCTTGAGCCGAAACCTTCAGACATCACGATCGACGGGATCGCGCGGGCTAATGGCGGGACCTATTCGGCAAGCCTGCACCAGGCCGATGATCCGCGATCGGCACCGGAATTTGTCGCGGCGCATGTGAGGAGACTGGAAGCCTTGAGGCGCGCTGGTCACGTCGAACGGACGGCGGAGGCGGATTGGAAAATCCCACTGGATTATCTGGATCGCGCGAAAGCGTATGAGCGGGCACAGGCACGGTTCAGGTCGGCGCAATTGCTCGTGCGGTCTGAACTTGGGCTGAAGGATCAGGAATCTGCGCTTGGATTGACCTGGCTGGATGAAGCACCTCCTCCATCCGGTGTGCCGATTGGGTTTGGCCAGGAGGTCGCTGACGCGCAGGTGAAGCGGCGTGCGTTTCTGGCCGGTATCGGAATGAAGGTAGAGGCAGGCGCAGGGTTATCCGCAGCACAGAAGTCTGAGCTGTTGAAGCGCGACCTTGCGCAGGCGGGCCGGTCACTGAGTGACGAGATCGGGAAGCCTTATTCACCGGCGCCGGATCGGGGCCATGTGGACGGCGCCTACCGCGAGCCGGTCTCGCGGGTGAGCGGGAAGTTTGCCGTCATCGAGCGACAGCGGGATTTTACGATTGTTCCCTGGCGGCAAGTGCTTGAACAGCGGCGCGGGATGGAGGTGTCCGGCGTCGTGCGCGGGGGGAGGATTTCCTGGATGTTGGGGCGCGGGATTGGGACGCCTGAATGATCCCGACAGGAGATATTCAAAAACCTGAGAAGCCGAGACCTAAAATGTCTGGCCAGTTTATTCGACGCTGCTTAATGTAGATACTGCAACCAAAGCAGGAAATTGCAGCGCGTCGACATGGCTGAGCAAGGAACACTTTTTGACAAGCGCTTTTTAGGGAAGCATGCCGGGCAGATTATGTCTGATCCAACGACAGCGCTAGTCGAGCTGGTTGCCAACTCTTGGGACGCCTACGCTACAAAGGTAACGATTGATTGGCCAGATAGAAAGTCAGGAACGCCATTTCGCATTGAGGACAATGGCAAGGGGATGACACGGGCGCAGTTCGAGAAACGCTGGCGTACGCTCGACTACAATCGCCTCGATACGCAGGGTGCATCTGAAACGCCGCCTGAGGAGCTTAGAGACGCGCTCCCTCGAGAAGTCTACGGGCAAAATGGCCGCGGCCGTCATGCGGCTTTTTTGTTTTCTTCTCCTTATCGCGTTCGCACCTGGTGCAATGGCGAGGAAGTCACCTACCGCGTCCGTCAAGGCCAAGACAATCCAATCGAGATCGAGCTTGTGGATCAAAGCGAAGGCGTTGTAGGTCATGGCACGGAGATTGTTGCTGAGAGCGTGGTCCCTTCCAACTTAACGGCAGATGATGTCAGGGGATTGCTCAGTACTCGGTTCTTGCTTGATCCGAGTTTCGCAGTCTCGGTTGACGGGATACGCGTGACTTTTGAAGATGTTCCGAACGACGCACTGCAGACGTTAGATGTTCCTGTCGAAGACGTTGGGGTCGCCCGGGTGTTAACGATCGATGCTCAGCGAGCCGACCGCACGACGAAGCAACACGGCATCGCTTGGTGGGTCCACCGGCGGTTGGTGGGGCATGCCAATTGGCGCGCTTTTGAAGGCAAGTTCATTGACGGTCGCACTGAAGAGGCGAAACGCTATAGCTTTGTGGTGCTTGCGGACTTTCTTAAACCCGCTGTCAAGGCAGATTGGTCGGGCTTTGCAAAGGACAATCCGAAATTCGCAGCAACACAAGATGCGGTGCATGAGCGTATTAGAGACGTGATCGCCGAAGTACTGAAAGAGAGACGGCGCGAGACAAAGGCAAAAGTCGAAGAAGCTCATCGCGAACAAGTTCGCGCATTGCCAAAACTCAGCCAAGATCGGTGGAATGGCATGCTAACCCAGTTGATCGAAAAGTGCCCGACGATTGGCGAGAAACAAATTGATCAAGTGATGGGATTGTTGGCCACAATGGAGATGGCAGAGTCGCAATATGAGCTCCTAGACCGACTACACGACATTTCACCGGATGACATTGATGCACTGAACGACGTGATGAAGGAGTGGTCGATAAAAACGGCGAAAGCGGCATTGGACGAGGTCTCGCGGCGACTAAAATTGATCGAAGAGATCAGGCGAAAAACAGACGATCCCGAGACTGATGAAGTTCAAGAGCTTCAGCCGTTGTTCGAACAAGCGTTGTGGATATTTGGACCGGAATTTGAGAGCATTGAGTTCACGTCCAATCGCGGCATGACAACGGTTATTCAGCAACTCTTTGGGAGCATAGAAAAAGGTTCGCGCAACAGGCCAGATTTCGTTGTTCTTCCGGAGGGAACGCTCGGAATTTATGCGCGGCCTCGGTTTGATGAAGAAAGCAATGAGGCCGGAACGGAATCTATGGTCATCATTGAACTAAAACGTCCCGGAGTTCCGCTGGGAAGCGATGAAAAGAACCAAGCTTGGAAGTATATCAAAGAGCTCAACAATCGGGGCCACATTGATGATCTCACCAAAGTGCGAGGATTTGTATTAGGCGACCAGATTGAAGCCGGCGAGCACGGCGTGCGGACCGAAGGCGAAAATGTCCGGATTTTGCCAATGCTTTATTCGACGTTCATCGGCCAAGCGGAAAAGCGCATGCTAAACCTTCATCGAAGATTATCCGACGCGCCCTTTATGCAAGCAATCTTGCAAAAAGAAGTGCCAGAGTCGGTTCAACCCGATTTGCTGATAGGCAGGGAAATCTAATAACTCAGATGTCGGCGCTCCAAATTCTGCGACACATCCCTGGGTTCTCTGCAATTGCGCCTAAGGCTGACGTCGGCTGGGGGCGCAGTTTCAGAAATAAGAGATTCATAGAAAGCGTCGGGCGCCCCCCTTCTGACGATACATGACCGACCTTCCTATCCCCTCCAACACACCATCCGGTGACTCTCCGCGCATGACTGGTCCGGCCGGACCGCAATTTGAAGTGTCGGTCGGCGTGCATTATGCGCTAGCTGTCCTCGCAGAGACCGAATGCTTTGGCCTTCCCGGAGCCGTTGCCAGCAAAATCGCCTTCCAGCGTCGGGACCAGGGCCACCCACTGGATGATATCATTCTGACTGGGGTAAGTTGGGAGGGCGCGACCCAAACCCTCGAGATCCAAGCCAAGCGCTCACTCAGCTTCACCAAATCGAACACTGTTTTTGGCGACATCGTCGCCGATATGGTTGCGGCGCAAAGCATAGATCCAGAACGTCGCTTCGCGGTGGCCATTGAGCGAACCAGCGGTGCCATTGAAAATGGCGTCCATGAAGCATTGGAGCTTGCCAAACACGTAAGCGATGAGGGCTCGTTTCGCACATTGCTCGCCACGCCCGGGCGCAGCAATCAGGCGATGCGCGATTTCGTCACCGCCTTTGAACACCATTTAGGCAAGGCCGGCGCCGATCCTGCTCGCTTGGCATTCGACCTTCTGCGGCGTTTCAGCGTGCTCCGTTTCGATTACGCCCGTGCAGGGTCGATTGCGGAACAAGCCGACCGTTGGCGCGCCGCGACGTTGACAAAGGATCGAACTGACCCTTACGGCGAACTCGTCTCCGTGTTGATGCGCACCGACGCGATTGGCGGCGACCTCGACCGCCCGCGCTTGGTCGAGCTCCTCGCCGAACGCAAGGTCGCCATTGGCCCCGCACCCCGTCTGGCTGCGGCCCGCGCCAAAGTCGCCGAGCTCAGTAGATTTGCCCTCTCGGACACCGACACCACAATCGCTGGCGCGCACATGCTGCGCAGTGCCAAACGGCAGGCGCTAGACGTGGCGCTTGCGAATTCTCAGTCCGGCAGCGGCGTGCTGGAAATCACCGGAACCGGCGGCTCAGGTAAATCCGCCTTTTTGAAAATCGCCGCTGCGGCGCAAGCCGAACACGCTCCCACACTTGTACTTGCGCCGGACCGTGTGCCCAGCGGCGGCTGGAGCGCACTGCAACACCAGCTGGGATTGGATGTCAGCGCTGATCGTTTCCTGACTGATCTTGCCAGCGATGGCGGCGCCGTCATCTATATTGATGGGCTCGATCGGTTTCGCTCAGAGCGGGAGCGCAAAACCGTCTCAGATCTGATCCTAACCGCGGCGAGGATCCCGGGGCTAACGCTGGTCTTCACCGCCCGCTTGGGCTGGCGCGCAGCGCAGCCCTTCAGCGATGAGGTCATGCGCGCCCTTGAGGCGTGCGAGACGCTGACCATTGAAGGACTGGACGATGATGAAGCGGTTGCCCTCGCGCACGCCGTGCCGGCGCTTGGGGCAATCCTCGCGCCAAATCATCCAGCCAAGCATCTTGCGCGCAATCCCTTCATCTTGAAGCGCTTCGTCGTGGCGAGGTCTGCCCCCGGAGCACTAGTGAGTGAGGCTGGCTTTGCAGTCGGCTGGTGGCAATCTGGTGGCCACACGTCAACAGACGATAAGGGCGAGGCTCGTGCACGCCGCAGAATCCTGCTCGCCGTGGTCCGCGCGCAATTGGATGGCGCCTCAGTGGTGGACCTCAATCCTGAGTCCGCCGACGCGGGGGCGGTCTCTTCGCTGATCGAAGACGGCGTCCTCACCGAACTCGCCACTGAACGCGTCAAGTTCAAGCACGATCTCTTCTCGGATTGGGCGATCGCCGCATATCTCAGCGAAGACCCGGAGCGACTGATGTCTCTAGCGGGTTCTGGTCCGCCCGCTTTCTGGCTCGAACGCGGCGTCGAACTCGCTTTTCGTCATCTCGCTGAACAAGACGATAATGAGCTGTGGGCCAACGCCGTCAAAAAGCTGCAGACGAGCGAAGCTGATGAACGCTGGACCGGATTGGCACTTCTGGCTTTGGTGCGATCCGAAAGTGCCGCGAAACTGTTTGCGCGTCATGAAGCTGTTCTGCTCGCTGACAAGGGCGAGCTTGCCGAACGCCTCTCCCGGCTCGTCATCGGCGCGCACTCTATTGAAGTTGAAGTCAATGTGCCCTCGCCCGATGGCAATGGAACCATATCTACGAAATCCGTGGCCGTACCAGACCCAGCCTTCTGGATGCCTCTCATCATCTGGTCGGCTCTGAGATTTGGGGAGCTTCCATCAAAGGCGCTGCGCGGCGCTGTAGACCTCATGCACAACTGGATTGCGTACTTCGCCGCAACAGAGCTGAAACTCACGCCCGTTTTGCTGGACCGTTTCGCCGACCTTCTTGTAGCGCATGTGGAAGACCGTTCGTTGGATTACATTCCCGCAGGCAAGCCACCTCCAACGATCCGGTATCCAGCCGGGCGTAATACAGTCGACACTGCGCGCCTGACACTCGCCGCCTTTGCGGAAAAGAACCCCAGTGCGGCCGAGCGATACCTGAATGCGATTGCCGCGTCTGATCGTGCCGTCGATGAAGTCGCAGAGCTCTTGGAATATCCCTTCGTCTTGCCGAAAGCTGCGCCCGCGGCCTTTGCTGCCGCACTGATCGAAGCCACGCGCCAGGAGTATAATGAGCGGTCCGGCGATGATCGCATGCGAAGGGTCGGGCTCGGACTTTCGCGTTTGGAACACCTGTTTACCCTGGGCAAGTGCGGTATCACACCTTTCTCCGATCTATTAAACACCGATGCCGATCAAGGTCTCTCACTCATCCGGACCCTGACCAAGATGACTGAAGCCACAGTCGAGACCGGCGGCGCGTTTGAACTCGAACTGTTTGGCGAAACCCGCAAGATCCAACCGAGTAACTCCTATGGCTGGCCACGCGGGCATGGGCCTTCGCAGTTAGTCGGCAAGGCCCTCGCCGCTCTCGAACATTGGGCTCATCGCGAAATCGAAAACGGCGCTGGCATCGAGAGTGTTGCGGCTCGGATTGCTGGCGACGGGCCAATCTCGGGCGCCTTGTTACTGGTCATTACTGATTTGGCGCTGTGTCACGGAATCCTTGGCGGCGCGCTCCTCCATGATCTGCTCGCCTCGCCCGAACTGCTCAGCGTAGATTTTGAACGCCATCAATATGATTATCTCGAAACCCTGAGAGGCGGCGGCCTTGGACGCCTGCGCCAAGGCCCGGCAAGCGACCGGCCCATTGAACAGGGCCTCGCCGCGCGCCCCTCGCGTCACACAGGGCTGCATGACGTCTTTATCCAGGTCGCGCTAAGGGTGCCGACCGATGAACTCACGGCCTTGAAAGCACGTCTTGACGCCGGCGTTCAACGGCTCGGGCCTTGGGAGCTGCCCGAGGTCGACTGGAAAGAACCGGCCTTCATGGCCTCTTATGCACGGCGCGCCTTAGACCGCGAGAATTATCGCGAAGAGACGCAGATGGTGGAAGACGCGCCGCTCCAAGGCTGGGTCTATGACTGGCCCGAGGACCAGGCCGAATGGATGGCGACGAACTCTGCCGCGGCGGCGGTAGAGCATCAGGCGTTTAATCGCTCTCTCGCGATCCGCATGACCATGGATGATGAGACCAATGATGTCAGCGCCTCGGTCGAAGATGCTGAAGCCGTGCTCGCGGAAACCGAAAGCGCCGAACCGTCCCCAGAGGACGCCCTGGACCATGATCCGAATGATCCATGGTTGTCGCGCCTAGGCGCGGCGGCCTTTCTTGCTCGGCAATGTTCCGGCGAGCAACTTCGCGCCAAAGCGCCAAAGCTACGCGCCATTTTTGATCGCGCCCTCGATCCCGCAACCAGGCCACGGCTCAATATGCGCTATGATGTGATGTACGACCCTGCCGCCCTCGGTTTGGTCGGCCTGCTCCATCTCTTCCGTCCGGAAGAAACGAGGCCATCCGACGAAGAACTGCTCAATGCAATCTTAAAGAATGCGCCGAGTGCCGTCGCTGCGCTGCACCATTATCCGCGAGCCGCCGAGACGCTGGGCTTAGACAGGCTAAAAGCCTGTATTCGCACCGGGCTCCAAGCCTGCTTTATTCCGCGTCGCGCTCATTTTGATGAAACCGACGGCGCTTTCGAACAGCGCGATCGAACGTTGAAAGCCAAAGTCAAGGCTCATGTCGAAGCTGAACTAGCCTGGCTCGCAGATGCAGGCGAAGAGCCAGGCTGGGTCGTCCCGCCGCCCATGCGCCAGCGCCCGGAAGGGCGCGGTATTATCCTACCCGGCGGCGCTGCGCCGCCTACGCCAAAACAGCCTCAACCTGAAATTCCGGATTATCACTTCGATTATCATACCGGCGACAAATGGATCGGGGTCCTCAAGCAAGTCGGGGATCCGGGCGCCCTCGAAGCCCTATTTCTCGCCAATCGGGACTGGCTAGTGCAGGCAAATGGCGGACCGGATGAAGATGCAGATGCGCCTGATGTTGAAAATCACTGGACCGCACCGCTCTTTGAATGCGCCGCACGTCTCGCTTCAAATTGGTCTGAGACGAAACAAGAAGAGCAGATCTTTGCGCTGCTCGATCAGTTTTCCTCCGAAGTGTTTTTCAGCGTCGCCGCGGCCTGCTTGATCGAAAGCGATATCCAACATCTCAAAGGCGGCACGACCGACACCGACCATCTGGCCAAATTGAGAGCGCGGCTTTGGAAGTCGATGAAATCGCGCAAGCAATGGGAACGCCATAAATGGTCTAGGAATGGCCGGGTTGAAATCCATCTCAATGATTTGCTTTCGACCCTTTTCATGAAACAAGTCCGAGGCTTTGGTGACCGCGTTTCTTACGCGCGCGAGTTCAGTGAAGCGCAACTGATTGCGTTTTCCGATACCTTGACTGAATTGGCCGTCGACGCTGGCCCCTGCCCGACAATTGCAACGCTTTATCTCGATATGATGGATCTTCTCCCGACACAGGTTTCAGCTGCGCCTCTAGAACGAGTTGCAGCTGAATGGCATGCCAAAGCCGAGGATGGCTTCTGGAGCACGGCGAGGATTGGCGAGCGCGTAGCCACAATTGCGAAAGACTGCATACATACAAAAGCACAGGCGGAGACTTGGTGCCCGATCGCGGTCGCGATTTCAGCTGCCGGCGTACCGGCTGGGGAAACACTGCTGAAGCGTATTCAGACGCTCTCAAAAGGGTCATGAACTCGGTCGGCTGAGTACGGAACTATACCGGCATTCTCAAGTATTAGTGCCACCAGCTCGTGAGAGTGGCTGATCGGGAACGTGACTCAGTGTCTGCTTTCAGGAACGTCCCGACGCGCTCGCTAACGACCGCTAAAGGGATATTTCTGACCCTACACATTGCTCCCTGAACTTCACTTCAGCCGCCCTTTGGTGCTTGCGCCTTCTGGATACCCCACAAATTCCCCCCAATTCCCTCTCTGGAGACTGAGAGGCTGATTGGCCAGGTTCAGTGTCATGAAACATGGCACGAACCTCTTCTGGCAGATCATCCTCGTCTTGCTTGTCGTCCTGGTGGCGCTCTGGTGCGCGACCGAATGGACGGCCTGGTCGCTGAGCTGGTCGCCGCGTCTGGGTGAGCCGCTTGTCGTCATCCTGGACGTGCCGATCTATGTGCCGTGGGCCTTCTTCGGCTGGTGGTATTCGTTCGATGCCTATGCGCCGGATGTGTTCGACCGGGGCGGACTGATTGCCGGCTCGGGCGGCGTTGCCGCTATCGTGATTGCGGTGACAGGCTCGATCCTCCGGGCCCGGTGGGACAAGCGGGTCTCGACCTTCGGGTCGGCACGCTGGGCGGAAGGCAGGGATCTGCGTAAGTCAGGTCTCTTGAAACCAGCTGGCGTGTTCCTGGGACAGGCCCAAGGCTCCTATCTCCGCCATGACGGCCCCGACCATGTCATGGCCTTTGCGCCGACCCGGTCGGGCAAGGGTGTCGGCCTTGTTGTCCCCACTCTTCTTTCCTGGCCACATTCGGTCCTGGTGCATGACATCAAAGGCGAGAACTGGCAGCTGACGTCAGGCTGGCGCTCAGAATTCTCGCATTGCTTGCGGTTCGATCCGACCGATGTCGCCTCGGCGCATTTCAATCCTTTGATGGAAGTTCGGCGGGGTCCCTGCGAGGTGCGGGATGTCCAGAATATTGCCGACATTCTCGTGGACCCGCAGGGAAAGCTCGGCGATCTCGGGCACTGGGTCGACAAGGCGAACTCGCTGCTCGTCGGCGTCATCCTGCATGTCCTCTATGCAGAGCGGGAAAAAACACTCGCACGTGTGGCGAGCTTCCTTGCCGATCCCGATCGAACCTTCCGCACGACCCTGTCGATCATGCTCCGGACCAATCATCTCGGCACGGGCGAGGCACCCAAGGTTCATCCCGTGGTCGCCGAGACGGCGCGAGAGCTGATGAACCAGTCGGAGAATGAACTCTCGGGCGTGCTGTCCACGGCGCTGCGTTTCCTGTCGCTCTATCGCGATCCGGTGATTGCGGAAGTGACGTCCCGGAGCGATTTCCGGATCGAGGACCTGGTGTCCGGCGACCGGCCGCTCTCGCTCTACCTGGTCGTGCCGCCATCAGACCTCTCGCGGACGAAGCCGCTGATGCGCCTCATCCTCAACCAGGTCGGGCGGCGGCTGACGGAACATCTGGATGTGCGTCCGTCAGTGCTAGCGCGCAGCAAGTCGCTGGCTCTCAATATCTTGGGAGCCTGCGGGCTGCTGGCGCCGCAGGTGTCCGTGTCGGAGCCGACATCCCGCCGGCGGGTCCTGTTCATGCTGGACGAATTCCCTGCCCTCGGCCGGCTCGACTTCTTCGAGAGCGCGCTCGCCTATATGGCAGGCTATGGCCTCAAGGCCTTCCTGATCGCCCAGTCTTTGAACCAGATCGAAAAGGCCTATGGCCCGTCCAATGCGATCCTCGACAATTGCCATGTGCGGGTCGCGTTCGCGACCAATGACGAGCGGACGGCCAAGCGGATTTCCGATGCGCTCGGCACCAAGACCGAACAGCGGGCAATGAAGAACTATGCCGGCCACCGCCTGGCGCCCTGGCTTTCGCACAAGATGGTGTCGCGCCAGGAAACCGCCCG
>DHZF01000101.1:0-13281 GCA_002414505.1 Hyphomonas sp. UBA5111 | reverse complement strand
AAGCTCCGCTACTATGAAGACCAGAACTTCACTGAACGGCTGAAGGAAGAGCCTAACTTTGCGACAGCCATTCTGGGAGCCTCGGAAGATGATTGGGGCACGGAGGTCCGATCGATCCATGAAGGTCTGATGCAGGCCGCCGAGCTTGAGCCCGACGGCGAGGGCCTCGGGCCTCAGAAAGCGCGCGATGCCGCCAGGGAGCGCGCGCAGGTCTCTGTGCCCGCCAGGACCGGCAAGCCGCAGGCTAAGTCACGCGGCGCTCCGCAACCGAGCCTCTTCGACGCGCTTGTGCAAGCCGACAGTCTCGAACAGGCGACCGGCATCGATCTGACGGGGAATGGTCAATGAAGCCCCGTATCCAGCCCTATATCTCGCCTGAGACGCATCACCGGCTGCAGGCCATGGCCAAGCGCCCCGGTCTCTCCGAAAGCGCCATCGTCGACAAGGCGCTGACTGCTTGGTTTGCGGGCGAAGCCGACAATCAGCGCGAGGCCGCCATCAATCGCCGGCTCGACCGGCTGACGCGCCAGTTCGGGCGGATCGAGCGGGACAATCTGGTCCTTGCCGAAACGCTCGCGACCTTCGTGCATTACTTCCTGACGGTGACCCCGCCGGTCCCTGCGAACCAGGTGGAGGCCGCCCGAGCAAAGGGCGATCTTCGGTTCGATCTGTTCGTGCGGCAGGTCGCCGAAGCCCTCCGCTCCGGCCAGCGCATTCTCCAGAATGCCGTCGAGGACGTAACCGCGGAAGCGGCCAGCTTCGAAAGCGATACTGGATCTTTGACTGAGAAGCGGGCCGATGCGTGACGCCGCAAGTCTCGCACGCACCCGCGCCATGCTGGTGACGGCGCTCGGAGACGAGATCGTCGCGGCGCTGGAGGATCCCGCCGTGGTCGAGATCATGATCAATCCCGATGGAAGGCTCTGGGTCGAACGGCATGGAAGCGGACGGGCCGAGACCGGCTTGGTTTCTCCCGCCGACACCGAGCGCGTCATCCGCCTGGTTGCCAGCCATATGGGACGGCGCGCGGATGCGGCTTCGCCTATCGTGTCGGCCGAACTGCCGATCGGCGGCGAACGGTTCGAGGGCGTGTTGCCGCCGGTTGCGCCGGGGCCATGTTTCTCGATCCGCAAGCCCGCGAGCCGGGTGATCGGATTGGACGACTATGTGACATCCGGCGTCATGGCAGCCCATCATGCCGAGGCCCTGCGCCGGGCAGTGTTGGAGCGCGAGAACATTCTCGTGGTCGGCGGTACGGGCTCCGGCAAGACGACGCTCGCCAATGCGCTCCTGGCCGAGATCGCCGGGACCGGCGACCGGCTCGTCATCCTTGAAGACACGCGGGAGCTTGTTTCGGCAGCGGAGGATTCCGTGCAGCTGCGGACGCAGCCGGGATCGGTCTCGCTGGCAGATCTTGTCCGTTCGACCCTGCGCCTCCGTCCCGACCGGATCATCATCGGCGAGGTCCGCGGCGCCGAAGCGCTCGACATGCTGAAGGCCTGGAATACCGGCCATCCGGGCGGGATCGCGACCCTGCACGCAAACTCAGCCCTCGGCGGCCTCTCCCGGCTCGAGCAGCTGATCGGCGAGGCATCCGCTCAGGTTCCGCATGATCTGATCGCCGAAACGATCGATTGCGTCGTCTACATCTCGCGGCGCGCCGGCCGGCACCGGGTCGAGACGGTTGCGCGAATGAATGGCCTCGGACGCGGCGGATACGACCTCAGCCCTGTCCAGCCGGACCTGCAGCTCGTCCTGCCGAGCCTGCCTTTTTCTGAACCGCTTCTCTCAACCGCACCTGAAAGGACACCACCCCAATGAACAGAGACATGATCAAGGGCTTCAGCCTGAGTTTGCTTGTCGCGGCAATTGCCTTCCCCGCCCATGCGGCCGGCTCCGGCATGCCCTGGGAAGCCCCGCTGCAATCGATCCTTGAATCCATCGAGGGCCCGGTCGCCAAGATCCTAGCGACCATCGTCATCATCCTGACCGGCCTCGGCCTCGCCTTCGGCGAGAGCGGCGGCGGCATGCGGAAGCTCCTGCAGATCGTGTTCGGCCTGTCGATCGCGTTCGCGGCAACGTCGTTCTTCCTCTCCTTCTTCTCCTTCGGCGGCGGGGCAACGCTCTGATGGCGGACGTCTCGCCCCTCCCGCCCGGCTACAGCGTGCCGGTGCACCGCTCGCTCACGGCGCCGATCCTGCTCGCAGGGGCGCCAAGGCTTGCGACCATCGTCAACGGCACGCTAGCCGCCGCGCTTGGCATCGGCCTCCAGCTCTGGGTGGTGGGGCTCGTCTTCTGGATCGTGGCGCAGGGGATCTGCGTCTTCGCCGCAAGGCGCGATCCGCAATTCACAGACGTGCTGATCCGGCACATCCGCCAGAAGGCCTATTACGCATGCTGAACCTCCGAGAATACCGCGCCCGCCCGGCCTCTCTCGCAGACCATCTCAAATGGGCCTGCCTGATCGCGCCCGGCATTGTCCTCAACAAGGATGGCAGCCTCCAGCGCACCATCGCCTATCGGGGCCCCGATCTTGAAAGTTCGACGGCGGAGGAACTGGTCGCGGTCACCGCACGCATGAACAATCTTCTCCGCCGGTTCGGCTCCGGCTGGGCGTTGCATATCGAAGCCGACCGGCGGCCCTCCGTCACCTATCCCGAAAGCACCTGGCGCGATCCGGCGGCCTGGCTGGTGGACGAGGAACGCCGCGCGGCCTTCGAGGAGGCCGGACGGCATTTCGAGACGGACTGTTATCTCACCCTTACCTGGATGCCGCCGGCCGACCGGACAGCAAGGATCGAGCAACTCTTCATCGACGATCCCGCAGATGCCCCGGCGGCGTTCTGGAGCGAGCATCTCGCCCATTTCGAAACCGAAACATCCCGTGCCCGGGACATGATGGCGGACCTGATGCCCGAGGCCAGGTTCCTGGATGATGACGAGACGTTGACCTATCTCCATGCCTGTATCTCGGAAACACGGCAGGAGGTGCGGGCGCCGTCCGTGCCCATGTGTCTCGATGCGCTCCTGGTCGATACGTCCCTGACCGGCGGTCTCTCACCTCGCCTTGGCGAGGAAACGCTGAAAGTCCTGACGATCAACGGGTTCCCGGCAACGGGCGAACCGGGACTCCTGTCAGAACTCGACCAGCTCGGCTTCGCCTATCGCTGGGTGACCAGGTTCCTGCCGCTCGACAAGCCGGACGCCGAGAAGACGCTCAATGCCTACGTCCGCAACTGGTTTGCGAAGCGCCGGTCGCTGACCTCCTACCTCCGAGAAATCCTCACCAATGAGCCGGCAACTCTGCTCAACACCGATGCCGACAATCAGGCGGCCGATGCGGACGAGGCCCTGCAGGCCCTCGGCGCCGGCCATGTCGCGTTCGGATATTGCACGACCGCGATCGTGGTCCGGCATGAAGATGCCGCGATCGCCGAAGACCAGATCCGCGCCGTCGAGCGCGTCATCCGCGGGCGCGGGTTCACCTGCGTATTCGAAAGCGTCAACGCGATCGAGGCCTGGCTCGGCACCCTGCCGGGCGAAGCCTATGCCAATGTCCGCCAGCCGCTGCTGAACACGATCAACCTCTCCCATATGGCGCCGCTCTCGTCGCTCTGGGCAGGACCCGAGCGCAATGCGCATCTCTCCGGCCCGCCGCTCCTGATGGCGCGCTCTGCCAGTTCGACACCATTCCGGCTCGTCACGCATCAGGGCGATGTCGGCCACATGATGGTGGTCGGGCCGACCGGCGCCGGCAAGTCGGTTCTCCTGTCGCTGCTGGCGCTGCAGTTCCGCCGCTATGAACAGGCCCAGGTCTTCACCTTCGACAAGGGCGCGTCAGCGCGCTGCGCGACGCTCGCGCTGGGCGGCACCTGGTACGACCTCGGCATAGACGGCGACCTCGCCTTCCAGCCACTTCGCGATGTGGACAGTGAGACAGGCCTCGCCTCGGCACTGGCTTGGGTGCTGGGGCTGATCGAACAAGAAGCTGTAACGGTGACGCCGGAGGTGAAGCAGGCCGTCTGGACCGCTCTGCAGAGCCTCGGCGCGGCGCCTGTCGCGCAGCGCACGCTGACCGGGCTGGTGGCCCTCATCCAGATGCCGGACCTTCGGCAGGCGCTCGAGCCCTACACGCTCGCCGGGCCCTATGGCGCGCTGCTCGATGCCGATGAGGATAATCTCGAAACCGGCGACACGCTCTGCTTCGAAATGGACGCGCTGATGCAGGACAAGCGGGTGGCCCCGCCGGTGCTCGCGCACCTCTTCACGAAACTTGAAGCCAGGTTCGATGGCCGGCCGACAATGCTGATCCTCGACGAGGCCTGGCTGTTCCTCGACCATCCGATGTTTGCCGGGCGTCTCCGCGACTGGTTGAAGACACTCCGCAAGAAGAATGTCTCGGTCGTGTTCGCGACACAGAGCCTGTCGGACATCGCGGCAAGCGCGATTGCGCCAAGCCTCATCGAAAGCGCACCCACGCGAATCTTCCTTGCCAATGCGCGGGCCGAGGAGCCCTCGCAGCGCGCAGCGTATGAGAGCTTCGGACTCAATGCCCGCCAGGTCGAATTGATCGCACGGGCGACGCCGAAGCGGGACTATTATGTTCAGACACCGGACGGCAACCGCCTGTTCGATCTGGACCTTGGGCCTGTCGCCCTCGCCTTCTGTGCTGCCGGGTCGAAGGCCGACCAGAAGCTGATTTCGGACGTATTGGTCACTTCAGGACCGGACCGGTTCGCGCCCGTCTGGCTTGCAGCCCGCGGGCATCACTGGGCTGCAGACCTGATCGGAACGGAAGGAGAAATGCCATGCGCCGCCGAATGATCGCCTTACTGCTCGGGTCGGTCTCATCGTTGAGCCTCGCACCGCTTCCGGCAAACGCCTTGCTCGGTGTCGGCGATGTCGTCATTGATCCGACCAATCTCGTCCAGAATATCCTGACGGCCACGCACACACTCGAACAGATCAATAACCAGATCCAGCAGCTGCAGCATGAAGCCCAGATGCTGGTAAACCAGGCCGAGGACCTGAAGCGCCTCGACTATGCCTCTATCGAGCACTTGAAACGCCTGCTCGAACGGATCGAGACGCTGATGCGCGAAGCGGGCGAGGTCACCTACGAAGTCGAGAAGAGCGAGCGCCAGTACCGCGAAGCCTTCCCGGACTCCTATGAAGACCTCAGCAATGAAGAGATCGTCGCCGAGGCCGCCGACCAGTGGCGGATCAGCCGCGACGCGTTCCGCGCCTCGATCCAGGTCCAGTCGGGTATCGTGACCTCGATTGCAGACGCGCGAGAGACCCTGACCGACCTTGTGGGCGAGAGCCAGGCCGCCACGGGCAACCTGTCTGTTGCCCAGGCCGGCAACCAGCTCGTCGCGCTTTCGGTCGAACAGCAGATGCAGATGCAACAGCTGATGGCCGCGCAGTACCGGATGGTGGCGCTCGAAGAATCGCGCCGGGCCGCCACCCGGGAACAGGCCCGCATCCGTCACAAGCGCTTCGTCGGCGACGGCGTCGCCTATACGAGGGATTAGGGCGATGGAAGACCTCGGCGTCATCGACCAGTTCGTCGCGACCTTCTCTTCTTACATCGACAGCGGCTTTGGCCTGCTGCAGCCGGATGTCGCCTTCCTGACCTCCGCGCTCATTGCCATCGACATCACACTGGCAGGCCTCTTCTGGGCCATGGGTCCGGACACGGACATTGTCGGACGGTTCCTCAAGAAAGTCCTCTATGTCGGCGCCTTCGCGCTCATCCTCGGCAATTTCGCGCTTCTCTCGGACATTGTGTTCACCAGCTTCGCTCAATTAGGGCTGAATGCCACCGGCGGCACGATCACAGCCGAGGACATCATGAAGCCAGGGTTCATAGCCGCGACCGGGTTCGATGCGGCGCTGCCCCTCCTCGACGAGATCGAAAAACTCACCGGCCCGCTCGCCTTCTTCGAGAACTTCGTGATCATCGCGGTCCTGTTCCTCGCCTGGATCATCACGCTGCTGGCCTTCTTCTTCCTCGCGATCCAGCTCTTCGTCACCATCATCGAGTTCAAGCTGACGACGCTGGCCGGGTTCGTGCTGATCCCGTTCGCGCTCTGGAACAAGACTTCGTTCCTCGCCGAGAAAGTCCTCGGCAATGTCATCGCCTCCGGCATCAAGCTCATGGTGCTGGCGATCATTGTCGGCATCGGCTCGACGATCTTCTCCTCCATCACATCCACCTTCCAGCCGGACGAGGTGACGCTCGAACAGGCCGCCTCCGTCATCCTCGGTTCGCTCGCCATGCTGGCGCTTGGCCTGTTCGGGCCCGGCATCGCCACGGGGCTCGTCTCCGGTGCGCCGCAGCTGGGGGCCGGGGCCGCCATCGGCACGGCCGCAGGCGTTGCCGCCGGTACCGTTGCGGGCGGCAGCCTTGCCAAGTCCGGTATCGGAGCAGCTGCCGGTGGCGCCCGCAGCGCCGTCGGCGCGGCGGCCTCCATGACGGGCGGGGCCCGGACCGCCTACCAGATGAACGCCGCAGCTTCCGGCAAGACAGGCGCTGGAGCCGCCATGGCGGGCATGAGAGGGGTCGCAGGCGCGGGTGCTCGCGCGGCCGCGTCCGGGGCTCGCAATTTTGCCCGGCGCGCCTTCGGATCCCCCGGGACAAGCCACCAGGCAGGCGCGCGGGCTGCCTTTGCGGCGACCGGCGGGACCGGCACGCCCAATGCAGCGCCGACAGGCGGACCCAACGCATCTCCCGACTGGGCCCGGCGCATACGGCGCGACCAGTCGACCCGCGATGCCGGCATGATGGCAGCCGCGGCCGTGCGCGACGGCGACCGGCCGGGTGGCGGCACATCGATCGAACTGAAGAGAGACGAGGACTAGACAATGCTCTGGAAGCGAAACTCCACCCGCTATGGCGAGACACCGGAACCGGTGACACCTTACCAGCGCGCCGCGCAGGCCTGGGACGACCGGATCGGGTCGGCCCGCGTCCAGGCGGCCAATTGGCGGTTCGCGGCCCTCGGCAGCCTTGCCTTGTCGTTTGTTCTGGCCGGCGGCCTTGTCTGGCGGTCGACCCAATCGATCGTCACGCCCTATGTAGTGGAACTGACCGGCGAGGGTGCGGTGCGCGCCGTCGGTCCCGCCGACGGGCGCTATGAGCCGACCGATGCACAGATCGCCTATCACCTCGCCGAGTTTGTGAAGAACACCCGTTCGATTTCCATCGATCCGGTCGTCGTCCGCCAGAACTGGCTGAAGGCCTATGCCTATGCGACCGACCGGGCGGCAGCGACGCTGAACGATTATGCCCGCGACAATGATCCGTTTACGGATGTCGGCAAGCGCTCGGTCTCGGTCGATGTCACGAGCGTCGTGCGCGCATCCGACGACAGTTTCACCGTCCGCTGGCGCGAGACCGCTTACCGGAACGGCACCGAGACCGCCCAGTCGACCCATACGGGGGTGTTCTCGATCGTCATCGACCCGCCCCGCACCGAAGAAGCTCTTCGGGCCAACCCCCTCGGCCTCTACGTCCACGGCCTCAACTGGTCGAAAGACCATCAATAGGAGCATTCCTCATGAAACGCCTTGCCCTGATCCTCCTTGCCTCGTCTGCCTTGGCGGCATGCGAAACTCTGCCCGCATCGCGCGGTCCCGACATCACCCTCGATGAACCGGACTATGTCGAAGATCTCTATCTCGCCCCGGATGTGGAGGAAACAGAGGTCACGAACACCGAGCTGGCCCCGGAACCGGTCGTCTACCGCACCTATACGCCGACCATCGTGTCGGGGGCCGTGCCCGGCCAGCTGAAGCCCATGCCCACAAAGACGGAGGCGCCGTCTCTCAAGCCCTACCAGGCGATCGAGGCTGCGAACGGAAAGGCCGCGATCGAGCCGTCTCTCGACAATTACATGAACGCGATACAGGTCTATCCCTATACCGTGGGCGCCCTCTATCAGGTCTATTGCGCCCCGGAACAGGTGACCGACATCGTCCTCCAGCCCGGTGAGGAGCTTGTCTCCGTTTCGGCCGGCGACACGGTCCGCTGGGTCCTGGGAGACACGGTCTCGGGCACAGGCGCAGAGGCGCAGGCCCATATCCTGATCAAACCGACACAGGCCGGCCTCAAGACCAACCTTATCATCACGACGAGCCTTCGCGCCTATCACCTTGAACTCCGCGCGTTCGAGGAAACCTATATGGCGGCCGTCTCCTGGCGCTATGCCGACCAGCAACTGGTGACGCGGGTGGCGGGTTCCAGCGCGGCACGGGTTGCAACCTCCCCTTCGCCAGCCGGACTTCAGCTCGACCGGCTGAAGTTCCGGTACGATATCGACGGGGATGCGCCGCACTGGCGGCCTACCCAAGTGTTCGATGACGGCCGCAAGGTCTATATCCAGTTCCCGGCCCGTCTCGACCAGGGCGAGGCCCCGGCGCTGTTCGTCATCGGCCGGGACGGCAAGTCCCAGCTCGTCAACTATCGCATGTCCGGCAACTATTATGTCGTCGACCGCCTGTTCGCCCGCGCCGAACTGCGCCTCGGCGAAAAGCGCCAGGATGTCGTGAAGATCGCGCGCAATGACCTTGGAAGCGCGAAGCCATGACAGAAGCGGCTTCCCCTGCGCCCCAGCCTTTGGAAATCCGAGGGAAACCCCGGCCCGTGAAGCGGTATTCCAGGCGGGCCCTTATGGTGCTTGTCGGCACCGGCAGTGCAATCGTCCTCGGCTCGCTGGCGTTTGCCCTGCAGGGACCGAAGGAGGATGCCGGCGGTCCAGTCCGCGAACTCTACAATACCGGTCATAATCCGGAGGCGGACGGATTGGCCACGCTTCCGAAATCCTATGGAGATTTACCGCCGAGGGACGACGTGCTCGGGCCGCCGCTTCCGGGTGACCTCGGGACGCCGATCCTGAAGGCGCAGCGTGAAGGGCGTATGCGCCTGCCGGAGGAAGACGCGCCGGAGGTGAGTCCGATGCGCGAACAGCTGGCGGCGCTGGAAACCGAACTCAGGGCGCGCGAAGCGGCGTTGACGGACGCGGCGCGCGGGAGTGGGGTGTTTTTCCAGGTGGGCGCCAGTGCGGGATCGAAGAGGGTTGTCGGTAGTGTTGCGTCCGCGGCGTCTGGTTCTGTGAGTTTTCCGGACCTGTCGGACTTTGCACCGTCTCGCGAGGGGGCGTTCGGGTCGTCGCTCAGCGAAGATCCGAACCGCCAGGTGAGGAAACTGGATTTTCTGGGCGAAGAGCCTGATCCCTCGATCTACAATCCGCACCGGCTCGAGACGCCTGTTTCGCCCTACCAGCTGATGGCGGGCACGATCATCCCGGCAACCCTGCTAACCGGTGTGAACTCCGACCTTCCGGGTCAAGTCATCGCGCAGGTGACGAGCCCCGTCTATGATACGGTGACCGGCGAAACCGTGCTCGTGCCGCAGGGTGCCCGCCTGATCGGGCGCTATGATAGTGTCATCGCGTTCGGCCAGTCGCGGGCGCTGCTTGTCTGGAGCCGGATCGTCATGCCGGACGGATCTTCCATCCGGATCGACAATCTCGCCGGCGTCGACGCCCGCGGCTATGCCGGGCTTGAAGACAAGGTCGATTATCATTCCTGGAAGCTGCTGCAGGGCGTCGCCCTTTCGACTCTGCTCGGCGTCGGCGCCGAACTTGGCACCGACGATGAGGGCGATATCGCCCGGGCGCTCCGCCGCTCAGCGCAGACCGGTGCCAATGAGGCTGGCCAGGAAATCGTGCGCCGAAACCTCGACGTCCAGCCCTCGATCACGATCCGGCCCGGCTGGCGGCTCGGCGTGCTCGTGGGCAAGGACATCGTTCTGAAACCCTATGAAGGAGGACACCAACCATGACCAAGACCAGTCTGAAGATCGGGCCGCTGCCGGACAAGACACCGCAGAAGCTCACGGTTCTGATCGAACCATCTCTCGCTTCCGAACTTGAAGACTATGCACGGGTTCACAGCCAGCTTCATGGCGAAGACGCTGCTGTATCTGTCCTCGTCCCTCACATGCTCGAAGCGTTTCTCGCGAGCGACAGCGGGTTCCGGAAGGCGCGCAGGTCGCTGATCGCGGCCAAAGCGCAATAAACACCAGGGGGATGGGTCCGATGCGTGAGGTCGACGACGCTGTCCGGCTGATGTCCAATGAAATCGGTTTGCCGATCTACAAGCGCTATTCAGAAGAAGAGGCTGCCCAGCACCTTGGAATGTCGAAACAAACCTTGAAAAGACTGAGGGATGCTGGTCGAATCGGCTTCGTACGAGTTTCGAAACGCAAGCTCTCTTTCTTTGGATTTCAGCTCGCCGAATACCTGCTGAACGCAATTGAGGAAACGACATGCCGAGATACGCAACCAACGACAGATACCAGGTCGGCGAGTATTGGCTCGGGCAGCGCTCCGGGAGTCCGGCATGGTATCGAATGTGGATCGACCCCAAAACTCGCAGGACCGGACGCGCTAGCCTCGGCACAACGGATTTTGAAGAAGCAAAGGCAATCCTGAATGACTGGTTTGTTCTAAACCAGTCAAAGACTCAGGAGGCACCCGATGAAACCACGCTGGCCGAAGTGTTCGCGAGGTTTTACGAACACCATGGTCAACACCTCCGATCTGCTGTCGATATCCGCCGGACACTTCGTTACTGGCTCGAATTCCACGGTGAAGCGACGATCAAGCAAGCGCTCCATCAGGACCAGCAGCTAAAATTCCGTAGTTGGTTGGGCAACGAAAAAAAGCTTTCGCAAAGCTCTGTCCGCAATGCCCTCATGATCGGAAAATCCGCACTCAACTGGGCTTGGAAGCGGGGCGATATCGCCTCGGTGCCTTATGTCCAGCTGGTAAATCCGCCAAAACCCGAACCCAAGGGGCGTCCGCTTGAAGTCGAAGAAGTCGCCAGGCTGCTCGACGCTGCCAGCGAACAGCACATACGCGTCCTGATTGCGTTCATGGTAGGGACCGCAGCCCGCACTGGTGCTATTCTTGACCTCAGTCTGAACCAGATCGATCTGGAGCACAGACTGATTAACCTGAACCCCAAGGGGCGGGAACAGACGAAGAAGTATCGTCCCACGGTAAAGCTCCCCGATCAGCTGGCTTCCTATGTCGAAGCACGCAAACGAACGTCAAAGTCGGAGTCCCTCATCCTGTATGATGGGTCCGCTGTGGACAGCGTGAAACGGAGCTGGGCCACAACTCGGGCGGCCTCCGGTCTGGAGGGAAACGTCCAGACCTATTCCTTTAGACACACAATTGCACGCTGGCTCAGAATGCAAAGTGTTCCGGCTTGGGAAGTCGCGGCCCAACTCGGACATAAGGCGCCGGATTACTCGACAACAGAGATCTATGCGCCATTCGATCCTGCATACCTGACGAAGGCTACAGGGGCTATCGACCTTTTTTTGTGCCAAGTTGCGCGCCATTTGCGCGCCAGTACGATCTCTGAATTCTTACTAAGATCGGACTAAGTCCTTGTTTCCTATGGTGCCGGCTGCAGGACTCGAACCCGCGACCCTCTGATTACAAATCAGATGCTCTACCAGCTGAGCTAAGCCGGCCACGCTGGAATGGCTGTCACTACTTCGATCAGCGCGGCCATGCAAGCGGGTCTTCCAGTCATTTTGGTGCCGGCGAGGCTCCCGTTTTCTTTCAAATTCCCCAACTCTGCCCCATTCGCCCCGCGAGCCGCATATTTCCGCCTCAAACTGGGTCTATCCAATCCTTAACGAGACCACACATCAAGATGTGGCGTGGATGGGTGTCAGATGACACGAGAGCCTGAAGGAAGACGGATATGAGACGCGCGCAAATACTTGCCGGATTCAGCATTGCCGCCATCGCGCTGGCATTTCCCGCGATGTCGGACGCGCCGAAGGCCCCGCCGCTGGAGCCGGTGCATGTTCCTTTCGTGAAGACCTGTCAGGACACGAAGATCACCGTCTATTTCTCTAAGCAGGAATCGGTCCTCTCCTCCTATGCTGCCCGCTCGCTCAATACGGCCGGCGACCAGCTCGCCGGATGCGCGGTATCGGATATTCAGGCCCGCGTGATTTCTGCCGACGCTTCTGACGACTCCGCCGCCACCAGCCTGTCGGAAGCCCGCGCTGCGGTCGTACTCGAGGCCCTGAATGCCCGCGGTATCCGCGCCCGCGACGTCCGCACCAATTTTGTCCCGGCGGCTGAGGCCACCCCGACCGAAGCCCTCACCTTCCCGATGGCGCGCCGGGTCGACCTCACCGTCAAGGCCACCACCGGCTACGGCCTCTAGGCCAACAGGTTTCCTCCCGGAAATTCCAGGATTCCTCACCGCGTCCTGGAACCCCTCGCCCCGAACGCCCTTGCAGCGTGTTCGGGGCGTTCTTTCTGACCGGCGCCCTGTTATTTCAGGCGTTACAATTCTTTCCTTTCCGGCGTGCATCGCTAAAAGGTGCTGGGCACCCGGACACCCGGCCGGGCCTGCTTGCAACGCTATTTGGGAAAGATCGCATCTCCATGACGCAAACCCGGCGCATTCTCGTTACATCCGCCCTGCCCTATATCAACGGCATCAAGCACCTCGGCAATCTGGCTGGCTCCATGCTGCCGGCCGATGTGTATTCCCGTGTGATGCGGCTGATGGGCCATGACGTGACCTATATCTGCGCCACGGACGAGCATGGCACGCCAGCAGAACTGGCCGCCCAGGCCGCCGACATGAGCGTGCAGGCCTATTGCGACGAGCAGTACGAGATCCAGCGCGCGGCAGGCGAAGGCTTCAACCTCTCCTATGACTGGTTCGGACGCTCCTCCCGCCCGGCCAACAGCGCGCTGACCCAGCATTTCGCTCAAGTTCTGGAACAGAACGGCCTGATCGAGGAGCGCACGTCCAAACAGGTCTACTCGGTCGATGATGGCCGTTTCCTGCCGGACCGCTATGTCGAAGGCACCTGCCCGACCTGTGGTTTCGAAAAGGCGCGCGGGGACCAGTGCGACAATTGCGGACGACTGCTCGATCCTGTCGACCTGATCGACCCGTACTCATCTGTTTCCGGCAGCAAGAATATCGAAATCCGCGACACCAATCATCTCTACCTGTTGCAATCCCAGATGCAGGACAAGATTCGTGACTGGGTGAACAGCAAGGGTGCCCAATGGCCTGGCCTGGCTGTCTCCATCGCCAACAAATGGCTGGATGAGGGCCTGATCGCCCGCGCCATCACGCGCGACCTGAGCTGGGGCGTGCCGGTGCTGGACGCCGATGGCAATCCGCGTCCGGGCTATGAAGACAAGGTCTTCTATGTCTGGTTCG
>DHZF01000099.1:39618-41026 GCA_002414505.1 Hyphomonas sp. UBA5111 | reverse complement strand
AGGCTGACATAGTTCATCTCCGTGAATCCGGACGCCATGATCAGGCGCCGGGCTTCTTCCAGCACGTCTGACGGCGTCGCGCCCAGAGACAGGCGAACCGAGGCCCGGTGCAGGGCGGCCTGCATCGCCCCGGCTGCACGGCGCTGTTCGGGCGATAGGTAGAGATTGCGCGAAGACTGCGCGAGCCCGTCCGCGTCACGGGTCGTCTCCCCGCCGAGGATTTCAATGGGGAAACCGAGATCCTTCACCATCCGGCGGATGATCTGCAGCTGCTGGTAATCCTTCTCCCCGAACACGGCGACATCCGGCTGGACGTGCAGGAAGAGGCGCGCCACCACGGTCGCGACGCCATAGAAGAAGTGTGGTCGGTAGATCCCGTCCAACAGGTCGGACATCTGCTCGACGCGCACATTGGTGCGGGTGCCTTCCGGGTACATTTCCTCGACCGTGGGCAGGTAGACGAGATCGCATCCCGCCGAATCGAGTTTCGCCCGGTCGGCCGATTCGTCGCGCGGATATGTGTCGAAATCCTCACCAGGTGCGAACTGTGTGGGGTTCACAAACACGCTGGCGACGGTTTTTGTCACCTTGGTGCGGGCCTTTTGCACAAGCGACAGATGCCCCTCATGCAGGGCCCCCATTGTGGGAACAAATCCAATAGTTTCACCGGCTTGGCGCCATGCCCGAATCTGTTGTTGCAGCTCGGCCCGCGAGCGTGCCGCGTCCGTTAACTTACCTGTCATGGAATTCACTATGAAAACTTCCTGTATGAGGATTGTTTAAAACATCCTGCCAGAGGATTTCGTAAACGCGTTGTTAACCCATTCGGAGGAATTTCAAACCTATGACACATCGCATTCTCGCTCCGCTAAAAACCTTCGCGCTTTCTATCGGTCTCCGACTGGCAGCAGGCAAGTCCAGGCTTGCTGAAACCGCCTTACCCGAGCCGATCCGGGAATATCTGAACCCGAATGCCGTTGACGAATGGATGTTTGATCGCGACGGCAGTCCGGTAACTGAATCCGCGGCGCTCTACACACGCGATCTCGGACGCGTCTCCAACACGCTCTCCAGCCTTCGCGGCCTGCTCACCGACATTGCGGCCCACGCACCGGTCAGCGCCGAGCTGCCGATGCAAGCCGCCTTCGGCCCGATCATGTCGGACGATGTGCTGTTCGATGGCGAGCCGATGGCCGCGCATTATGGCGACATGCCTGCTGAAGACGCCGACCTGTTCATGGACGTGATCTCCAGTGGCAAGCCTGCCAGCGCCGAGATGTCTCACGTCGCCTGAGCCCTAACCAACCAAATTGTCCCGCAAGGAGTTGTCGATAATGCCCGCTGATGGATTCGCCCCGCTCGAAACGGTTAGCGGCCCGGACCTGTCAGCGCAGCAGCGCGAGGCCCG
>DHZF01000099.1:1323-39486 GCA_002414505.1 Hyphomonas sp. UBA5111 | reverse complement strand
GGCAAGTCGACGGTCTCCATGCATTTGTCGGTCGCGTTGATGCGGATGGGCAAGAAGGTCGGGGTCATCGACCTCGACGTCCGCCAGCGCAGCCTGACACGCTATCTGGAAAACCGTCTCCGCTGGATGCAGTCCACTCNNGCGCGAAGCTTCCCATGCCGGAAATCGTGCGCGTGGATGCCTCCACCGAACGCGATCTCGACAAGGCCGAATCCGAAGAGACCCAACGCTTCCTCAGCAGCGTGGCGCGCCTGAAGAAAGCCTGCGATTTCATCATCATCGATGGTCCGGGCGGCGACACATACCTCTCGCGTCTCGCGCATGTGAATGCCGACACGCTGATTACGCCGCTGAATGACAGCTTCGTTGATTTCGACCTGCTGGGCGATGTGAACCCACAGACGCTCGAAGTGCTGCGCCCGAGCTTCTACTCCGAAATGGTCTGGTCCTGTCGCAAGAAGAAGGCGCAGACGTCGCGCCGTCCGATCGACTGGATCGTCATGCGTAACCGCATGTCGCCGCTCGCAGCGCGCAACAAGGAACGCGTTGGCGAGGCGCTGACCAATCTCTCCAAGCGGATCGGCTTTCGCCTCGCGCCTGGCCTGTCGGAGCGCGTGATCTATCGCGAACTGTTCCCGGCCGGCCTGACCCTGCTGGACCTCACCGAGAAGGGCTCCAACGTCTCCTTCACGATGAGCCATGTCGCCGCCCGCCAGGAAATGCGCGACCTGTTGATCGTCTTGCAGCTACCCGAACTCGTCGGCGCCGAAATCGAGTTCTGATCTCCCGAAAAATATCCCGATAAAAGGCCGGCCTCAGGGCTGGCCTTTCGCGTTTCACAGGCTCACACTCCTCCGAAAACTGGAGGACACGGAGATGGTATTCAACAATAGCGACTGGCTGGCACAGGTTCAGGAAGAGATTGTCGATCCGGATCGCGAGATCATTGATCCGCATCACCATCTCTGGCCGCAGACGGACATGCACTACAATGTACCGGAATTCCTCGCTGATCTGACCAGTGGGCACAATGTGGTCCAGACGGTCTTCATGGAGTGTGGCGCGGCCTATCGCGAGGATGGGCCGGACCATCTGAAACCCGTCGGCGAGACCGAGTTCGTGGCAGCGGCTGCCGCAGAGATGAAAGCCAAGGGCGGGCCCTATATTGCCGGCATTGTCGGCCATGCGGACCTGCGCAGTTCGCGCCTGGAGGAAATCCTCGACGCCCATATGGACGCCGCCAAGGGCCTGTTCCGCGGCATCCGTCATGCCGGGTCGCGCGACACCAGCGGTGCCACCTTGCGCATTCCGGGCCGCGCGCCCGAGCGTCTCTATGCGGATGAAGATTTCCGCCGGGGCCTGCAGCTGCTCGGCGAGCACAACCTCTCCTATGACACCTGGCACTATCACCATCAGAACCGCGACTATCTCGATCTGGTGAAGGCGGTGCCGAACACGACCATGGTGCTCGACCATTTCGGCACGCCGCTGGGCATCGGGCCTTATGCCGAGAAACGCGAAGAGATTTTCGAGCAGTGGCAGGACGACATGGCCGACCTCTCCCATTGCCCGAATGTCGTCGCCAAGCTCGGCGGCCTCGCCATGCCGGACAATGGCTGGGGGTGGCATGAGCGCGACACGCCGCCAACCTCGGACGAGTTCGTGCTCGCCCAGCAGCGCTATTACGATCACATGATCGACTGTTTCGGCGCGGCCCGCTGCATGTTCGAGAGCAATTTTCCGGTGGATCGCTGGTCCATCAGCTATCCGGTCCTGTGGAACGGATTGAAAAAGATTGCGGCGAAATATTCGGAAATCGAGCAACGCGCGCTGTTTACGGAAACCGCGCGCCGCATCTACCGGCTGTAGCGCCGTCTAGGCAGGGGCCTGCATTGACTTTATAGGCCTCGGCCCATGACGACATTTCCATTCGAGATCAAGGCGACCGAGGGCAAGGCCCGCACGGGCACGCTCAAGACACCGCGCGGCGACATCCGCACGCCGGCCTTCATGCCTGTGGGCACGGCCGGCACGGTCAAGGCGCTCTATATGGACCAGGTGAAGGAGGCCGGGGCGGATATCATCCTCGGCAACACCTATCACCTGATGCTGAGGCCCGGCGCAGAGCGCGTGAAGCGGCTCGGCGGCCTGCACGCCTTTGCGCACTGGGACGGCCCGATGCTGACCGACAGTGGCGGTTTCCAGGTCTGGTCCCTGGCGCAATTGCGCAAGATGGATGCCGACGGCGTAACCTTCCAGAGCCACATCGATGGCTCCACGCACCGGCTGACGCCTGCGCGCAGCATCGAGATCCAGGCTGACCTGCTGGGCGCCGACATCTCCATGCAGCTGGACGAATGCACCGACTATCCCTGTTCGCACGAAGAGGCCGAGCGCAGCCTCGACCTGTCGCTTGACTGGGGGCAGCGGAGCCTCGACGCCTTCGGTGACCGAGAGGGCCAGACCCTGTTCGGCATCGTGCAGGGTTCCAATTTTGCCGACCTGCGGGAGAAATCCGCCAAGGGGGTCGTCTCCCAGGGCTTTGGGGGTATCGCGCTCGGCGGGCTCGCTGTGGGTGAGGGGCACGACCAGATGTGCGCCACCATCGACATGACGGTGCCGCATCTGCCGGGCCATCTGCCGCGCTATGTGATGGGCGTCGGCAAGCCAATCGATCTGGTGGAGAGCGTCGCGCGCGGTATCGACATGTTCGATTGCGTCCTGCCCACGCGGTCTGGCCGTCATGGACAGGCCTGGACGTGGGATGGGCCGGTGAACGTCAAGAATGCGCGGTTCGCGGAAGACACCTCCCCGCTCGACGAGGCGGTGAATTGCCCGGCCAGCCAGGATTATTCACGCGCCTATTATCACCACCTCTTCAAGGCGGGCGAATATCTGGGGCCCATGCTGCTCAGCTGGCACAACACGGCCTTCTTCCAGGCCCTGATGGCGGAGATCCGGCTCAGTATTGCGGAGGGACGGTTTGAAGCCCTTCGTCATCGACTGCAGACGCCGTGGGCGTCGACGAAGTCGGCTCCGAAGGACCAACAGGCGTAAGATTTTCCAGCTGCTTCTGCTGGTAGGAATCATAGGCGCCTGAATTCTGCACGGTCGGCGCATCGCCCTTGAAGGTGACCGCCGTCGGGTCGCGCTCTGCGGCGAAGTCCGGACGGGCAGGCAGGGGGCAGTCCATGGCGAGGCCCATGCCTTTCAGATAGGCGCGCCGCTGGGCGCCAATCTTGTAGGCCAGATTGTATTTCTTTTCATGGCTTTCCGCGCCGGTAGCCTTGCGCACAATTCCCCGGAACGGGATCAGGCCGCGGGCCTCCGAGGCGATGGCGCCGAGGGTCGCATCCGCAGCCGAATCTGCGAGCTTCTCGGTCCGCAATCTTTCATCCGGTACCGGTGTGTCCCAGTCCGGCCCGAGCACCGCGTCGAGTTCTGCCAGGCGGCGTTCGACCTCATCGCAATTCATCTTCTCCGGCATGTCATAGGGACTCTGAACCCCTTCGAGGATTTCCGGAATCGGCTCGCGGCGCAGGTTGAAATCTTCCAGCGGTGACAGGGCTGCATCCGACAGGCCGTTCCGTGTCTGGGTATAGGCGCTGCCGGCGGCGTCCCCAACATTTTCGGTCAGGCTGCCATCCGACTCGGTTTGTTGGGTTGTGGGAGCAGGCTGGCTGGCGCACGCGCCAACTGCTGCAAGTGTAAGGAAAAGGGGGAATATACGTCTCATGCGGCGAGGGTGATGCGAAAATTGTGGCGACTTCAAGCCATACAATGCAAGAGGCGGTTGACCGCTCGGTTCTGGTCGCCTAAATCGCGCGTTCCGGCGTGCCCTTAGCTCAGCTGGTAGAGCAACTGACTTTTAATCAGTAGGTCACAGGTTCGAACCCTGTAGGGCACACCATCTCCTTCCGATGACGTGAAACGGCAGAAATCGATCAAGGATCGATTTCAGGCATGAGATGCGCGACGCGCAAGCGAGCGCCTGTCCGATTACCCCGATTTAACCCTGCCTGCGACGTCTCCTGGGAACATCCCGCGCTTATCGCCCGTTGGTTTTCCGAAAGGAGACCATCATGAACAAGCAAGAATCAGATCTTGATACCCAGCGCCAAAATGACCTCAGCCAGCAGCGAGGCGATGGCGAGACCCCCGGCCGCGAAGACACGAATCAGGCTGGCTACCGAAGCACGGATGACCAGCCGGAGGACGGCGAGCATGGCTTCCTGCGCGATGACGGTCAGAAGGACCGCCCCGAGGCGCCCGGCACCGCCGCAGAGCGCGCCCAGCACCTCGATGAAGGCAAGAACCCGGTCCTGATGCCACGCGACGGACGCCATCCGAATGCCCCCGAGACGCTGAATGCCGACACAGGTGCCGCAGATACCAAGGCCGGCGCCCTCAAACCGGCCCCGGACACACAGGAACTGGAAGACGCCTATTCGAAGAACGATCCGGGCGTGGAAACCAAAGACTAGGCAGCAGGAAAAGCCGGATCGGGCATCGCCCATCCGGTTTTCTATCGGGTCCTGGCGGATGGAGCGGAGCTCCGGACGCTGGGGCCTTTTTAGTGAATTGGATGGAATGGAATGACCCCGAGTGCACGCGAGACTCCGTCCATCCGCCGGGAGCGCCAAGAAGGAGATGCCAATCCTCTTCGCGGTCCGGACCTTCGTCGGCACTTTCATCGCAGGGTGCCGACAGGGCTGACTGTACAGCTCTATCCATCCGGTTGGATTCGGGCTCGCGTCATACATTGAAAAGCCTGGCCAAAATCGCGAGGCGGCAGGGGATAGTGACAGGCGAACCGTTGTTCCCGGCACCCTGAAGCACTACCTGTGCGGCGCAGGGAGGACACGCCCATGGACAGACTTGCGCGGAACGCGGTTCGGGACCGATTGCTGGAGCGTCTCGGCGTCAGGCGGCCGCTGATCATGGGCATCCTGAATGTGACGCCCGATTCCTTTTCCGATGGCGGCGCGCATGACTCTCTGACGCCCGCGCTCGCACATGCCGCGCAGATGGAAGACGAGGGGGCTGACATTCTCGACATTGGCGGCGAGTCGACGCGGCCCGGAGGTGATCCGGTGAGCCTCGAAGACGAATGGGCCCGCGTGCGTGAGCCCATTACGCGCCTTGCCGGGCCGGACGCCTTGCCGCTCTCCATCGACACCTACAAGGCCGAGATCGCCCGGCGCGCTGCCGAGACGGGCGCGGTGCTTGTGAATGATGTCTGGGGCATGACCAAGGATGAGGGCATGGCCGACGCCGTGGCCGAGACCGAAAGCCTTGTCTGCATCACGTACAATCGCGGCCAAACGGATGGCGACATAGACCTCCGCGAGGACATGGCGGAGTTCTTCGGGCGCGCGTTCGACATGGCCGACCGCGCCGGCATTCCCCGCGCACATATTCTGCTTGATCCGGGCGTCGGCTTTGCCAAGACCTATGACCAGAATTTCGGTGTGCTCGCGCACCTCGATGTGCTGGTCGATACCGATTGTCCGGTCCTGGTTGGGGTCTCGCGGAAATCCTTTATCGGGCGCCTGACAGGCAAGCCTGTGGACGAGCGGCTCGTCGGGACGCTTGCCGCCGGGCTCGACAGCGTCTACCGGGGCGCAACCATTCTTCGCGTCCATGACGTCGCCGCGCACCGCGAGGCGCTCGACATGTTTCAAGCCATTGGGAGCGCCATTTGACCGACCGCATCTTTGTTTCCAACCTTTGCCTTCACGGTTTTCACGGGGTCCACAAGGCGGAGAAATCCCTCGGCCAGAAATTCTTCATCGATATCGACTGCCGCCTCGGCCAGCCCGCGACGTCAACCGACCAGATGGAAGAGACGGTCCATTATGGGGAAGTCTGTGACCTTGCCGAAGACCTTTCCGGGAAGACCGTGTTCAATCTGATTGAAACCTTTGCCGAACGTATCGCCGATGCGATCCTGGCCAAGTGGGACATTGTCGAGGAAGTGACTGTTACGGTCCGCAAGCCGTCGGCGCCGATACGGCATCTGGTGGACCATGTCGGCGTGTCGATCACACGCAGCCGCAATGGCTGAGGCTGCGCTCGGTCTGGGCACCAATCTCGGCAACCGCGAGGCGGCGCTGGCACAGGCGGTGGACCTGCTGGCGGCAATGCCGGGCATTGAGATTGAGGCGGTCTCCAATCTCTACAGCAGCGCGCCCTGGGGTGTAGCGGACCAGCCGGACTTCCTGAACCTCTGTATACGCGTGGAAACGAGTCTGGGACCGCTGCAATTGCTGCATGCCTGCAAGTCGGTAGAGGCAAAGCTCGGCCGGCAGGAAAGGTTGCGCTGGGGTCCGCGTGAGATGGATGTGGATGTGTTGCTGATGCAGGGCGTGGCGCTGGATACAGAGACGCTGGCGATCCCGCACCCGCGCATGGCGGAGCGCCGGTTCGTGCTGGAGCCGCTGGCGGAGATTGCGCCGGACTGGGCTCTGGAAGATGGCACCGTGACAAGCAAATCGGCCGCCCTCAAGAAGAAGGCGGCCGATCAGATTTGTGTATTGGATGAGGCGGCAACGCGTCGGTTTGCGTCGCTGCGAAGCGCCTAGAGGTTCTTCACGATATCCTCGACCATCTTCTTCGCATCCGCGAGCAGCATCATCGTGTTGTCGCGGAAGAAGAGTTCGTTCTGGATGCCGGCATAGCCGGAACCCATCGAGCGTTTGATGAACAGGACCGTTCCGGCATTCTCGACGTCGAGGACCGGCATGCCATAGATCGGGCTGGTCTTGTCGGTCTTGGCGGCCGGGTTGGTGACGTCGTTCGCGCCGATGACGAAGGCGACTTCGGAATTGCGGAAATCCGAGTTGATGTCTTCCAGTTCGAAGACTTCATCATACGGCACCTGCGCTTCGGCAAGCAGGACGTTCATGTGACCCGGCATCCGGCCCGCAACAGGGTGGATGGCGTATTTCACTTCGACGCCTTCTTCCTTCAGCTTGTCGCACATCTCTTTCAGCGCGTGCTGGGCCTGAGCCACGGCCATGCCGTAACCGGGCACGATGATGACCTTGGAGGCGTTCTTCATGATGAAGGCCGCGTCTTCGGCTGAGCCGCGCTTGAACGGACGGTCTGCATCCGCGCCTGCGCCACCGGCCGCCGCATCGTCGCCACCGAAACCGCCAAGGATGACCGAGATGAAGCTCCGGTTCATGCCTTTGCACATGATGTAGGACAAGATCGCACCCGACGACCCGACGAGGGCGCCGGTGATGATCAGGGCGAAATTACCGAGCGTGAAGCCGAGCGCTGCGGCCGCCCACCCTGAATACGAGTTCAGCATGGACACGACGACCGGCATGTCCGCGCCACCAATCGGGATGATCAGCGTGATGCCGAGGATCAGGGCAAGAACCGTGACGCCCCAGAAGGCCCATTGGGCCGAGCCGTTCGACTGGATCAGGATGACCATGAGAACCACGATGCCGACAGCCAGCGCAATGTTCAGCAAGTGACGGGCCGGCAGCATGATCGGCGAACCGGACATGTTGCCATTGAGCTTGGCGAACGCGATCAGCGAGCCGGTAAAGGTCAGCGCGCCAATGGCAGAGCCGAGACCGAGTTCGATCAGAGACGCCGCCTTGATGCCTTCGATGCCGGTAATGCCGAAACTGATCGGTGAGTAGAGCGCAGCAGCCGCCACGAGCACGGCGGCGAGGCCGACGAGACTGTGGAAGGCCGCGACGAGCTGGGGCATGTCCGTCATCGGGATCTTGCGGGCGATGATTGCGCCGATCGTGCCGCCAATGGCGACGCCGCCGAGGATCAGGCCCCAGGTCTGCAGGTCAAGCTGTGACCAGACCAGCGCCAGCGTGGTCCCGACGGCGATGGCCATGCCGATCATGCCGTTGCGGTTGCCGGCGCGGCTGGTGGCCGGGCTGGAGAGGCCGCGAAGGGCGAGAATGAAGAGGATGCCGGCGACGAGATAGAGCATCGGCGCCCAGGTTGAGTGGAAGGAGTCCATGTCTTAGTCCCCCTTCTTCTTGTACATGGCGAGCATGCGCTGGGTGACGAGGAAGCCGCCGAATATGTTCACGCTGGCAAGGATCACGGCGACCGTGCCGAGGACCTTGGAGACCCAATTGTCGGAGGTAAGCCCCATCGTGGCGGCCGCGACGAGTGCGCCAACGATGATCACGGACGAAATCGCGTTGGTTACAGCCATCAAAGGCGTGTGCAGGGCCGGGGTGACCGACCAGACGACATAGTAACCGACAAAGCAGGCCAGTGCGAAGATGGCGGCGAGGAAGACGGTCGAGTCGATGCCACCGGCATCTGCGAAGGCGGGCAGCGCAAAGCTGGCCGCGGAAAGCGTCAGGAGCGCGCGTTTCATGATTGGATCCTTTCGTTCACCGTCTCGCCATTGCGCGTGAGCAGCATGGCGGTGACGATTTCGTCATCGGTGTCGAGATTGAGGCTGCCATCCTCGGCTGTGACCAGCGGCAGGAAGGCGAGGAGGTTCTTGGCAAACAGGGACGAGGCGTCTGCGGGCAGGCGCGCGGGCAGGTTCGAGAACCCGGCCACTTTGACGCCGTTCACATCGACGATCTCATCCGGCTTGGAGAGCGGGCAGTTGCCGCCCTGGCTGACCGCCATGTCGACGATGACCGAGCCCGGCTTCATCGTTTTCACCATCTCCTCGGTGACGAGGACCGGCGCGGCGCGGCCGGGAATCAGGGCGGTCGTGATGACAATGTCCTGCTTGGTGATGTGGCTGGTCGTCAGTTCGGCCTGCTTGGCTTGGTATTCCGGCGACATCTGTTTGGCATAGCCACCAGCGGTCTCGGCGGCCTTGAACTCTTCGTCCTCGACCGCGATGAATTTGGCGCCGAGCGAGGCGACCTGTTCCTTGGCGGCGGGGCGCACATCGGTGGCCGTCACAACCGCGCCGAGACGGCGGGCCGTGGCGATGGCCTGAAGGCCGGCAACGCCTACCCCCATGATGAAAACCTTGGCCGGGGCGATGGTACCGGCGGCCGTCATCATCATCGGCATGGCACGGCCATAGATCTGCGCGCCCTCGATGACGGAGCGATAGCCGGAAAGGTTCGATTGGGACGACAGGGCGTCCATACTCTGCGCGCGGGTGATCCGCGGGGTGAATTCCATGGACAGGGACGCGACTTTCTTCGCATTGAGCGGTGCCGCGTCCAGATTGGTGGGGTCCATCAGGGCGATCAGGGCGACGCCATCGGGCAGGGCGCCCATTTCCCCGGCTTCCGGTGCGCGCACCTTGAAGACGATGTCAGCGCCCTTGGTCGCCGCCGCCGCGTCTGGTGCAAGGGTTGCCCCCGCATCAGAAAAGCTATCGTCAGGGAAACCTGCGACAGTGCCCGCTCCGGACTCAATTCTAACCGAGTGGCCAGAGGCCACCAACTTCTTGACGGTTTCTGGTGTAGCCGCCACACGGGTCTCACCAGCTCGTCGTTCCCTCAGCACAGATATTTTCATATCACCGGGATAGAGGAAAAATATTGCGGCGCGCAACACGAATTTTTGAATTGGAGGGCATGAGATTGTTCAGTTTAGCTAATAAGACGGCATTGGTCACCGGCGCATCGAGCGGGCTGGGGCGTCATTTCGCCAATGTGCTGGCCGATGCCGGGGCACATGTCGTCCTGGCCGCCCGACGCCTGGACAAGCTGGAAGAGCTGGCCGGGGAAATCCAGAGACGCGGGGGAAAGGCGCTCCCTGTGGAAATGGATGTCACGTCCGAAGACAGCGTGACGGGTGCCTTCGCAGAGATTCGCGAAGCGCTGGGCCGCCCCTGCGACATTGTGGTCAACAATTCCGGCCTGTCGCGTGATGGCTGGTTCTGGGAAATGCCGGAAAAAGACTGGGATACGGTCATCGAAACGAATCTCACCGGTGTCTGGCGCGTGGCGAAATATGCCACCAAGGCGATAATTCAGGCCGGCTCGGGCGGATCCATCATCAATATCGCATCAATTACAGCCCTTCGGCCATCCAATATGATCTCCGCCTATTCGGCCTCCAAGGCAGCAGTGGATCATCTGACCCGCACAATGGCGCTGGAGGGGTCGCGGCATGGAATTCGCGTCAACGCCATCGCGCCCGGCTATTTCAAGACGGCTATCAATGACGAGTTTCTCGATTCCGAAGCCGGGCAGAGAATGGCGAAGCGTGTGCCGATGCGCCGCTTTGGAAATTATGACGAATTGACGGGCCCGCTCCTGTTGCTGGCCTCCGAGCAGGGCAGCTACATGACCGGATCGACTCTGATCGTCGATGGGGGACATACGCTGACCCCCCTTTAATACTTGCAGTTTGCGGCTCGTCGGCCTATAGGCGGCGCTCTCCAATCAAGCATGGTTATCGCCAAGTTAAGGGAAGTGCCGCCGCATGCTCAGACAAATCCTGTCCACCGGTGTCGCGATCCTGATTTCCGGGAACATGGCATCTGCCACGACGGTTCGGAGCACTGGCTCCGAGGCGGTCTCGGAACTCCGGGAAACGGGTGACGCGCGCCTGAAGACTTTCGCCATTCTGGAAGACCAGGAAGAAACGGGCACGACGCGATGCGCGCACGGCTTTCAGGCGCCCGACGGCGGCGTCTTCCTGGGGCCGGTCCCGAACTAACCAGTCCATTTGATTCTGTTAGCTATCGGTTAGGCCTCGTCTGGCATAATCCGTGGGAGCTACCGGAGAATTCAGATGGCCCTTCCGCAGAGCAAGTCAGCGATTCAGGAAGAATCCGGCGCGCAGGATGTCGAAAAACCGGCCGACGCTGCGTCTGCCCACGCCGCGTCAGCGCGACCTGCCGACCCGCGATATCCGGCAGAGCTTTCTCCGGCGCGGCGGTTGCAGAACCTGCTGGAAGCCGAAATGCGCGGACGACGTGCCCCATCGGTGAAGCGTTCCTTCACCATGGTGCTCGTTTTGTCACTTGCCTGTAGTGTTGCTGCGTTAAGCCTGTACAGCCTAGGCTGGATGTAGGCTTTCGGGCACTTTCTTGCTCCAAGTTAACGCCATTTAAGTCCAAGACTGCTTAGAACCCCGCAAGGTGGGCTCGCGCCCACATGTTGAATTCCAAGGAGCTTCCTGTTCATGCGCGTTAGAAAAGCCGTTCTTCCTGTGGCCGGATTTGGTACGAGGGTCCTGCCCGCTACGAAGGCTATCCCGAAAGAAATGCTGCCGGTCGTGGACCGGCCTGCCATTCAATATGTCGTGGATGAAGCACTGGAAGCCGGAATCGAGCACATCGTCTTTGTGACGGGGCGCAACAAGGGCTCCATCGAAGACTATTTCGACATCGCCTATGAACTGGAAGTGGCCCTCGAAGCGAAGGGCAAGGATGCGATCCTCGAACAGGTCAAGCAGACCAAACTGCCGGCCGGATCGGCCAGCTTCGTGCGCCAGCAATCGCCGCTCGGCCTCGGCCATGCGGTCTGGTGCGCCAAGGACATTGTCGGCAATGAACCGTTCGCGGTGCTGTTGCCGGACGTCCTGGTCAAGGGCAGCCCGTCCTGCCTCGCGCAAATGGTTGAGGCTTATGACAAGGTCGGCGGCAATATCGTCGCTGTGGACCAGGTGCCGATGGAACGCGTCTCCTCCTATGGCGTGATCGCGCCGAAGGGCGAGCGCGATGGTCGCCTGATCGAGATGACCGGCATGGTCGAGAAACCGCCGGTCGCCGACGCGCCGTCCAACCTCAAGATCACAGGTCGTTACATTCTGCAGCCGGAAATCTTCGGCCTGCTGGAAAGCCAGGGCAAGGGTGCCGGCGGAGAGATCCAGTTGACCGATGCCATGGCGCGTCTGATGGAAGCCCAATCCTTCTTCGCCTACGAGTATGAAGGTCAGGATTATGATTGCGGCTCCAAGCTCGGTTATTTCGAAGCCGTGCTCGGCTATGCGCTGGCCAGTGACGAGATCGGCGCAGACGCCAAGGCACTTGCCAAGGCGATGCTGGACAAGCTCTAGGCTTGGCAATTGCGTTGCAGCTCATGCCGGTTCGGTTTAGGCCACCGGCATGACAGCTGACGCACTCCCCACTTTCGATGACGTTCTTTCCGCCGCCGAGCGCGTGCGCGGCGTCGCGCGTGAAACGCCGGTCCTGACGCATGGCGCGCTGGATGAAATGGCGGGCGGATCTCTGTTCATCAAGGCCGAGTGCCTGCAGGTGACGGGCAGCTTCAAGATTCGCGGCGCCATGAACCGGCTGTCGCAAATACCGGCTGACCAGCGCGCGGCCGGCGTTGTCGCGTTCTCCTCCGGCAATCATGCGCAAGGCGTTGCGCGCGCGGCGCGATTGCTCGGCATGCCCGCGCTGATCGTGATGCCGTCGGATGCGCCGCGGATCAAGGTGGCCGGCGTGGAGGCCGATGGCGGCGAAGTCAGGCTGTATGACCGGGAGACCGAGAGCCGCGAAGAGATCGCCGCGCAGATTGCAGCTGAGCGGGGCGCGGTCGTTGTGCCGAGTTTCGACGACAAGGACATCATTGCCGGGCAGGGCACTGCCGGGCTCGAATTTGCGCGCCAGATGGAGCAGGCCGACACGCCGCTGGACCATCTGATCTGTTGCGCCGGGGGCGGGGGCCTGATCACCGGCGTTGCGCTGGCGATGGAGCATCTGTCACCGGACACCAGGATATGGGCAGCCGAACCAGCTGGCCATGACGATTGGGCGCGGTCCCTGGAGGCCGGGGACATCCGCGCGAATGCGCCGGGCACACGCTCCATCTGTGACGCCATCCTGACGCCCGCGCCGGGCAAGATCACGTTCGCGCTGGGCAAGCGCCTGCTGAGCGGGGGGCTGGTCGTATCGGATGAAGACGTGCGCGGCGCCATGCAGGCGGCCTTCCGCTATCTGAAGATCGTGGCTGAGCCCGGCGGTGCAGCGGCGTTGGCGGCGGCCATCAAGGGCCTGCCTGACGAGATGCGTGGCAAACGCATTGGCGTGCTTGTGACGGGCGGGAATGTTGATGCCGAGAAGTTCGCGGCGGTCCTGACGGGCTGAGTCCGGCCATGGGTTAACCGGCGGGTGCGGAACATTAAGGCCTGTGACCTGGATCATTTCAGTATGGTTAATGCGCGGTTCTGATCACGGGGGAGATTTTCCCGCAGGTCTTCAACAGACCTTATCGCCTGACAGTTAATCATGAATGCTGATGAGTGCGCATAATGCGCGGGAGAGGGCATTCAGAATGAAACTGGCACCCCTGATCAGTCTTGGCCTGTCGGCGGTCCTCGGCATCGCTGCCGTGTTCCTTGGCCGTTACTACATGTCGTCGAATTCCAATGACGCGGCGGCGCAAATGTCTGCGCCAGTCGTGCAAATGTCGTCCGTGGTCGTCGCCGCTGCGGCGATCGAGCCGGGCGAGGAAGTTTCCGCCAGCAATGTGAAGACCCTGAACTGGCCGACCGAGTCCATTCCGGAAGGTGTCGTGAGAGACGCGGCTGACCTTTCCGAAATCCTGTATGCGCGCGGCCTGATCCTTCCGGGCGAGCCGATCATGTTCGAAAAGCTCGATGCGGCCGGTAACCTTCTTACCCTCGCTGCGGCCATCGAGCCTGGCATGCGGGCCGTCTCCATCACGGTACGGAGCGATACCGGTGTGGCCGGGTTCGTCCTGCCGGGCGACCGGGTTGATGTGAACGAATTCATCCAGCGCGAGCCGGGCCAGTCCGCCAACTCCTATGGCGGTGACGCTGTGCGGGTGACCGCTGACCTGATTGCGCGGCCTGTCCTGAAAAATGTGAAAGTGCTGGCCGTCGACCAGACCTTTGAATCCAATCTGGAAGGCGCACGTCCCTCCAGCACGGTGACGCTGGAAGTCTCGCCCGAAGGCGCGCTGAGACTTGGGGCTGTCGGCATGCAGGGCGCCTTGGGGCTGGCCCTGATCGGCCGAGAGGAAGAGGCGGATGTCATCACGCTGGTGAAGTCGGAACCGAAGAGGGCTCCCATACGCCGCGTCGCGCCACCGCGCCCATCTACCGCAAATGTCCGTGTCATCAATGGCGATCGAGAAACCACGGTTACTGCACCGGTTGCGAAACCGAAATCGCTGACCGAGGAGGCAAACTGATGCCCAAGCTTACCTATATCATGCTTCTGCTGGTCGTCGGCATTGTCGCGATTGCGCCAGCCCATGCCTGGACCGAGCGCACCACAGGCCCTGACGCCAAGGTGCTTGTTCTGGAAAAAGGCCGCTCGACGGTGATCGAAGCCGATCAGGGGTTCTCGACGCTGGTCGTTGCCGATCCGGACATTGCCGAAGCCATGGCAACATCCAACCGGTCTTTCTTCCTGCGCGGCAAGGTGCCCGGGGCCACCACGGTGCTGATCTACAATGAAGCCGGGGAAATTACCGAACTGATTGATGTCGAGGTCGAACTCAGCCTCGATGAACTGCGGACTGATCTTGGCAATCTGCTGCCGGGAGAGCGCATTGATGTGTACCCTGTGCATGATGGCGTTTTTCTTGACGGGAAGCTGACCACGGCCGCCGCCGCTGAAATGGCGGTGCAGGTGGCTGAGCGCTACGTACCCGGCGGTGTTGCCAATGGCCTGTCCGTCGGACAGAGCCAGCAGGTCCTGCTGGAAGTACGCTTCCTTGAAGCGAGCCGCAGCGCAGTCAAGGAGATCGGCTTCGGCAACTCCATCGACGCCCGCGATGCAGTGGCCTTCACGGAACCATCCACCGTGTCCGGACTGGCCGCCAAGACGGTGGCCCTGTTCACGAATGTCGGTGGCGAGAACATTGATGTGGAATTGCGCGCCCTTGAAGAGAAGGGAATCGTGCGCACGCTGGCCGAGCCAAATCTGGTGGCCTTGTCTGGCGACACGGCAAGTTTCCTGGCGGGGGGCGAGTTCCCCATTCCGGTTTCAAATGACGACGGCCAGATCTCGGTCGAGTTCAAGAAGTTTGGCGTGAGCCTCGACTTCACGCCAACTGTGCTGGGCGACGGGCTGGTCAATTTGCGGGTGCGCCCGGAAGTGTCTCAGCTCGACCGCAACAATGGCATCCGGGCCCAGGACATCGAGATCCCCGGCATTTCCGTCCGCCGCGCCGATACGACGGTCGAACTGCATGACGGTCAGGCTTTTGCGATCGCCGGCCTGTTGCAGAATGATTATTCCAATGATGTCCGGCAAACGCCTTGGCTGGGCAATGTGCCGGTTCTGGGCGCTCTGTTCTCGTCCAAGCGCTACCAGCGTCAGGAAAGCGAATTGGTGATCATCATCATACCGCGCCTCGTCCAGCCGGCGCCGCATCCCTCACTTCTGAGGTCTCCGCTCGAAGCCTTTGCCGAGCCGACCGAAGAGGAACTCTTCCTCCTGAACCAAACTGCCCCCGTGCCGCTCGACGGCGAAGGAGAATGACATGACACGCAAGCATTCTGTATCCGGCGTCCTGATGGCCAGCCTGCTCCTCGCCGGCTGCGCAAGCTATGACAATCAGGACAAGTATCTCCTCGGGCAGGCAACGGCGGACAATATCCGCCAGCAATCGGTCCGGGACGTAAACCTGAGCAATTCCAAGGCCGTGGAATCCACGTCCGGCCTTCGGGCTGCCAATGCGGTAAAGGCGCTGAATGAAGGCAAGACGAAGGAATTGCGGGATTCCTCTGTCAGCGCTTCGGGAGGCAGCTGATGTCGGGTGTAGCTCGAAACCTTGCCGGGTCAGGGACTCCTGCGCCCGCGCCCGGGATAATCCCCGCGATTGCCGCACTGGCCGGGCCTGAGCGTCTTGCGCAACTCAAGACAATCTGCCGGAATGTCATCGACCTGTCCTCCATGGATTCGGCCACGATCGTTGAAAAATTCGGCGGCGCGCTGATCCTGCTGGAGCAGGGACAGGCGGGTGCGGAACAGGTGGTGCTGGGTCTGGCCGTCGATAAGCCGGATAGCGCCGTCCTGATGGTCTCGGACAATTTGCCGGTTCATATCGTTCGAGCCCTCATGAAAATCGAGGCATCGGACATCCTGCCGGTAAGTGCGGGCGCCGAAGAAATTCTTGAATCGATAGACCGTATCCGCGCCGCCGCAGAAGCGGCCGTAGCAGGGGGCGATGGCCCGGCTTCGGCGGTTTGCTGGGCGTTCCGCGGGGCCGTTGGCGGCGCCGGGGTGTCCACCCTCGCCATTGAGAGCGCTTTTTCCCTTTGCGAGAAAGTCGGGCCGGGCAAGGTCTGCCTTGTCGACCTGAACGTCTCGGATGGCATGGTCAGCTCGTTCCTGGAAGCCGTTCCGAAACTGGACCTTGCGGCCTTGTCGGCGGCGCCGGAGCGTCTGGATGCCCGCCTTCTGGCAGCCTGGTGCTGGCAGCATGAGGATGGTGTCTCGACAATTTCCGCCCCGCGCAACCCGGACGCAGATGCGCTGGCCACGGAGGCCGCGATCCTGCGCCTGCTCGATGTGGCCTGCGCCGAATTCCCTTATGTGCTGGTCGACATGCCGCGTCATATGATGCCCTGGACCAAGCCGATCCTCGGCGCGGTCGACGAGGCGGTCATCGTCAGTGAGCTGACCGTGCCAAGCCTTCATGCGGCGGCTGACATGGCGCGGGAAGTGGACATGCTGCGCAGCTCCGACCGCAAGGCGAAGCTCGTGCTGAACCGGATGTTCCCGAAGAAGAAATTTCGCGCCGAATTTGCCGTCGACAAGGCCGAGAAGGCCATCGACCGCAAGATCGACGAAACCATTACCTCCGATTGGGATGCCGCCCGCACGGCCGTGAACCTGGGCAAGCCGATTGGCGAAGTGAAGCCGAAGAGCGCGCTGGTTGCTGATGTGTCGCGACTGGTCGACAGCATGATGCCTGAAGCCGCGCGGCAGCCGGTCCAGCAAACCAATGGGAAGAGGAGAGCGAAATGAGCCGTTTCGGATTTTCCAACACTGCTCCCAAGCCAGAGCCGGTCGAGACGCCGAAAGACGACGCTTCGACCCCGGCTGCGCCAAAGCCTGCACCGCCTCCGCCCGCGAGTGATACCAAAGCCTTCGACCAACTGGACGCGAAGCTGCGCATCCATGCCAAGCTGATCGATGAACTCGACCTGTCGGCCCTCGACAAGCTGGATGATGAAACCATGCGCCGCCGTGTGCGGGGCATCGTTTCGGAAATCATCAAGAAGGAAGAGATGGCCCTCTCGGCCGCCGAGGAAGCGAGCTTCGCCGATGCGGTGATGGATGAGATGACCGGCCTCGGCCCCATCGAACCACTCCTGAAGGATGATTCCATTGCCGATATCCTGATCAATGGATACAATCAGGTCTATGTCGAACGGCACGGCAAGCTGCAACTGGCGCCCGTTCGCTTTGCCGACAATGACCATCTGTTGCGCATCGTGCAGCGCATCGTGGCGGCTGTGGGCCGCCGGGTGGATGAAAGCCAGCCCCTGGTCGATGCGCGTCTGCTGGATGGGAGCCGCGTCAATGCGGCCGTATTGCCGATTGCGATTGATGGTCCGCTGGTCTCAATCCGGAAATTCTCCAAATCGCCCCTGACCATGGACAAGCTGGTCGGTTTTGGCGCGATCCCCGAACCGGTCGCCAAATTCATTCTCGGCGCGGTGAAATGCCGGGCTTCGACCGTGATCTCCGGGGGGACCGGCTCGGGCAAGACGACGCTGCTGAACGCGCTGTCGGCCGCTATCAATGAAGACGAACGCCTCATCACGATCGAGGACGCCGCCGAACTCCAGCTCCAGCAGCCGCATGTCGCCCGAATGGAAACCCGTCCGCCGAACATCGAAGGCAAGGGCGAGATCCGCCAGCGCGAGCTCGTCAAGAACGCGCTGCGCATGCGCCCGGACCGCGTGATCCTGGGCGAGGTGCGGTCCGAGGAAGCCTTCGACATGCTGCAGGCCATGAACACCGGCCATGAAGGCTCGATGGCCACGATCCACGCCAACAATCCGCGTGATGCCCTGACCCGTCTGGAACAGATGGTGATGATGGGCGGCATGAAGATTTCCGAAACGGCCATCCGCGGCCAGATCGCTTCGGCTGTGAACTTCATCGTCCAGGCAACGCGTCTGTCGGATGGCTCGCGGAAAGTGGTCTCGATTTCCGAAGTCACCGGCATGGAAGGCGCGGTCGTGCAGCTGCAGGAAATTTTCCGCTTTGAGCGCACGGGCACGACGGATGAAGGCAAGGTGCAGGGGCATTTCGCCGCCACCGGCCTGCGTCCCAAATTTCTTGACGAGATGGAACGGCGCGGCGTGCACATGCCGGAAGGCATGTTTGATCCGTCTACCCGGTACTAGGAGGGCAGACCCGTGTCGTGGATGCCCGACATAGCCAATATCAGCCTGACGATCCTGATCCCGTCGGTCATGGCGATTGGGGCGATCTTCCTCGCGATCCAGTCCGTCATGGGCCTGGTGACCGAGGCGCAGACGCGACGCGTCGTGAACAAGCGTCTTCAGTTCAAGGAACGGTTCGAGTCCACGAGTGAAGCCATGATCGAGCTGCGCAAGAGCCGCGGCCTCGACAAGAACGGCAATCTTGCAATGCCCTTGCGGTGGTTCAACCAATTGGTGGTGCGTTCAGGTCTTAAATTTCAGCCCGTGAAATGGTTCGGCATGTCGGCTGGCGCCGCGCTCGCAGCGGGCGCCGCCTATTGGCGTTTCGTTGGGGGCGCTGGCCCGGCAGTTGGTATTGCTGCAGTTCTGTTTGCGCTGGCTCCGATCATCTGGCTGAAAATGGTTGCCGGGCGGCGTATGAAGAAAATGTCCCAACAATTGCCGGACGCGTTGCAGATTGTCTGCCGCAGTCTTGAGGCGGGCCATCCGGTGGCGACGGCGGTGTCGCTGGTCGCGCGCGAAATGCCTGATCCGATCGGCACAGAGTTTGGTATGGCGGCGGACGAGGTGTCCTATGGCATGTCGCTGACCAATGCGGTGCAACGCATGGCCGAACGTGCCGGCGACCCGGATGTGGAATTGTTCGTGGCCACGGTGCGCCTGCAAGAGAAGACCGGCGGCAATCTCTGCGAACTCCTGAAGGCGAACACAACAACCATCCGTGAACGCCAGACCATGCGCCTGAAGGTGAAGGCGGCCTCATCGGAGGGGCGCGCATCCGCGATGATCCTGACGTCTGCACCCTTCATTGTGATGTCCGGCATCCATGTCCTGAGGCCGGAATTCTATGGCGACGTCATCGACGACCCGCTCATACGGGTCGTGTTTCCGATCCTGTTTGTGTGGATGGGGATTGGCAATCTCGTCATGCGCAAGATGATCAATTTCAAGATGTAGGCCCTCAGCAAAGTCATGTCCCTTTCCCTGTCTGCCCTGATCCCGATCGTCATGCTGGCCATTGCCGGCGTCCTGGCTGTGCCTGCCATCATGGCGTTCGTCCGGAGCTGGAAGGCCAAGGAAGACCTGGAACGCCGGCTGGAGCGTCGTGGCTCCCGGCCAGCTCCGCAGGAGGCCCGGAATGACAGCCGGATTGGCCGGGCCGTCATAGGCCTCGGGAATCGCGCGACGCCCTCGAATGAGGAAGCTGTCAGCGCTGTGCGCGCAAAACTGCTTCAGGCCGGCTTCACAAACCAGGCTGCCGTCGGGCGGTATTATGTGGCGCGTATCGCGTGTGTGGTGTTGCCGCAGGTCGCGCTGCTGATTGCCTTGCCCCAGCTGGACGGCGTGTCGAAACAGACCCTGCTGATGGTAAGCATCGGGCTGATCATTGCCGGCTTGCTTGCGCCTGACATGTTCGTGTCCCGGCGCGCCAAGGCACTCCAGCAGCAATGCTCGTCGGGTTTCCCCGACATGATGGATCTCATGGTGGCCTGTGTTGAAGCCGGCCTCAGCCTCGATGCCTCGGTCCAGCGGGTCGGGGAGGAACTGGAATTGCGCCACCCCAACATTGCCGAGCACATGAAAAAGCTGTCTCTGGAGCTCCGCGCAGGCAAGGCGCGCAAGAATGCGTGGCGCACCTTTGCTGACCGGATGGGCATTGAAGAGGCCAGTTCGCTCGCCACGATGTTACGCCAGGCAGAGGAAATGGGGACCAGTTTGGGCCAGACCTTGCGTGTTTTCTCGGCAGATATGCGCAAGCGGCGCATCCTGATGGCCGAGGAAAAGGCCATGGCCCTGCCGGCAAAACTGACTTTGCCTTTGATTATATTCGTTTTTCCTGTCCTTTTGGGCGTTCTGATCATGCCGGCCGTGGTGAAAATGCAAGGCGCACTTTAGTGAATTCCCGGCTAGGCGAGTCAGCCCGTCATTGCTAACTTGCCCGCATGACAACGACCTATCTTGATTTCGAAAAGCCCATTGCGGAGCTGGACGCGAAGATCTCCGAACTGGAAGCGCTTGCTTCCAGCAAGGAAGGTCCATCGATCACCGACGAGCTGAAGAAGCTGAAGGCCAAGTCGAGCAAGCAGCTGAAGGAGATGTACTCGGATCTCAGCGCATGGCGGAAGACCCTCGTGGCGCGCCATCCTGACCGGCCGCACCTGTCCGATTTCATCGAAAACATCTTTGACGATTTCGAGGAACTCGCTGGCGATCGCGTCTTCGGCAATGACGAAGCCATTGTTGGCGGACTGGCGCGCTTCAAGGGACGCCCGGTCGTGATCATGGGCCATGAGAAGGGCCGCACAATCGAGAAACGCCTGAAGCACAATTTCGGCATGGCCCACCCGGAAGGCTACCGCAAGGCGGTGCGCCTGATGGATATGGCCGAGAAATTCAATTTGCCCGTTCTGAGCTTTCCAGACACGCAAGGCGCCTATCCCGGCAAGGGCGGCGAAGAGCGTGGTCAGGCCGAAGCAATTGCGCGCGGCACACAGCGCGGCCTCTCGCTGGGCGTACCCTTCGTTACCCTGATCATCGGCGAAGGCATGTCGGGCGGCGCGATCGGTATCGCGGCGGCCAACAAAGTGCTGATGATGGAGCACGCCATCTATTCCGTGATCTCTCCGGAAGGCTGCGCCTCAATCCTCTACCGCGACGCTGCCAAGGCGAAGGAAGCGGCTGACGCGATGAAAATCACGGCTCCAGATCTGTTGAAAACAAAAGTCATCGACGGCGTCGTCAAGGAACCTGTCGGCGGGGCGCATCGCGATCCGAAACGGGCCATGGCCGCTGCCGCGAAGGCGCTCGACGAGGCCCTGCAGGAACTCGAAGGCATGAGCCCCTCCGAGCTGCGCATCCAGCGCAAGGAGCGTTTCTACGCCATTGGCCGCGAAGGCCTGTAGCGACGTAGGGCGCATGGGGCGCTGACCCGATGGCCGAGAAGGACTGGATTTCCAGATATTTTGCCCCGCTGGCCAATACCAGTGGGGCCGCTGGCCTTCGGGATGACCTCGCTGCCTTGGCGGTGGCAGACGGGCCGACCGTTATTACCGTTGATGCGCTGGTCGAGGGTGTGCACTTCCTGCCCTCTGATCCCATTGAGACGGTTGCGCGCAAACTGGTCCGGGTGAACGTCTCCGACATTTACACTGCGGGGGCTGTGCCTGCTGAAGCCTTGCTGACGCTCGGTTGGCCGGAGGGGCGCCCGGAAAGCGATCTGGCCGCATTTGCCCGCGCGCTCGGTGAGGAGCTCGAGGCCTTCGGGGTCCGCCTGATTGGCGGGGATACAGTGCGCACTCCTAAGGGTGTTTTCCTGTCGCTCACTCTGACCGGAACCTGCCTGGCCGATAAACCCATACGCCGCATGGGCGCGCAGGCCGGCGAAGATCTCTGGGTGACCGGGCGTATTGGCGCGGCCTGTCTGGGGTTTGAGGCTCTCAAGCGCGGGGAACTCGATGATCTTCATATCGACGCCTATCGGATGCCACGAATCCAGCCCCTGACGGCGGCGCACCTGATTGCGCGTCATGCCTCGGCCGCGCTGGACGTATCCGACGGCCTTCTGGGCGATGCGGCGAGCCTTGCGAGTGCTTCCGGAATAGGCGTTCGGATTGCTTTTGAGGCGGTGCCCTTCGCCGGGAATCCCACGGAAACCAATGAGATGCTGCGCCTCTCGACTTGGGGCGATGACTACCAGCTGCTCTTCACGGCCGAAAAATCGCGCCATGACGATATCCTGGCGGAGGCCGCGGAATCCGGCGTCATTGTTACGCATATCGGTGAAACGCAGCCAAAAGGGGGCCTCGTCGTCACCCTCGGCGATAGCCCTGTTAACCTCCCGGAAACTCTCGGCTTCGAGCATGGCTGAGCAGGGTATTGGGCTGACTCGCCCCTGACGGGAGGCATATTGCCTAATCCCGGCAGGGCGGGCAGGCTGGTCATCTAAAATAAACAGTCCATGATCAGGAATAACCTGGCGTTGAAGTTCTGTTTTAAGGGAAGGAAACGTAATCCATGTGGTATTATCTCGCTCTCGCGGCGGGGGTCTTGTCGGTCCTCTTTGGCTGGCTCCAGATCAATTCGATCATGAAGGCCCCAGCTGGTGATGCGCGTATGCGCGAAATTGCTCAAGCGATCCAGGAAGGCGCCAACGCCTATCTTGGCCGCCAGTACCGGACCATCGGCATTGTCGGTGTGGTCGTTGTGGTACTGCTCATCATCCTGTTCAGGAATTGGCAGGTGCCGCTTGGCTTCATTATCGGCGCGGCCTTGTCCGGCGCGGCCGGTTTCATCGGTATGAAAGTATCGGTGCAGGCCAATGTGCGCACGACCGAAGCGGCCAAGTCCGGTCTCAATGCCGGCCTGAAGCTGGCCTTCAAATCCGGGGCTATCACCGGCATGCTCGTCGTCGGCCTCGCCCTGCTGGGCATCGTCGTCTATTACGGCCTGCTCACCATGGTCACTGGGCTTGATCTCGGAGACGAGAGCGAAAAGCGTCTTGTCATCGACTCGCTCGTGGCCCTCGGCTTCGGCGCCTCGTTGATCTCGATCTTTGCGCGTCTCGGCGGCGGTATCTTCACCAAGGGCGCAGATGTCGGCGGTGACATGGTCGGCAAGGTCGAAGCGGGTATCCCGGAGGATGATCCGCGCAACGCTGCCACAATTGCAGACAATGTGGGCGATAATGTCGGCGACTGTGCCGGCATGGCAGCCGATTTGTTCGAGACCTATGCCGTCACGCTCGTGGCGACGATGGTGCTCGGCGCGATCTATTTCTCGGGCTCGACCTATATCGTCGAGATCATGATGCTGCCGTTGGCGATTGCCGCCGTCTGTATCGTGACGTCGATTGTCGGCACATATTTCGTGAACCTCGGACCTGGCAAGACTGACGTGATGTGGGCGCTCTACAAGGGCCTCATCGTGACGGGGGTGCTGTCCATTGGCGGGCTCGCCCTGGCAATTGCCACCGTGCTGCCGAATGGTTTCGGCGTGCTCGACAATGCCGGTGAACGGCTCGGCCTGGCAAACGACGTGACCGGCTGGATGCTGTTCGGATGCGGGATCGTTGGCCTCGTCGTGACGGGACTGATCGTCGTGATCACGGCCTATTACACCGAAACCAAGTATCGTCCGGTACGCTCCATCGCGCAGGCATCAGAGTCTGGCCACGGCACGAACGTGATCCAGGGCCTCGCGGTCTCGCTGGAATCGACGGCCCTGCCGGCCATCGTGATCATTGCCGGCATCATCCTGACGTTCAATCTCGCGGGCCTTTACGGCATCGCGATTGCCACCACGACCATGCTGGCGCTCGCCGGTATCATCGTGGCGCTGGACGCCTTCGGACCGGTGACGGACAATGCAGGCGGTATCGCGGAGATGGCGGAACTGCCCTCCGAGGTACGGGAAACGACTGACGCGCTGGACGCCGTCGGCAATACGACCAAGGCCGTAACCAAGGGCTATGCCATTGGTTCTGCAGGTCTCGGTGCGCTCGTTCTGTTCGCGGCCTATTCGGAAGACCTCAAATACTTCTCGGCGCGCGCCGTGGAAGGGGATTTCTTCTACAACGCAACGGCTGATTTCTCGATTGCCAACCCATATGTGGTGGTCGGTCTGCTGTTCGGGGGGCTGTTGCCATTCCTGTTCGGGGGCCTCTCCATGATGGCTGTTGGCCGGGCGGCGCAAGCCGTGGTTGAGGAAGTCCGCCGTCAGTTCCGCGAAATGCCGGGCATCATGAAAGGCGAAGTGAAGCCTGATTATGGCCGCGCGGTCGACCTTCTGACGAAGGCGGCTATCCGGGAAATGATCGTCCCGTCACTCCTGCCAGTGTTGTCACCGATTGTCCTGTTCGGCGTGATCTTTGCCATTGCCGGCAAGGGGGCTGCGCTCGCAGCGGTCGGGGCGATGCTCCTTGGTGTGATCGTGACCGGCCTGTTCGTGGCCATCTCGATGACGTCCGGAGGCGGTGCCTGGGACAATGCCAAGAAGTATATCGAGGATGGTCATCACGGCGGAAAGGGCTCAGAAGCTCACAAGGCCGCTGTGACCGGAGACACGGTTGGCGATCCCTACAAGGATACTGCCGGTCCGGCCGTGAATCCGATGATCAAGATCACAAATATCGTGGCCTTGCTCATGCTCGCGGTCCTCGCAGGCCACTAGTTGAATGAATTTTTTATGGAAGGCCCTGGTGCGAAAGTGCCGGGGCCTTTGTTTTTTCGGAAAATATCCGACCTATAGAAAAAACCAATATTAAGTTATACTTCTATCGATTGGTTCTATTCCGAATCCTTGCGTAGGCTCATGATCGTCGTCAAAGGATCAGAATCGCACCTGCGCTATCATTCCACCGGCGACACTGATTTCAAAAGGGAGTGTTCCTGCGGAACAGCTTCCAGGCAAATGATCTACCCAGGGAGATGAATATGGACGGAAATGACGCAGCCCCAGAGGGCAAGTGCCCGGTAATGCGTTCGCTGCGAGGGCGCATGAATCGCGACTGGTGGCCGAACCAACTCGACCTCAGCATTCTTCACCAGAATTCTCCCGTCGGTAACCCGCTGGGTGAGACCTTCAAATATTCCAAGGAATTCAACAAGCTCAATCTGAAGGAGATCAAGCAGGACCTGTTTGCCCTGATGACCGATTCCCAGGATTGGTGGCCGGCTGACTATGGCCATTACGGGCCGTTCTTCATCCGCATGGCCTGGCACAGCGCCGGCACCTACCGGACAGGCGACGGTCGGGGCGGTTCGACCTCCGGTTCGCAGCGTTTTGCGCCGCTGAACAGCTGGCCGGACAATGCCAACCTCGACAAGGCCCGCCGTCTGCTGTGGCCGATCAAGAAGAAATACGGCAACAAGATTTCCTGGGCCGACCTGATGATCCTCGCCGGCAATTGCGCCATCGAATCGATGGGCGGCAAGACGTTCGGATTCGGCGGTGGCCGGGAAGACATCTTCGAGCCTGAGAAAGACATCTATTGGGGCACCGAAGAAGAGTGGCTCGCCACCAGCGACAAGCCCGGCAGCCGCTATAGTGGCGAGCGTGTGCTTGAAAACCCACTGGCCGCTGTTCAGATGGGCCTGATCTACGTCAACCCCGAAGGCCCGGATGGCAATCCCGATCCGCTGGCCTCCGCCAAGGACATTCGCGAGACTTTCGCCCGGATGGCCATGAATGATGAAGAGACCGTGGCGTTGACCGCGGGCGGTCACACGTTCGGCAAGTGCCACGGGGCCGGGGATGCGGCTATGGTTGGCGTCGAGCCCGAAGGCGGCGACATCGCCGAACAGGGCCTGGGCTGGCAGAGCAAGTTCGGCATCGGCCACGGCGATGACACGATCACCAGTGGCATTGAAGGCGCCTGGACCCCGAACCCGATCAAATGGGACAATGGCTATTTTGACATGCTGTTCGGCTATGAGTGGGAACTCGTGAAGAGCCCCGCCGGAGCCTTCCAATGGCAGCCAAAAGGTGTGGACGAGGCGCACATGGCGCCTAAGGCGCACAACCCGTCCGAGAAGCAGATCACGATCATGACCACGGCCGACATGGCCATGCGGATGGATCCGGAATACGAGAAGATCTCTCGCCGGTTCCATGAAAATCCGGATCAATTCGCCGACGCCTTTGCCCGCGCCTGGTACAAGCTGACCCATCGCGACATGGGTCCGGTTGTCCGTTACCTGGGTGAGGAAGTGCCGAGCGAAGAGCTGCTGTGGCAGGATCCGATCCCGGAGGTCGATCATGAACTGGTCGATGCCAACGACATCAAGGAACTGAAGGAAAAGATCCTTTCGTCCGGCCTGTCCGTGTCCGAACTGGTCTCCACGGCCTGGGGCGCAGCGTCCACCTTCCGCGGCTCCGACAAACGGGGCGGTGCGAACGGGGCACGCATTCGTCTCGAACCGGCAAAGCATTGGGAGGTCAACGAGCCTGAGAAGCTTGCGAAAGTTCTCGGCCTCCTGGAAAGCGTCCAGCGCGCCTTCAACTACGCCCAGACGGGCGGCAAGAAGGTGTCGATGGCTGACCTGATCGTGCTCGGCGGTGGCGCCGCGATCGAGAAGGCTGCCAAGGATGCAGGCTTCGACATCACCGTGCCGTTCACACCGGGCCGCATGGATGCGTCGCAAGAGCAGACGGATGTGGAATCCTATGCCGTGCTTGAACCGAAGGCTGACGGGTTCCGCAACTACCTTCAGGTCGAGTTCTCCGTCCCGACGGAAGAATTGCTGCTTGATCGGGCCCAGCTGCTGACGTTGACCGCACCAGAAATGACGGTGCTTGTTGGCGGGCTGCGTGTCCTCGGTGCCAATCACGGCGACTCCACGCATGGGGTCTTCACCAAGCGCCCGGGCACCCTGTCCAACGACTTCTTCGTGAACCTGATGGACATGGGCGTCGCCTGGAAGGCCGCGACCGACCGGCAAGACGTCTTTGAAGGGCGTGACCGTGAAAGCGGTGAAGTGAAATGGACCGGAACGCGGGTTGATCTCGTCTTCGGATCCAATTCGCAACTGCGCGCCCTGTCCGAGACCTATGCGCAGGACGATGCGAAAGAGAAGTTCGTGCACGACTTCGTCGCTGCCTGGACGAAGATCATGGAAGCCGACCGGTTCGACCTTGAACGCGACTAGTCACTTTCCATCAGACTGAAATGCGGCGCTCTGGGAAACCAGAGCGCCGTTTTCTTTGTCTCGAACAGAAAGACTATTTGACGAGGGATGCGGCCATGCGCCGGAACTCTTCCTGGCTGAGGGTTTCGGCGCGTGCGGTCGGGTCTATGTCGAGACTCTGGAGCCACTCCACTGCCTTGAGACCGTGACGCTTTGCCAAGGGCTTCAGGCTCGCCCGCAACATCTTGCGACGCTGGCCAAAGGCGGCGCCCGACACTTCTTCGAGCTTGTCGAGATGCGGGAAGACCTTTTCGGCGGGCAATGGATGCAGCACCGCGACGGCGCTATCCACCTTTGGCGGCGGCCGGAAGGCGCCGGGGGGCAGTGTGAAGGCGATATGCGGATCTGCGACGGCATGCGTGAGGACAGCAAGGCGGCCATAATGGTCCGTATTCGGCTTGGCGCACACGCGTTCGGCGACTTCCTTCTGGAACATCAGAGCCATTTCGCCACGCCACGCTCCGGCTTTCAGCCAGTTCACCAGAAGCGGTGTCCCGACATTGTAGGGAAGGTTGGCAATGATCATTGCGGGCATGCTGGCGCCCAATTCCGTGAGGGTTTCTTCCCAGCGGACCTTGCGCGCATCCTTCAGAATAACATGCAACCGTCCCGCTTCGGCCTCCGGCCAGGATTGCAGCGCTTCTGCAAAGCGTTCATCGGCTTCGACGGCAATCACCTTTCCGGCGCCCTGGTCGAGCAGGGCGCGGGTCAGGCCGCCGGGACCGGGGCCCACTTCGATGACAGTACGGCCTTCAACCGGGCCCGCTGCCAGCGCTGTACGCTTCAGGATATCCGGATCGAACAGGAAGTGCTGGCCCAGCGCCTTGCGCGCGGTCGCCTGTGTCAGGCCCGGAGGCGTCTCGTCGCGGCTCATGAAATCTGCTTTCGGTTGGTGGCAATCATCCGGGCTTGCCGGATGGCGGCGATCAGGCTGTCGGGTCGTGCGGTGCCGCTCGCGGCGGCGTCATATCCCGTGCCATGGTCAGGGCTGGTGCGGACGATAGGCAGGCCGAGCGTCGTATTCACGCCGCCCCACATGTCCAGTGTCTTCACAGGGATAAGACCCTGATCGTGCGTCATGGCGATGATAGCATCAAATCGTCCGTCCAGGGATTCGGCGAATACGGTATCAGCAGACCGGGCGTCGGACATGTTGATCCCTGCAGCGCGCAATGTGGCCGCGGCGGGATTGATGATGTCGATTTCCTCGCGACCGATCGTGCCATTCTCCCCGGCATGCGGGTTCAGGCCCGTGAAGGCGAGGCGCGGGGAGGCGATGCCGAAATCCTTGCGCATGGAGGCCTCGACAATCTTGCCCAGTCGAATGAGATCGTCCGTATTCAACTGGGTGAACACATCCTTCAAGGCAACATGAATGGTGGCCAGGGCCACGCGCAGCCCGCCGCCGGTCAATAGCATAACGGGTTGGAGGGGCGTGTTCGTGGCTTCGGCGCAGAGCGTCGCCACGAATTCTGTATGGCCGGGGTGACGAAAGCCTGCCCCATAGAGCAGGGCCTTGTTGATCGGATTGGTGACCATGCCGTCAGCTGTCCCGTCGAGGCAGAGCGCGGTTGCCTGCTCAATGGAGGCGATTATGGCCGCAGCTGCCTGGGCGTTCGGTGTGCCGGCCTGAACGTCCGGAACGCCGTCCAGGGGCAAGACGGGCAGGGCAGCTGCGAAGACCTTGCCGGCCTCTGAGGGATGCGAAATCGTCTCCACGGGGACGCGGCCTGCATACAGGTCCGGCGCCCCTATCACGAAGAAAGTGCAGGCAGGGTCCTGCCGGAGCTGTTCCCAGGCGGATACGGTGATCTGCGGTCCCACGCCAGCGGGATCGCCCATCGTCACCACGAGCGGGGAAGGGCTTGTGTCAGTCACTCAGGCGGTTTTCACCCAAACAGCAAGCCTTGCAAGGCCTAGCGATAGATAATCGTCGCTTCGCGGCGCATATCGCGCAGCTCACGTTCGGAGATCATGCTGAGTTCCTGGTCCTTGAGGCGGCCCTTCAGGTCGTCGCGGGACGGCAGAGCCTCGGCGCCATCTTCGCGGCGGCAGACATACATGACGGCAAGACCCTGACCTGCCGCAAAAATCTCCGTGGGCTGGCCCACTTCCGTTGCGAGCACCAGATCCTTGCCTTCGGCACCAAGTTCCTCAACGTCGATGTCTGTCAGGTCGGCATGGCGCAGATTGGACTTTGAGTTGGAGACGCTCTGCACGTCCTCACAGGTCTCGATCGCCTCCATGGCGGCCTCAAGATCAGGGGCGTTGCCATCCGTCACCTGCAGGCGAATAAGATCGACCTTGGTGGTCAGCTTGGCCGGCTCGCGCTTGCTGGCGAGGTTCAGGATGTAGATGCCATTTTCGATGGAGACCGGTCCAACGATGCCCGGTCCCGGCGCGTCTTCGACCGCCTGGGCAAGGGCCGGGTCGAGGTCACCAGTGGAAATCCAGCCCATATCGCCGCCCGTCGCGGAAGTTGGCGCAGACGAAATGCGCTGGGCGGCAATGCGGAAATCGGCGCCCTGATTGAGCTGTTCGATGATGGAACTGGCCGCTTGCAGCGCCTGGGACTTGGTTTCCTCATCAGGCGCATAGAGGAAGATTTCCGAGATGCGGTACTGGGTTTCCTGCAGAGAGCTGCGCACCCGGTTCAACTGGTCGTCGACCTGGTTGTCGGAAATCCGGATGCGGGACCCGTACAGACCGCTCATCACGCGGCTCCAGGCGATCTCTGCGCGCATCTGCTCTTCAAGGCTGGCCGGGTTCACGCCAGCTGCCAGCAATTGCTGCTTGAGCTGGTCGCCCGTGGCGCCCGATTGACGTGCCATGTCGTCCACCGCGGAATTGATCTCTTCCGGCGCGATCTCCATTTCGAATTCGGCTGCCTTTTCAAGCTGGAGCCGTTCGTCGATCAGCTGTTCAAGCGCCTGTCCCGTAATCTGCTGAATCTGTTCTTGCGACGGTTGCTGGCCGCCCAGGCTAAGCAGCAGGAGCCGCGCGCGCTGGCGCACGTCGGAATAGGAAATTGGCTGGTCGTTCACGATCGCGGCGACGCCTTCCAGCGCCAGACGCTCCTGTGCGCCGGTATCTTGCGCGGTCGCGGTGTACCCGACCGGAAGGGCCGAGAGAAGGACAGCGGCGAAAATCTGACGAACCATAAATGGCCTCCGTTGAGTGCCCAGCCGGGCCCCGTGGCAATTATACTGGCGGACCATACAAGTCCTAGAATCCTGCGCAACGGATCAGGGCAGTCTCCCCTGAATTCTTACGGAAATTTAGGGGAAGGTGAAACCGCGATCTCAACCTGAGAGGGCCGAATCAATCGAATTCGCTAGATCCGAAATCTCCAATGGTTTTCAGGGAGAAGCGGAATTGGATATTTTCTTCCGGGCCGAGTGTGCGGTCCTGCAATTCCGAGCGCTGGTAGACAATTTCAAATCGCGAACATTCGTCCTCGAACGCAATACCGTATTCTTGCCGGGCATTGAGATTGGATTCGATGTCGCGCAGCTGCCCGAAGAAGACGGAATACTGATCCGTGACTCTGACTTCCCCGCGGAGCAAAATGCCTTCATCGCCTCCGCCGCTGATCGCGATACGCTCATCCACCTTGTAATATTGTACCACGGCGCGCAAGCGCTTGTAATTTGAAGATAATTTGGCATCGATCCGGTTCAGGCTGAAGCCGTCTTCGTCCAGGCGGGCGCGAGTGTCCACACGCAACAGACTCCCGAAATCTGCGGTTGCAGAGATCAACCAGTCTGATGAAGTTCCGTCGAGATTGCTGATCGCATCGAAGGAATCATCCGGTCTGGAGCGCCAGCGCTTGCCGACTGTGGCGCTCAGGTCCGGACCGTTTTTCCAAACCGCACGCGTGGTGATGCCCGCCGCGAGTTTCCCATCTCCTTCATACAGGTCGAAGGCACCGAATCCGTTGGCCTCGAACAGCGAGGATTCATCGGCTTCATAGAGCAGGCTGTCTTCGTTCGGGATTGCATCATCATTCACATTGGACAGGCCCCACGCTGCCATGATGGCTGGTTCGATCATGAGATCGACTGTCTTGCCGGGGCGGATCATGGGATAGGCAAGCTTGCCGCCGACATTGCCCACGGCACGGGAGACGCTCTCTTCACCGGAAACATCTTCGTCCAAGCCGTAATAATCAGCCCGGACCTCGGCAAATTGTTCGAACGTGAAGCCGCCCGGCAGGATATTCAGGTCAGTCCAGTCTGCACCGACGCTGACACGATGGCTGTCTTCGCCGAGATCGCGACTCAGGATGGCACTGGACGCGTTCACACTGGCAAAGCCCATATTGCCAAGGTCCCAGTATTTTTCGCCATAGAAAACGGGCAGGGCCGTCGGCAATTCGCCGTCATCATCGTACTCGCGCAGGCCCTGGAACTTCAGAAGGGCCACATCCGAGTAGTAATTGTCACCCTGCCCAATCGCGAACAGTTGCGAAAGCAGGCGGCGGGGTTGGCTGGCATAGAGCCCGCGCTGTTCATTCTGGCCGTCCAGATCATAGCGCCGGTCATACAAGTCGTCTGTCTGGTGCTCGACACCAAACCCCCATTTCCATTCATTGTTGATGGCAAACAGGCCGCTGCCATAGATGTGTCCCCGCAGCTTCTCTTCCCCGAACAGTTCGCCATCGCTGTCGAAATCCTGCTCATTGGTGAAACTCGTATTGATATTGATCGCGCCGGAATAGAACCGTTTGCGATAGTCCAGCTCCAGCAAGGGATTCACATTCTGTGAGACCATGGGCGAGATGGTCAGTTCGGAAGATTCCGACAAAGCCCAGTAGTAAGGCTGCTGGTAGAACAGGCCGAGTTTTGACGAATTTCCGGCAGACGGGATCAGGAGGCCTGACCGCCGTTCGGACGTAGGATCCGGATGCGCGAGAAAGGGAAAATAGAATACCGGGATGCCCGCAACCTCAATCACGGCATCGCGATAGGAAATCATCTGGCTTTCCTGGTCCAGCACGGCGCGCCGGGCCCGGACGGACCAGGTCGGGGTCTTGTCTTCCTCGCAGACCGGACAGGCGGTGTAGACCACCTGATCCAACGCGTTCACGCCATTTGACTGGCGGATCGCGGAGTTTGCCGCAACTGTGGCGCCTTGATCGAGCCGCGCGGAAAATCCGATTGCGTAACCATCTTCTAGCGTGGAATCGACTTCGATTTCGTCCGCGAATTGCTGGCTGCCCGTTTCATCGATAATAATGACATTGCCGCTGGCGCGGACTTTTTCGGTTGTCCGGTCGTAGACCAACTTGTCGGCCCGCAGGATGCGCCCCTGATAGAGGGCTTCCACATTCCCTTCGGCAACGAGCTTGTTCTCGTCGCGGACTTCGTAGACATAGTCCGCTTCCAGGACGACGCGCTCGTCTGGCTGGGCAGGTTGCGGACTGGCAGGGTCTTCCTGGGCAATGGCGTACCAAGGGAGAGAGGCCGCCAATCCAAGTGCGGCCGCAACATGATGCCATTTTGCCAAAACGCGTACCCTTACAGCTGTTTCTGAACGCCGGATCCGGCGCTTCTGCGCTGCGCCGTCACTCAGTTCCATTGGGAGGCTTAGAGAGGAAGGCGGGAATCGTCCAGCCATGAGACGATTCCGGCTGATTTTTCATGTTTCTGACGATGCGCCCACGACACAGGCGGGATTAGAAAGCGCGCGAGGCCAACCCGCCCGGTAGCGTAATGGCATCCCCGGCCAGTTCCAGTTCCATCAGGGCAGCGGCGCACTGCGCGGGTGTGGCCCCTGCGGCGCGGGCAATTTCGTCCAAGGGCATGGGATGCGGGGACAAGGCCTGCTGAATCCGGGCAAGCAGGTCAGCCGGAAGCTCGGGGTCCGGCGAGCCCTCGAACAGGTCCCCTGTCGCGGCCACGCCTGAAAAGGAGAGGCTTTCCAGTATTTCGAGAATATCGTCTGCGTGCCGGACCAGCGTCGCGCCCTGCCGGATCAGATGATTCGTGCCCGCAGACCTCGGATCAAGGGGCGAGCCGGGCACCGCCATGACATCGCGCCCCTGTTCTCCGGCCATGCGTGCAGAGATGAGCGAGCCGGACCGTTCGGCGGCCTCGACGACCACAACGCCGCGCGACAGGCCTGTGATGATCCTGTTGCGGCGTGGGAAATCCTGCGCCTTGGCGCGATAGCCGAACGGGCTTTCGGACAGGATCAGTCCTTTCGCCGCTATTTCCGCGTAGAGCCGGTCATGCTGAGGCGGATAGACATGATCCACTGCGCCGCCGAGAACGGCGATGGTTCCTGTTGCGAGGCTGGCAGCGTGCGCCTCGCCGTCAATTCCGAGGGCCAGTCCGGAAACGGTGACGAAGCCGGCGCGTCCCAGCTCTGACGCAATGTCCCTGGCGAGCTTGCGACCGGCTGCGGAAGCATTCCGCGCGCCGACAATGGCGACAGTGGGCTTTGTGGCGAGGTCGATCTTGCCAAGAGCCGTCAGGATGGGCGGCGGCGGGTCGAGGGCTTTCAGCAGGGCCGGATAGGCAGGCTCGCAACTGGCGATCACTTGCGCGCCATATTTCCGTGTCAGGTCCAGCTCGCGTTCCATATCGGCGATGGCCGGAGGGACCAGTTCACGGCCCCGACCGCTCTTGCGCGTCAGTTCTGGCAGGCCCTCCAGCGCGGCCCCGGCCGATTTGAATTTGCGCAGCAGCTGGAAAAAGGTGACCGGGCCGATATTCGGTGTGCGCGCGAGCCTCACCCAGTCGATACGCTCGGCATCACTGAGAGGACGCGTGGGCGTCATGCGTTCGGGTCTGCCGTTTTCTTGGTGCCGAATTTGGGCTCCTCACCCCTCAGAAGGCGGCCGAGATTGGTGCGGTGCGTCCAGAACACAAAAAGTGACAACAGGGCGAGCCCGCCAATAATGAACATGTTCCGTTCCCCGAGCAACCAGGCACCCGGCGGGACAAGGGCCGCAGCCGTCAATGCCGCGAGCGAGGAGATGCGGGTCAGCGCAAACAGGCCAAGCCATATCGGCGCCGCTACGTAGAAACCGGGCAAGGAGACGAAGGGCAACAGGCCGGCATAGGTCGCGACGCCCTTGCCGCCCTTGAAGCCGAGCCAGATGGGATAGCAGTGTCCGATGAAAGCGAAGGCGCCTGCCACGAAGCCGACTTCACGCCCGGCAAACATGCCGAATGCAAGTGCGACCAAGCCGGCCTTGAGGCTGTCCAGGAGGAGGGTAGCGAGCGCGAGATCCTTGCGCCCGGTGCGCAGTACATTCGTTGCACCAATGTTTCCAGACCCGATGGACCGGATATCGCCGAGGCCCGCCGCACGTATGAGGAGCAGGCCGAACGGAATCGAGCCGGCGAGATAGCCGCAGAGCGCTGCCAGGGGGAATGCCAGCTCAGCTGTCATATGGATCTCCTCAATTCCCAATTGAAAATTCTACGAATGGAACCGGCAGGGGGCAAGGCCCGGTCTTGTTACCGCGCAAAGACCTGTTCGCCCCCGACAAAGGTCTTCAGGACCCGGCCCTGAAGTCGTCGGCCGTCGAAGGGGGAATTGGTTGATCTGGACAGAAGGTGCTCACGTTCGCAGAGCCAGGGCTTGTTCGGATCGAACAGGATGAAATCTGCAGGCGTCCCTTCAGAGAGGCGCCCTTCTGGCAATCCAATCATGTCCGCCGGTCTGGAAGTGAGTGGTGCAAGCGCCTCCAGGAGTGTCAGCGGGCCGTCGTGCACGAGGCTGAGCAGGGCTGACAGTGTGGTTTCGAGGCCTGCCGCGCCAAAGCTCGCCTCGCCGAAGGGCAATCGTTTTTCTTCCGGCGGTTGCGGGTCATGTGCGGACACCACAGCGTCGATCTCGCCTGCCTTCAGGGCGGCGATCATGGCCAGGCGCGTGTCCTCGTCCCGGAAGGGCGGATTGACCTTGCAATAGGTGAGATAGTCACCGACGTCGAGTTCGTTGAAGAACAGGGAATGGGCGGCGATAGTCGTGAAAACGCTCGCGCCACGAGCGCGGGAATCTGCCACCAGTTCAAGCGTGCGCGGGGTCGATACCTGATCAAGGATCAGCGTGCATCCGGTGGCCTCAGCAAGCATCAGGTCACGCGCCGCACCGATCCATTCGGCTTCTTTCGGGATACCAGACAGGCCCTTGCGAGCCGCAAATGCTCCCGCATTCATGACGCCGGAACCCTTCAGGGCATTGTCATCCGGACGGGACATGACGATAGCGCCACGGCTGGCGGCATAGGTCATCGCGCGCTTCAGGATGGACGGGTCGCCAATCGGGGCATCGCCATTGGTGAACAGGACTGCGCCGGCATCAGCCATCAGGCCGATTTCTGCCATGGCCTTGCCTTCAAGGCCGGTCGTGAGCGCACCCGCGGCATAGATGCGCGCTTTTGCACTGACCTTGGCACGGTCTGAAATATAGCGGACCAGCGCGACATCATCCACGACCGGCTTGGTATCCGGCATGACGACCAGGCTGGTCACACCGCCAGCCACAGCCGCGCGGGACGCTGTTGCAAGTGTTTCCTTTTGTTCGTCGCCCGGCTCGCCGGTCTTTACGCGCAGATCGATCAGGCCCGGCGCAAGGCAGAGACCGCCCGCATCGAGGGTTTCGCTTGCGCCCTTGTGAGCACCGGTTGCGCCCGGCGAGATCGCCGTGATGCAACCCTCTTCGATGAGGATGGCGCCGACTTCGTCTGTTCCGGAGGCAGGGTCGAGCAGGCGGGCATTGAAGATGGACAGGCTCATGGACGGCCTCCTGCCAGCAAGTGGAGCACGGCTTCACGGACCGCGACGCCCATTTCAACCTGTTCGGTAATCACCGAACGCTCACCATCCGCGATGGCGCTCTCGATCTCGATGCCGCGGTTCATCGGGCCGGGGTGCATGACGATGGCGTCCGCCTTCGCATGATTGAGGCGTTCCTCAGTCAGGCCGAAGTATCGGAAATATTCCCGCCGGCTCGGCAAATAGGCGCCATCCATGCGCTCCAGCTGGAGACGGAGCATCATGACGACATCTGCGCCTTCCAGCGCAGCGTCGAAATCAGATGTGGCCGAGGCGGCGCCCCATGTCTCGGTGCCGGATGGCATCAGCGTGCTGGGTGCGCAGAGATGCACTTCCGCGCCGAGCAGGTGCAGCGCCAGCGTGGTCGAGCGGGCGACGCGCGAATGGACAATGTCGCCGCAAATGACGACTTTGAGCCCCTCGACCCGGCCCTTGTTGCGGCGGATGGTCAGCGTGTCGAGCAGGCCCTGGGTCGGGTGTTCATGCGTGCCATCGCCGGCATTGATTACGGCGCAATCGACCTTGCGGGAGAGCAGCTTTGCCCCGCCGGAGGCCGAGTGCCTGACCACCAGCACGTCCGGTTTCATGGCGTTCAGCGTCATCGCCGTGTCGATCAGCGTTTCGCCCTTCTTCACGGAAGACTGCGCCACTGGCATCGAGACGACGTCAGCGCCAAGCCGACGGGCGGCGATCTCGAAGCTGCTCATGGTGCGGGTCGAGTTCTCGAAGAAGAGATTTACGACCGTCTTTCCGGACAGGACCGGATCGGCGCGTTTTCCGGACCGGGTCGCTTCGGCATAGTCGTTTGCCAGATCGAGAATATGAGTGAGATCGAGCGGGTGAAGGCCATCAATGCCCAGCAAATGCTCGTGGTCGAAGGAGTAATGGATTGCCGCCTTGCTCATGGAGGCCCTTTCGATTTTCGGCGGTTTAGGCGCGTTTCCGAGTCGGGGCAAGAGGGTCAGAGTGTGAGAAGCAGGTAGAGGGCCGGGAGCGTAATCATCGCGAGGACCGTTTCGACGGCAATCAGATTGGCTGAAAGCGCCGCGTCGCCGCCCAGTTCCTTGGCAAGGATGTAGGAGCTGGTGGCGGTTGGCGTAGCCGCGCAGATCAGGGCGATCACGAGCGGCGTGCCTGTGACGCCGAGAAGGATGCAGAAGCCAACGGCGAAAGCCGGGAGCCCTAGCAATCTGACCAATGACCAGCTGAGGGTGCGGGGTCCGGCGCGCCGCAGGGCTGACAGGTCGACGCCCGCGCCCGCCGAAAGCAGGCCCAGAGCCAAGGCGGCATCACCCAGGATGCGAAGACTGTCATCCAGCAGGCGTGGCAGGGTGATGCTCGCGCCGGCCAGCGCCAGACCGACAATACAGGCAAGCACGATCGGGTTCTTGAACAGCGCGACAAAAGGGTTTGGCTTCGGTCCGTGCGGCGCGTCTGCGTGGGCGATCAGTGCATAGACCGAGAGAATGTTGGCGGTTGGAATCATTACGGCGGCGGCGATGGTGACGAGGGCGAGGCCTTCTTCGCCGAACAGGAGGCTGCCGATGGAGAGGCCAATCATCGTGTTCCAGCGTACATTTGACTGAATCACCGAGCCGACTGCAGGGCCCGGCATGTTGGGCAGGAACCGGGCGAGCCATCCGACACCGCCGAGGGCGAACTGCGCCAGGATAAGCGCGGCGGCGAGCCCCCAGGGCGCTTCCTCGAAAGGGGCGTTGGCCAGTGTGCGAAGGATCAGGGCCGGGAAGAGGACGACATAGGAGAGGCGCTCGATGGCGCGCCAGCTATCGGCCGGGATCCATTTCCGAACCGACAGGATGTGGCCGAGCGTCACGATGGCGATGACGGGGAGCAGGGCGTAGAGAAAGCCCGACATCAGGCGCGGGCCAGTCTTTGAAGAGCGTCATTGAGGATCACGGCGGCGGCCGAGGCATCGATTCGCTCGGCGCGACGCTTTCGGGAGAGGTCAGCCTCGATCATCGCATTTTCAGCTTCGACAGTCGAAAGCCGCTCATCCTGGAACAGGATCGGCACATCACGGTGTTTCATGATGTGCCACGCAAGCGCCCTGACCGATTGCGCTCTGGGGCCTTCGGATCCGTCCATATTCAGGGGCAGGCCCATCACCATGCCAACGGCGACACGATCATCATAAAGGTGGAACAAGCGATCGAGGACAGGTGCCAGCTTCTTGCCGCGCGGTATGGTCTCGACCGGGCTGGCCAGCATGCGCAGGCCGTCGGCAGACGCGATGCCAAGCGTTTTCGTGCCGGGATCGATGCCGATCAGGGCGCCGGTTTTCGGGAAATGTTCAGGATCAGTTATGGGCATGAATAGCCCACATAGCGCCTTGATGCCGTGTTGCCTATGGCGTATTCGGGCGGTTC
>DHZF01000099.1:0-1232 GCA_002414505.1 Hyphomonas sp. UBA5111 | reverse complement strand
ACCAAGGATGATGTCCGCAAGGTTGCCCGCCTGTCGCGCATTGCCGTCAGCGAACAGCATGTCGAGGAATTGGTTGGGGAGCTGAATGGCATCCTCAGCTGGATTGACCAGTTGAACGAGGTCGATATCGAGGGCGTCGAGCCGATGACCTCCGTCGTCGAGACCGAACTGCCGATGCGGGACGATGTCGTTACGGACGGCAACATCCGGGATCAGGTCCTGGCAAATGCGCCGCGCAGTGAAGACGGCTTTTTCGTCGTGCCGAAGGCCGTCGAGTAGACCTCAGACAATTTCTGCCGCGAACTCTTCATAGTCGATCAGGATTTCTGCATCGAGAGGAATGTTTGTGCTCGCGCTCAGCGTCACGGTCTGCGCGTCGGCATCAACGGTGAACTCCGCATTGGCCTCAGGGCTGTGATTGCACATCGAGATCAGGCCGAATGCGACAGCGGCGCGCATCTGTCCCTGGTCATTTTCATCCACATAGAAGACGTAGTGATGGATCTGGGTGCCGCGAATGGCGGCGGTGTCTTCCTGACTGAGGATCAGCAGGGGGTAGGTTGCGATCAGGTCGCCCGCTTCAAAGGAAACGGCCGCGAACAGGCCGCGACCGTGAAAGGGAGACTGGCGAACCTCAACGGGTGAGGTGTATCCGGGTTTTTCCATGAGTCTGATTATCACATGCCGGGGCTGACACCATCAGGATTCAGCGTCTTCCTCTTCAGATTCCTCTTCGGATTTTTCCGCCTTGGCCTCTGGGTTCCACGCATAGATTCCATTCACAATGCATCTCTGCTTGGAAAAGGGTGTGGTCTCCCCGAAATCAGAAATGGAGTCGGACACGATTAGCGCGTCATGCTTTCGCAAGCAGCTGCCGGTTGCGTCCATTCCGATCCGCATTGCATCATCCAGAGGCGTACACGCGCCGAACACCTCAATCAGGTAATGATCGCGCCCGTCACGCACCACAACCGTGTCCCGTGTTGTTTCGCCAAAGCCATCTATGGTCGATGCAAAGCAGATGCTGCTCACCTCCTCGCCCAATCGTGGATCGTCGGCGTAGCGTTCGACGCCGCGTGGGCGGTCTTCTGGCGCGTCTGAGGTGGCGCAGGCCGCCAGGAAGACGGGGGCTGCAAGGCTGAGCATGAGGGTCCGCATGATTGGTCTCCGTTGAAATTTGGCGTTGAAACAGAGCCTGCGCCAGTCTCACGCAACTGACAAGAAGGCTCACG
>DHZF01000121.1 GCA_002414505.1 Hyphomonas sp. UBA5111 | reverse complement strand
GTCGAGGCGATGCGCCGCCTTCTCGCCGGCCCGCGCCCTGTCATCGCCCGCGCCCTGCCGCCCGCCTTTTGCCGCTTGCCGGTGACGCAAGCCGAACAGGTGACGCTGACGGAGCTGCATGAGGCGGCCGTGCGCGAAACTCCGGATACGTCCTGAGGCGGATCATGATTCCTGAAACCATGTTACCGGCCGGGCGGGCCCCGCGCCGGGGTCTGGTGCTGCACGCCTCTTATTTCTTGTCATCCCGGAAAGCGCCCCGCGCTTATCCGGGACCCAGCCCGCTTACATGCTTCGACTTCGCTCAGCATGAGCGCTCTTTTTTTGCGCCACATGCCGCACTCATCCTGAGCGAAGTCGAAGGATAATGAGTCTCCCGCAAAACCTGCGGCTGGGTCCCGGATATTTGCTGACGCAAATTCCGGGATGACAGGAACAGGGAAGCAGCCCTATTCCAGCAAACTCAATCCCACGCCCGCAAAGCTGATCTCCCGCTCGTCCACATCGAGGCCCATCGCCTCGGCGCGCTCAAGAATCTCCTCCGCATCCGGCAAATAGAGCCCGAACGCGGCCAGCCGCTCTGTCTTGCCTTCCCGGAACACGATCGCGCCATCATCGAGATAGAGCACGCGCTCATCCACGGTCAGCCCCAGCGCCAGGGCCCAGCGCTGGGCGAGGCCGTCCGGGTCCGGTGATTCCATTGCGGCGCTGGCCAGCCGTCCCGGCACGGCCTGCTCGCGCCAGTGCGGCCCGCCCCAGCGCCAGCTGCCCGCCGGGCGCGCCTCATCGACGGAGACAATCGCCCCGCCAATATCGGCCGGATGAAGATGGCTCGCGGAAATGTCCGGCAGGTCTATGTTCCAGACGCGGCGAATGCCCATCCCGTCCACGCGGGCCCGCAGGGCATCAAGATCATCGGTCTGGAAGATCGCCATATAGCCGCCCTCCCCGCCCCGGTCGATGAAACGCTGGGCGGGCGCGGCCTCCGCGATCGGCACGACCACTTCCAGGAACTGGTCCCCAATCGCATAGACGCGGTTCTCAAGGCCAAACTCCCGGACCCCCGGATCAATGAACGGCTCACCAAGGCCGAGCAGTTCGCCGAGTTGGTCCGCCGTCTCCAGTGTCGCCGCCGCAATCACCAGCTGGCGCAAGCGTGGTATCGTCATGCCGGTCTTCCCCCTGTTCTGGTTTCTCTGCCCAATACAATATCATAACAATCGCTACGCTATCACAGCGGAATTGACCTGACCGCCCACACCCGCCATCAGGACGTCATGAGCGATCACACACATTCCCCCGGCCACACGCACGAGCATGACCACGATCATGGCCACGGGCACAGCCATGACCATGATGCCGACATGACGAGCGCCGATTCCCGCCGCCGCGTCGCGATTGCCGGCCTGCTGACAGCCGCCTTCATGTTCGCCGAAGTGGCCGGCGGCCTGATCTCTGGCTCGCTGGCCCTCCTGGCGGACGCCGCGCACATGCTGACCGATGCGGGCTCGCTGGCCCTCGCCTGGGTCGGGTACAAGCTGGCCGAGCGCCCGGCCGACCCCCAGCGCACCTATGGCTTCGCGCGGATGAAGATCCTCGCCGCCTTCACCAATGGCATCCTTCTGGTCCTGCTCTCGCTCTGGATCGTCTGGGAAGCCATCCACCGCCTGCTCGACCCGGTCGAGGTGATGGGCAATGTGCTGATGGTCGTCGCCGTCGGCGGCCTGCTGGTCAACATTCTCGCCTTTGCCATCCTGCATGGCGGCAGCAAGGATGACCTGAACCTGCAAGGCGCGCTCTGGCATGTGGCGGGCGACCTGCTTGGCTCCATCGCCGCCATAGGCGCGGCGATCATCATCATGACCACGGGCTGGATGGCCGCCGACCCGATCCTGTCGGTGCTGGTCGCCCTGCTGGTCCTGTTTGCCGGCGTGCGCATCGCCCGCAAATCCGGTCACATCCTGCTCGAAGGCACGCCGGTCGGGCTCGACCCCGAGGATATCCAGGCAGACCTCGTCGCCGAAATCGAGGGCGTCGCCAGCGTCGCGCATTTCCATGCCTGGGCCCTGACCGAGCAAAAGCCCCTGATCACGCTGGAAGTCACCGCCGCCCCCGGCGCCGATCCGGACCAGCTGCGCCGCGCGGTCAAGGAGCGCCTCGCCAGCCGCTTCAACGTCTCCCATGCCACCGTTGAGGTCGTCCGCGCAGGCAATGGCACCGGTTTGGACCCCGCCGGGCAGTGTTCACATTGATCTGATCCCCGCAGCGCTTTAAGGCTCGCTGCATCGTCCCCATATGCCGGGCCGACACGACAAGAACAGATGGCGGAGCCTTCGCAATGGCTGACACGAAACACACCGAAATCCTGATCATCGGCTCCGGCCCTGCTGGCTGGACCGCCGCTGTCTATGGCGCGCGCGCGATGCGCGAAGTGACCGTGGTGACCGGCATGCAGCCCGGCGGCCAGCTGACCATCACGACCGAGGTCGAGAACTATCCCGGCTTCACGGAGATCCAGGGCCCGGAACTCATGGTGAAGATGCAGGAACACGCCGAGGCGATGGGCGCGAACGTGATCAACGACCATATCGCCGAAGTCGACTTCTCGTCCCGCCCCTTCAAGGCAGTCGGCGAGAGCGGCACCCTTTACACCGCCGATTCCGTTGTCATCTCCACCGGCGCCCAGGCCAAATGGCTCGGCCTCCCCAGCGAAGAGAAATACAAGGGCTTCGGCGTCTCCGCCTGCGCCACCTGTGATGGTTTCTTCTATCGCGGCAAGGAAGTCATGGTGATCGGCGGCGGCAACACGGCCGTTGAAGAGGCCCTGTTCCTGACCAATTTCGCCTCCAAGGTCACCGTCGTGCATCGCCGCGACGGCTTCCGCGCCGAGAAGATCCTGCAGGACCGCCTGTTCAAGAATCCCAAGGTCGAAGTGATCTGGCACAGCGTGCTCGATGAAGTGCTCGGCGAAGGCGACCCGGCCGGCGTCACCGGCGCGCGCATCAGGAATGTCGAGACCGGCGAGACCAAAGACATCCCCGTCCACGGCGTCTTCATCGCCATCGGCCACGCGCCCGCGACAGAACTGTTCAAGGGCAAGCTGGCCATGAAGGACAATGGCTACCTCATCACCGCGCCGGATTCGACCGCGACCGAAATCTCCGGCGTGTTCGCCGCGGGTGACGTCACCGACGAGACCTATCGCCAGGCTGTTACCGCCGCCGGCATGGGCTGTATGGCGGCGCTGGAAGCCGAACGCTTCCTGACCGAACAGGAAGCCCTCGCCGAAGCCGTCCCGGCAGAATAGCGCCTCAGAGCATCCCCGCCGCGATCTCTTCGGCGCGGCGGTCATCTCTCAGCATCTCGGCCTTCAGCATGGCGGCCCGCGCCTGCATGACACGCTCCAGCTCTGTGTCCACGGGCGCGGCCAGCGCCGCATCGAGCGCGGACAGCACTTCATCATGATATTTGCGGGCATTCAGCGCCGCCAGCGCCCGCGCCCATTGCCAATGCACGGAGGCGTCATCCGACGCGGCGGCCGTAGCCGCCTCGTAATGCGCCCGGCCATCGGAGACCCCTGCCCCCAGGATCATGGCGCCGATCCGCCCGCCCCGGTGGACGACTTCCAGATTCCAGACCGACAGGAAGCCATGCGCATAGACATTGCCGGGCTCATCCTCCAGCACGCCTTCGGCCAGATCCCGCGCCTCCTCGGCCCAGCCGGTCTTGCGCGCCTCGCGCACGCTCATCGGCCGAAGGATCAGGGACAAGGCAATCGCCCGCTGCAGGCGTGCTTCCGAATGGGACGGGTCCATGATGAGTGCGACATTGGCATCCTCCAATGCCCGGTGCAGCATATCCTCCGGTGGGTCAGCCGGCCCCGACATCGCCTCTGCCAGCAGCGCCCGCGCGCGAAAGGCCAGCGCATCCGCAGTTTTGCTATCCGACAGTTCCGTGAGGGCGGCATCATACTCCCCCCGGACAAAGGCCGCCTCCGCTGCCGCTTCGTCAGCCACCGCCAAGGGCGCAATGGCCAGGCCCGCCAGAACGAATGCAAGGAAAACTGTTCGCCTCATAGGTGAACATCATAGGGCGCCCAGCCCCGCAGGACCAGCCAAACCCCAAATTTTCAACTTGAAAATGGTGGTTCGGGGGAGACTTGAACTCCCGACCTCGCGATTATGAGTCGCGCGCTCTAACCAGCTGAGCTACCGAACCGTTTCGCATGTTGCGAAGCGCGCCTATTACACGCGGTTTCGCCCCTCTGCAACCATCTGACCTGCATGGGATGCAGGAGATTTCCGGGCCCTCAATCGGCCTCCCCTGCCCCACCGCCCAGACCCGACACCCAGAGCGCCGCGATGAAGGCGCCCTTGATGCGCGGGAGCAGCAGGAGGACCGCGCCGGTGACCGCGATCGCGGCCATTGGCAAGGCTGCCCAGAGGGGAAAATGGCCAAACGAGACGAAGAAGGTGATCGCCACCAGGAACGGGCCGAGTGACAGGACGGTCAGCCAGGCCGGGCCATCATCCGCGCGGATCGCGCCCAATGGCTCGCCGCACTGGTCACACATATCCGCCTGTTTCAGATAGGCCCGGAAAATCCGCCCCTGCCCGCACTTCGGACAGCGAAAGCGCAGGCCGCGCCAGATGGCGGTCATCAGGCTCGGCGCTGCATTGGGCACGGTCATGCCCGCATCAGGCCGTCTGGCGGTGGCCCGCCTCAGCCGCCGCCGCGCGGTCGGCCAGGAGGATATCGACCAGACTTGCGACCAGCGCACGCGGCCGGATCGGCTTTTCGATGATCGTGGTGAAGCCCGCCTGCTCGCAGGCCAGCCGCCGCTCGGGGCTGACATCGGCGGTGACGGCAATGATCGGCGCCAGCGCATTTGGCCCGCGCGCGGCGCGAATGGCGGCCAGCACCTCGTCGCCACTTGCCCCCGGCAGGTGAATGTCGGTCAGGATGGCCTGATAGGGATGGGTCGCGGCGCGGTCGATGGCGTCCTCGGCGGTCTGCACCGTGTCGACCTGCCAGCCGGCGGCCGACAGGGCACGGGTCACGACCAGCGCGCTGACGGCATGGTCTTCGGCAAGCAGGATGCGGCCCAGCTCGAAGGCGCGCATGCGCGGCTTGGGCGGCGCGCCGGTAACGGCAAGGCGCGGACCCGCCCGTTCGACGGGCATGGTGACGGTAAAGATGGAGCCGCCTTCGGGATTGTCGGCAAGGGTGATCTCTCCCCCCAGCCGGCGGGCGAGCCCCTTGGCGATGGAGAGGCCAAGGCCAAAGCCGCCATGCGTGCCGGCGGTTGAGGGCCGGGCCTGTTCGAAGGCCTGGAACAGGCGCGCCTTGTCGGTATCGGTAATGCCACAGCCCGTGTCTTCCACCGTCATGCGCAGTTTCAGATTGCCGGCGGCCTCAAGGGTCGATAGCTCCACGCCGATATAGCCGCGCTCGGTGAATTTCAGCGCATTGCTCATCAGATTGAACAGGATCTGGCGGATGCGCATGGCATCGGCCTCAAGCCGCGCGACCGCGCCGCCCGCTACCTTGATGCGCAGATCCAGACGCTTGCCGGCAATGCGGGACTGCCAGAGGTCCCGGGCGTCATTGGCGAATTCATGCAGGTCGAAGGGGGCATTGTTGACGGCCAGCTTGCCAGCCTCAAGGCGCGACAGGTCCAGCAGATCGGTCAGCAGCCGGTCGAGATGGTGCCCGCTTTCGGAAATCGTGCGCGCGAGGCGTTTCGGCTCGCCGCCATTCACGCTGTCCTGAAGCAGATCGGCCACGCCGAGAATGCCGGTCAGGGGCGTGCGGATTTCGTGGCCGACAAAGGCCAGGAAGCGCGCCTTTTCCTGATCGAAGGCCCCGGCGTCGTTCTTTGTCTTCTGCAAGCGTTTCTGGGCGACCTGCATCGCGCGGGCGCGGGCCGCATTTTCCAGCGCCACCGCAGAGAGCAGCGCAGACGGGCTGATCAGGCCGAGATATTTGCCCTCAGACAGGACGATCACCCCATCGGTCAGGGCCGAGGTCGAGCCGTCCGCCGCGAGTTTCGCGACCAGGCCCACCGGGGTGCCGGCCTCGCACATGACGGGCTGGTCGCGCATCAGGTCGGTGATGCGGGCCGCGCCGTTTGACTGGCGGCCACTGGGCGTGGCCAACGCTTCGATGACGGCGCGCCGCGTGACCATGCCAAGCGCGGCGCCATCGCTGACGATGGGCACGGCGAACTGGTCAGGATCGGCCAGCAATCGTGTAAACACCGCCGAGACGGTCACAGCTGTTGGAACAGGCCGCACGGCGACCGCAATGTCTTCTACGCGTACCGGCATGGAGGCGGCGGTGTCCTTACACAGGTTAAGAAGCCACCTTGCTTCATAAACCTTTACGCGCCGCAAACACATTCCTAACCAAAAATGAATGCCCGATCCCCTGAGAGGACCGGGCGTTCAATTTGGTAACACTTCCGCGCGAAGTGCGCTTATTTGACGTCGCTGCGATGGTGCACGATCTGGCCGACCAGACCGTACTCGACAGCTTCGGCCGCGCTCATCCAGAAGTCACGATCGGTGTCTTCCTTGATCTTCGCGAGTGACTTGCCCGTGGCCTCCGCAAAGATGTTGTTGAGGCGTTCGCGCATCTTGATGATCTCGCGGGCCTGGATTTCAACATCCGTGGCCTGGCCGCCAACACCGCCCCGCGGTTCATGAAGCAGGAAGCGGGTGTTCGGCAGGCAGAAGCGGTTTTCCTTCTTCGCCGCCGCATAGATCAGCGCGCCGGCCGAGGCGACCCAGCCGGTGCCGAGGATTTTCACGGGCGCTTCGACGAATTTGATCATGTCATGGATCATGTCGCCGCTTTCGACGTGGCCGCCGGGCGAAGACAGAACCAGCAGGATCGGCTCCTTGCTCTCGGCCGACAGGGCCAGCAGGCGCTGGCTGACGCGGCGGGCGGCATGGAAATCGATGCCGCCGGTCAGCAGGATGGTGCGGGCCTTGAACAGCGCTTCCTCAAGGAAGGCATTCGGCTCGGACTGGGGCTTTTCTTCTGTCTCGTCATCGAGGCGGTGCAAAAGGTTCATGAGGACTCCGAAAGGCGGGAAATCTGGTTGAGCCTATAGGTGAGGTGCCACGCGCGCCGGGTCAAGGCTGGACCTGCCTGTC
>DHZF01000113.1 GCA_002414505.1 Hyphomonas sp. UBA5111 | reverse complement strand
GTGCGGAAGACTCCAACCGGCTTGCCGGACTGGACGAGCAAGGTCTCATCCTCCTGCAGTGTCTTGAGCGTTTCCAAAATCTGATCGAAGTCCTTCCAGGTCCGGGCGGCGCGGCCAATGCCTCCGTATACAACGAGCTCGTCCGGGTTTTCCGCAACATTGCGATCGAGATTGTTCTGTAGCATCCGGAAGGGCGCTTCAGTAGTCCAGGACCGGCAAGTCAGGTCCGACCCGGTCGGGCTGGCAATATCGCGTCGGTTTTTCAACGTCGTGTCCAAGGTATTCTCCATTAAAGGGATGACTGGGCCGTGCTGGAGACGGCGGTCAGGATTGACTGAAGCAGGGACCGAAACTTGTCGGCCCGGGGGATGGAATAGTCGAAAGGAGGTGTTTCGGAGGCGAGGTAGCAGCGCTGCGCGAGTTCCATCTGAATGGCGTGTACCCCCTCTGCCGGCCTGCCATACTGGCGCGTGGTCCAGCCCCCTTTGAAGCGGCCGTTGACAACATGCGTGTAGTGAGACGTGCTGGCGCATATGTCCGCGACGGCCCGGGTCAGGGCGGGCGCGCAAGTGGTGCCATTATTGTCCCCGACATTCAGATCCGGAAGGCGACGGTCGAACAGGAACGGGATTTTCGACCGGATTGAATGGCAGTCATACAATACAGCGAAGCCGTGCAGTGCCTTGATCCTGTCGATCTGTGCACTGAGCGCGGTGTGGTATGGACGGTGGTAGTCATTGATCCGGTCTGCGACCTCGTCATCCGTGGGCGCAGACTGCCAGATTGATTGGCCGTCGAACGTATAGGTCGGCACAAGACCTGTGCTGTTCTGACCGGGATACAGAGATGCGCCGTCTGGCGGCCGATTGGCGTCAATCACATAGCGGCTGAAATTCGCACGCACGATTGTGGCGTCGGCCAAAAGGCCGTCATATAGTCGCGGGATGTGCCAGTCGGTGTCGAGCAGCTGACGACCGGTTTCATTCAGGGCCTGGAAAATCGGTTCGGGAACATAGGTCCCTGAATGCGGCTGGCCCAGAATGACAGGCCCCTGACCCTGAACAATTGTTACCGGAGTCATGGCGTCATCTCTATCGCCGTAACGCCTTGCTGGACGTCGCAGAGCGCATCGCCAGACAGGACAAGCGTCTTCATCGCCTCGATATCGGGGCTGATCATGCGCTCATCATCGAAGGGGGCGGCATGCTGGCGGATTGTTCGGATTGCATGCTGGAGGTTGGGGCTTGTCGCAAGCGGCGTGCGAAACTCAACGCCTTGTGCGCCGCATAGAGCTTCGATGCCGAGAATCCCCGCCAGATTTTCGTTCATTTCAAGCAGTCGGCGAGCCGCGTGGCAGGCCATGGACACATGGTCTTCCTGATTGGCGGAGGTCGGTGTGGAGTCGACGGAGCGGGGATTCGACAGCGCCTTGTTTTCGCTCATCAGGGCGGCCGATGTAACCTCAGCGATCATCAAGCCTGATTTGAGGCCGGGATCGAGTGCAAGAAAGGCGGGAAGACCAAAGCTGAGGCTGGGATCCACAAGCATGGCAATTCGGCGCTGGGCGATGCTTCCGATTTCTGCAATGGCGATGGCCGTCTGGTCTGCAGCAAGTGCCACGGGCTCGGCGTGGAAATTGCCGCCGGAAACGATGTCGCCGTTAGACAGGACGAGCGGATTGTCCGTCGCGGCATTGGCCTCAATCTTCAGGGTAGCCGCGACCTGGCGGAGCTGGTCCAGGCAGGCGCCGATGACTTGGGGGGCACATCTCAGGCAATAGGGATCCTGAACGCGCTCATCGCCGGTCAGATGACTTTCGCGAATTTCAGAACCGGCAAGAAGTTCGCGCAGCCGCCGCGCACTGTCGATCTGGCCGCGATGGCCGCGCAATTGATGGATCTCATCGTGGAAGGGGGCGCTTGAACCCATGGCGGCATCTATTGAAAGCGCGGCGGTTGTCAGAGAGCAGAGGGCCAGTCGCCAGGCACCGAACAGGCCAGCGAGCGCGAGCGCGGTAGACGCCTGGGTGCCGTTGAGAAGCGCAAGGCCTTCCTTGGCCTGAAGCTCGAACGACGCGATACCGGCCATTTGCAATGCCCGACCGGCTGGCATCCTGTCACCCTGGTAAAAGACGTCGCCTTCCCCAATCAGGGCAGCGGCCATATGGGCGAGCGGCGCCAGATCACCCGATGCCCCGACAGACCCTTGTGCGGGAATAACCGGTATGATGCCCGCACTGGCGACTTGCTGGATCCGATCGACCAATTCTACGCGGATGCCGGATGCGCCCCGAGCAAGCGAAATACATTTCAGCGCCATCATCAGACGTACGATATTCGCCGGCAAAGGCTCGCCGATACCGGCTGCGTGCGAGCGGACGAGATTCTTCTGCAACAGTGCCAGGCTGTCCCCATTGATCCTGACGGAAGCCAGCTTGCCGAAGCCTGTATTCACGCCATAAATCGTCTCGCCCTCCCCGATCCGCCGGGAGAGCATCCCAACAGAGTCGGCAATCCGGGGGTAGGCGTCAGGGTGAATTTCGAAATGGCTGGAGTGCCTGTAGAGGGCCTCCAGATCATCGAGTGACACCTTGCCGGGCTCAAGTTGAACCATCACATGTAATTCCTGTTCGAGAGACGCATATGAAGCGGGCTTCGGCCGATCCAGTAGGAAAGGTCGGCGGGGTGCGCGACGTCCCAGACGGCCAGTTCGGTCTTGGCCCCTTGCGTGATTTCACCATACATCCCTGCCAGTCCAAGCGCCCTTGCGGCGTTCCGGGTTGTGCCTGCCAGTGCCTCTTCAGGAGTCAGGGAAAATTGGATGCATGCCATGTTCATCGCGGCAAGAAGCGAGGACAGGGGGGAGCTGCCTGGATTGCAGTCGGTCGCGATGGCTATGTCGACCCCATGCTCGCGAAGGGCGGTGATGGGTGGCAGCTTCGTTTCCCGGAGCGTATAGAAGGCGCCGGGCAGGAGGACAGCCACGGTTCCGGCGCGGGCAAATTCGGGAACATCCGTCTCGGACAGGAATTCGAGATGATCCGCCGAAAGGGCCGAATACCGCGCTGCCAGCAAGGCGCCTTTCAGATCTGAAATCTGTTCGGCATGCAGCTTCACAGGCAGGCCGAGTGAAGCTGCAGCCTGAAAGACGCGCTCGATCTGAGCCGGGGAAAATCCGATCGTTTCACAAAACCCGTCTACCGCATCGACCAGGCCTTCCTCTGCCGCGCGGACCAGACCCGGAATGGCAACTTGCTCGATATAATGATCTGGCCGGTCCTTGAAAGCCGGGGGAAGAGCATGCGCGGCCAGCCAGGTCGTGACGATTTTCACGGGCCGCAACTCTTCGAGCTTTCTGGCCACCCGGAGCATGCGAATCTCGTCATCTATGGTGAGCCCGTATCCGGACTTCACTTCCACGACGGCAACCCCATCGCTGATCAGATCATCAAGGCGACGCAGTGATGCGGACACCAGTGTCTCGAATCCGGCAGCGCGGGTCGCTTCGACCGTGGAATTTATGCCGCCGCCGCTCCTGGCGATCTCTTCGTAGCTGACTCCCTGAAGACGCTGTTCGAATTCCTTCGCGCGATTGCCACCAAAGACCAGATGCGTGTGACAATCAATGAGGGCCGGCGTCACGAGTCGATCTTGCAAGGATTGCTCAGCCATTCCGCTCAATTTGCCTGGGACCGCGCCAGAGGGGCCGACCCATTCGATCAGGCCGTCGCGCTGGAGAATCGCGGCATCCTCGATCAGACCGTAATTCGGCCGACCGGATTCCATAGTGGCAACAGTGCAATCGGTGAA
>DHZF01000128.1 GCA_002414505.1 Hyphomonas sp. UBA5111 | reverse complement strand
AAAAATCTATCAGGATCTGGATAGTAGGGGTCATGGCGGCCTCGATTTTTCCGGCGTGATGAAGGATTTGAAGCGTCAGCTTGATTAGGATCAAGCGCCCCTGGGCAGACTGACAGGGGCGCCCAGCATCCGCTCAATCCGCGATCATGCGGACCAGATTGCAACCATTCGCAGGCTCACACATTCGTTCGTATCGGAATGTGTTGCGCTGCAACATCCATGTTGGGGATCATGGATCGAGCTGGCAGGCGAAGAGGTGAGTTTTGGACAGGCATGCTTTCTGTCGGGTGGAATCCCTTCTCGCCCTCACGCTGGTGATGGCGCTTGCGGCCTGTTCCCCGCCTGAGGACACCGCTTCATCCCACATTGTCGATCCAGCCCCAGCGATGACGGCTGAGGAGAATATGTCCGGTGAGACCAGCAAGGTAATTGCTGAGCCCGCCCCTTCGTCCATCTATAATCTTGAACGCGTCCAGCCAGAGCCAGAGACGGTCCTCGTGCCACCTTCGCCGGAAGACACGGGCGTTGACCCGGCAGGGTTCGGGCTGCCCGAAGTGCGCGAACGCGCCCGGCGTCTGGCCGCAGCGCCGTATGAGCCGTCTCCAACGCTCCCGGACGATGCCAAGAGCCTGAATTATGACCAGTACCGGCGCATCCTGCCCGCAATTGATGATATGGGCTGGCCACAGGATGCAGGCCCCGTGCGGATCCTGTTCGATCCCCGCGGCTATTTGTTCGATCATGAGGTAAGGATAAATCTCGTCGACGGGGACACGGTCACCCCGCGCGCTTATTCCGCCTCCGCCTTCGATTTCAAGGAACTGCCGCTCTCGGACGAGACGAAGAAGACGCTCGGTTTTGCCGGGCTGCGCCTGCTGGCGCCGATCAACCAGGCCGGCAAGTTCGATGAGGTCCTGAGCTTCAAGGGCGCGAGCTTCTTTCGCGCGCTGGGTGCGGGTAATGTCTATGGCGCTTCGGCGCGGGGGCTGGGCATTGGCACCGCCTCGGCCGAGGGTGAGGAATTCCCCGCTTTCCGCGAATTCTGGATCGTTCGGCCCCGCTCCCCGTCGCAAGCGGTCATCATCTATGCGCTGATGGACAGTGCAAGCGTTACCGGGGCCTTCGCATTCAACATATCGCCCGGGCCAAGAACCCAGATTGAGGTCGAAGCGACCTTCTATCCGAGGAAAGACATTCAGGGCGTCGGGCTCTCGCCCCTGACGTCGATGTATTATTTTTCGCCGCATGACGTGATCAAGCAGGGCGATGACTACCGACCGGCGGTGCATGATTCCGAGGGACTCGCCATTCACATGGCCAATGGCGAATGGGTGTGGCGGCCGCTGCAGAACCCGGCTGACTTGGAAGTGTCCGTGCTTGCCAGTGCGCAGCCGAAAGGCTTTGGCCTTGTGCAGCGTCACCGCCAGTTTGACGACTATTCTGACGTTGAAGCCGAATACGATCAGCGGCCGGATGTCTGGGTTGAACCATATGGCGACTGGGGCGAAGGCCAGTTGATGTTGGTCGAGATCCCGACCGTGAACGAATACAATGACAATATCGCTGTCTTCTGGCGTCCCAGGGAAGGATGGCGGGCCGGCGGGGCGAACACGATTTCCTATACGATGAGCTGGGGGCTGAAGCCGGGCGTAATGGCGGAAGTCGTCGCCGTCTCGGAAACGCGGGCTGGCCGAAAGCCGGGCGACAAGACCCAGATGTTTGTGCTCGATTATGAGGGCGCGCCGGAGAAAGTCTTCGAGAATGCGGAACTGGAAATCACGTCTTCAGCGGGGAAGATCGTGAATCCTGTGCTGCGCCGGCATCCTTCCGGTGACACCTATCGCCTCAGTTTCGAGCTGCAGCCTGAAGGCGCAAGCATGGCGGAGTTGAGGGCAGTGCTTGTGAGGGGCGGGCGTCCATTGACCGAAACATGGCTGTATCGCTGGAGTGCAAAATGACCGACCTTCGTCCTCGCCCGACGGAATTCCCGTTGACCATGCCGAACCAGCCTTTCCAGTCGAGGATCACGCGCGCTCGCGCGGCGAGAACATCCCATCTCTGGCGCAAGCTGTTCATGCTGGGTGGGTCTGCCTTGCTGACGGTGTGGACCACGCGCGAAATGTACGAAGTTCTGGCGGTGTCGGAAATGACGCTGCTCGAATGGGTTCTGCTCGTCGTCTTTGCGATCAATATCAGCTGGATCTGCTTTGCTTTCGTCAATGCGACGGCCGGCTTTCTATCCACGGTGATGCGGCGCCCCCGCAAGCCATACGAGGATCCGGTCTGCGTCCGCAATGTCCGTACGGTCCTCGCTTTTCCGATCTACAATGAAGCGGTCGAGCATGTTTTTGCGACGGTGTCAGCGACCGCAAAAATGCTGGAAGATGCGCCGGGCATTTATGAATGCTTCATCCTGAGTGACACGACAGACCCGGAAATCGCGCTGGCCGAAGAGGCGGCGTATACGGAGCTGTTGAAGACGGTCGGGCACAATGTGCCGGTCCGCTATCGCCGCCGCACGATCAATCATCATCGCAAGTCCGGAAACATTCGCGACTTCGTCATGCGCTGGGGCGGGCGGTACGACCACATGATCGTGTTCGATGCCGACAGCTACATGGAGCGCGACACGATCGTGCATCTTGTCCAGGAGATGGAGCGCGCGCCGCACACCGCCCTGATCCAGACCATTCCGCAACTCGTGGGCGGGCGCACCCTGCTCGCGCGTTGCCAGCAATTCGCCTCCGCGCTCTACGGCCCGATCCTCGGCGGCGGCATGGCGTGGTGGGCCCAGAATGAAGGGAATTTCTGGGGTCATAATGCGATCATACGGATTTCCGCCCTCGCTGAAGCGGCCGGCCTGCCCGAAATGCCGGGTAAGGCCCCATTTGGCGGATCGATCCTGAGCCATGATTTCGTCGAAGCGGCCTTCCTGCGGCGCGCCGGCTGGAACGTCGAAATTCGTCCGGAGATTGGCGGATCCTATGAGCAGGGTCCGCCGACCATCATTGAACTGGTTAAGCGCGACCGTCGCTGGTGCCAGGGTAACATGCAGCACATGGCCGTCCTGCTGAAGACGGGCGGGCTGAGCTGGACCAATCGCTTCCACCTCATCACGGGCATCTTCTCCTATCTGGCTTCGCCGCTCTGGCTCATCTTCATCACGCTCGGCATGTTGCTGTCGCTGCAGAACAGTTTCATGTTGCCCAGCTATTTCGGCGATGAAGCGTCATTGTTTCCGACTTGGCCTGTGATCGACTCCGAGCGCGCGCTGACGCTGTTCTTTGTAACGATGGGACTCTTGTTCGCGCCGAAACTCTACGGCCTCATTTACGGTCTCGTCTCGCGTGAATGGCGCCAGACCGTTGGGATTGGCAAGACCATTCTGGGCGCGGTGTCGGAGACATTGCTGTCGGTGCTGATCGCGCCAATCCTGATGGCAACGCAGACCGGCGCCGTAATCAATGTGTTTCGCGGAAAGGACAGTGGCTGGTCGCCGCAAGAGCGCGCGCAGGGCGGCTACAGCTTCCTCGCCACTTTGCGCCACAATCTTCCGGCCACCTTGCTGGGCGCCGTGCTGATGATGGCCGCCATCGCCATTTCGCCGATCTATGCAGCCTGGCTCGCCCCAGCGACAATTGGCATGTTGCTGGCTGGGCCGCTGTCCTACTGGACCGCCAAGGAGTCGGCAGGGCAGGCCGCACGCCGTGCGGGCTTGCTGGTCAGTCCTGTGGAGGTTTGCCTGCCGGACAGCGTACGCCGCGCGTGGGCAGATGTGCCGACATTCGCTGCACTTCCGAAAACCGACATCATCTCCTTGTTGCGCGACCGCGCCCGGCAACGCACGCGCCGGCATCTGATTGATCCCTATTGGCCCCTGCAGCGACATGAAGTGCACACGCCCCTGGCGCTCGCACGGGCCCGGGCGACCCGTGTGCTGACCCTTGATGACTATCTCTCGGCGGTGTCCAGGGCCGAACTCATGGCCATCCTCAATTCCTCGCAGGACATGGAAAGCATCAGCTTCCGGTTCTCCGTGGCCGGACGGGTCGCGAGCGATGTGTCGGCCTATGAGCGGCTGCTGACAGACTGGCGCGCGAGCGGGCGCACGGCGACGCCGAGTGGCGGCCAGCGCAGCGGAACATAAGCGCGACGTCTCAGCTTGCTGGCTGGGACAGCTTGGTCAGGAATTTGCCAATGGTGTGCAGCGAGACCGGCTCGTCGAGGAAGGGCGTATGGCCCCGTTCCGGAACCGTCAGCAATTTGCTGGTCTTGTGCCGCCTGAGCATCCGCTTGGCCGTCTTCTCGGTGAGGATATCGGACGTCTCCCCGCGAATGATGAGGAGGGGGATGGATTTCAGGGCCGAAAACACACGCCACATGGCGAAATTCACCCGCCATCCGGGCGAAGTGCTGCCCATGCCCTGCACGATCACAGGATCATAGTCGAACCCGATCTTGCCATCGCTTCGCTCGACACAGGTGCGCCGGGCGAACTCCATCCAGGCCTCCTCGCCATATTCCGGATAGACACCTGCCTGTGTCCGTCCAATCGCCGCTGCGGCGTCCCCCCAGCTGTCGAAAGTCTCATTGCCGCCAGCATAGCCGGCGATGCGTTTCAGGCCCGCCGGATTCACTTCCGGCCCCACATCATTGATGATGATGCCCTTGATCTTGTCCGGGAAAGCCTTGGCCATCAGCATGGCCATCAGCCCACCCATCGACGTGCCGACCAGGATCAACTCGTCAAGGTTCAGGTGCGCGATCAGAGCGGCCATGTCCTGCACATAAACTGGCGGGGCATAGGATTTGCCACTCGGATCGCGATCCGATTTTCCGCGCCCGCGCACATCGACGGAGACGAACCGCATGTTCATGCCGAGCCCTTGGATCATGGGCTCGAAATCCTTGTGGTTCCGCGTCAGGCCATGCATGCACAGCACCGTCACCTGGCTGTCCTGCGGGCCATAATCGGCGGCGTAAAGTTTCAGCCCGTCATGCGAAGTCCAGACTATGTCGCGCTTGGAGGCGAGCACAGCGGGGGAAAGGGAGGCCGCCTCAGTCATACCGCCTCCGCCGCGCGCTTGGCATCACGCGCATAGGTCAGGCCGGCCATTCCAAGGAACACCACGCTCAACGCATTGAAGCCCAGCATGATTTCCAGCGCCGATTTGAGCGGCGCCTCATTGCCTTGGGCTGCGAAATATTCACTGAGATAGCCGACAATGCTGGGGCCGCCCCCGATGCCGATCAGCGTCAGGCAGAACAGCATGAACGCCGAGGCGAAGGCCCGCATCCGCAGGCCGACGAGTTCCTGCGATGCCGTGTAGGCGATGCTGGCATAGATCAGTCCGATGAAGGATGGCACCACATTCCAGGCATAGGCCATGTTCAGCGTGTCGGCCTGCAGGAACATCCAGGCAAAGGGCAGGGCGATCGCGGCGCAGACGGCGATCATCCAGGGACGCCAGGCGAGATTGCGCGCGGACAGCCGGTCACAGACCCGCCCGAGCAGAATGGCGCCGACACTGCCCACGCCGCCAATCAGCAGGCCAAGGGGGATGGCAATATCGCTCGGTCCGACATTGTATGTGCGTTGCAGATGGCTGGGCGTCCAAGCGAGAAAGGCATTGGCGGAGATGCAGATCAGGCAGCAACCGGCCAGCATCCACAGGAAGGAGGTCTGCCCCAAGATAAAGCGCAGCGTTTCGCCGAAGCTGGAGGCCTGCCCGTCATCACTGCGTTGTTCGATGGCGCCGCGTTTCGGCTCACGAATGGTCAGCCTGACAATGCCCGCCAGGATGAGGCCGGGGACGCCCGCCACGAAGAAGGCGGTGCGCCACCCGAAGTATTTGTAGACATATCCGCCGATCACGAAGCCCGCGAGCACCCCCAGGCCAATTCCGGCGGTGTAGATGCCCAGGGCAAATGCGCGCTCCTTGGGGGCGTAGAGATCGGAGATGATCGAGGTGGCCGGTGGCGTGCCGCCTGCCTCCCCGACGCCCACGCCCATGCGGGCTATGAGCAGCTGCCAATAGTTCAGGGCAAAGCCCGACAGGGCGGTCATGCCCGACCAAAGGGAGAGAGAGATGGCGAGGATATTGCGCCGGTTGCCGCGGTCGGCCCACATGGCAATCGGTATGCCGAAGGTGGCGTAGAAGGCGGCAAAGACAAAACCGGTCAACAGGCCGATTTGCCCATCGGAAATGTTCAACTCGGCCTTGATCGGTTCGATCAGGATCAGGAGGATCTGCCGGTCGATATGGTTGAACGTGTAGACCAGGGTCAGCAGGCCGAGCACATAGGCGCGGGAAGAGTTCTGTGAGGTCGGGGAGGGCGGAGCCGCCGTAATTTGGGTCATGGCTGTCCTTCAAGGTGCGCCGAGGGGGCTCCCAGGGTCTGCGAGGTCAAGGGAGGGACGGGCCGGCGAACCACAGAGGTCAGATTCGCCGGCCCGCTCGGTTGACTAGAAGTCGACCGAGATTGAGGCGGTCAGCGTGCGCGGCGGGCCGTAGAAGGCCGAGTACGCACTGTCAAAGCCAAGCTGGCTCGGCGTCACGAAGTTGTACGCCGCCACGCGGTATTCCTCGTCCGTCAAATTCCGGCCGTGGATGCCGAAGCGCAGACGTTCGGACGGCGACGTCCAGACGAAGCTGAGGTCCAGCAACGTATAGGAGTCCGGATCCAGCGCCGG
>DHZF01000134.1 GCA_002414505.1 Hyphomonas sp. UBA5111 | reverse complement strand
TGCAGGGCGTTTCCAGAAGCAATGACGCTCCTTTGTGCAGGTACTGCCCGGTTGAATATGAGTTTTTCGCCGCGATGTGTCGTCGCGACACCACCGGCTTCCTCGATCAGGATCGTGCCCGCTGCCAGATCCCAGTCCGCCTTCTGACCCAGAACGAGCGTTGCATCCCATTTGCCGGCCGCCACGAAGGCCATCCGCAACAGGGTGGAGTTGGGTTTGGGCCGCGCAATCGTGACCGGCGGCCAAGGCTCTGGCCATGCCGGGTGCTCCAGCATCGTCTCCGCCGCTATCAGGCGGCAGCCTGCCTCGGTCGAGCATTCGCTGACCCGGATCGCCTGACCATTCAGGAACGCGCCCTGCCCGCGATGAGCCTCGTAGAATTCGTCCAGTTCCGGGGCATACAGCACCCCGCCCACCGAGATGCCCTCTTCGACAATGGCGAGGCCAATGCACCAGTGCGGATCGCCGCGAATATAGGCGCGCGTCCCGTCAATCGGGTCCACGACCCAGCAGCGGTCCTTCTGGCGCGCATCCGGATTGTCGAGCGTCTCTTCCGACAGCCAGCCATATTCGGGCCGGAAGCGCATCAGCCGGTCCGAGCAGAGCTGGTTCACGGCCATATCGGCTTCGGTCACCGGGCTGCCCCCGGTCTTGTGCCAGGTTTCGGCCGTCTGCCCGCCCAGCATGAAGGATTGTGCGAGCTTGCCCGCCTCCTGCGCCAATTCACGCAGGAGTTTCATGTCTTCCGATAGCGTGCGGTCAGCTACCCGCAAGACTCATATCCTCGATGAGAATGCTCGGCGCGTCCCGCGTGCCCCGGAACTCAAGGTCCGAAGCCGGGATCAGCCTGGCAAACATGGAGGGCAGATCGCCCGCGATCGTCACTTCGGACACCGGATAGGCAATCTCGCCATCCTCGAACCAGAAGCCCGACACACCGACCGAATAGTCGCCATTGTTCGGATTGATCGACGGTCCGAACATGTCGGTCACCAGCAAGCCCTTGCCTGCGCCCCTGACCAGTTCGGCCGGGGTCTTCTCTCCGGCTTTCAAATAGAGGTTCGACGTCGTCACGCCCGGCGGATCGCCAAAGCCGAGGGCGGAAAAGCCGTTTGGCTCCATGCCCAGCTGACGCGCCGAGGGCGAATTGAGCAACCAGCTGGTCAACCGGCCATCATCAATGAGGTGGGTTTCGCGGACCGGCAGGCCCTCGCCATCATGACTGCGCGAGCCCATGCCCATCGGGCGGAACGGATCGTCAATGATGTGAATGCCCTTGGCGAACACCTGCTCGCCCATCCGGTCCTTCAGGAAGCTGACGCCGCGCGCCACGGACGGGCCGGAGATCGCGCCGAGAAAGGCCCCGATCAGGCCTGCAGAAACGCGCCGGTCATACAGGACCGCCGCCTTCTGGGTGTTCAGCTTGCGCGCGCCAAGGCGAGAAATCGTCCGTTCGCCGGCCGTGATGCCGATCTCGGCAGCGGTCGGGCGGTCTTTCTTGAAGCGGACAGACCAGCTGTCATAATCGCGCTCCATATGGCCGTCGCGCTCTGCCACGGCGGCCAGGCCGAGGCTGGTGGACGTACCGGTCTTGAAGGCGGAAAAGCCATTGCTGGCGGCGACCCAGCGCGAGGAGCGGTTCCACGACGCGCCGCAACCCGCCACCGTCTTGATCCCTGCAATGCCGAGCGCAGCCGCTTCAGCGGTCAACGCTTCCGATTCGAGCGTCTCGGCCGGAATTTCCGGCTCCCCCGTCAGATCCATGTCGAGATCGCCGGTCGCCAGCTTGTCCGCATCCGGCAGGCCGCAATACTTGTCTTCCGGCACGGCGCGCGCCATTGCCACGCAGCGTTCAGCCAGCGCCTTCAGGCCGTCCGGGGACAGATCCGCCCCCGAGACGTGCGCCTGGCGCTTGCCATACAGGCAGCGCAGGGCGACCGAGCGGCCCTCTTCACGCTCAATGCTTTCCAGCGCTCCGTCACGAACGGAAACGCTCACGCCTTCGGTCACGCCGATCCGGGCGTCTGCAGCATCTGCACCTTCCTTGCGGCAATGGTCCAGTAGTCCGGCAAGCAAATCGGCCGGCGGTGTCTTGAAATCAGCCATTCCGGCTAGATGGACGCTGCGCCCGCCTCGCGCAACTGCGCAATTCAGACGAGGGCGTGGTACAGGATCGCCAGCGCCGTCAGCACCATCGCGATCCAGCTGAGCAGGATGCCCCCGGCCCGCATCGGCATCACGGTCCCGCCGAGCCCAATGACATGCATCACCCGTCCGAGGGTGAATACGCCCCCGGCGACGTGAAGGGCCCAGACCGGCAGCCCCATCAGGGCCATGACGACGAGGCCGACCAGCATGGACGGGATGTATTCAGTGGCATTGCCGTGAACGCGCGTGCGCAATTCCAGCATCTCGTTGCCGCCCGTCCCGATGGACACTTTCGCCGACTGGCGCACGGACACGACCCGGAATGCCAGATAGATCAACAGCAACATGTTGATGGCGACATAGACGCCCGCAGCTTCAAGTGATGTCATTGTTTTTCCTCCCCTTTAAAAAAGGCCACCGACGCGAATCGATGGCCTGTTTCCATATCATCGTGATTCTCCGCCGACGGTCAGTCGTCGCGGCGTGCGTCCGGCAGGCGGTCATTGATGTCGTCGCGAATGTCGAGCAGCGTGACGATCAGACCGCAGATCAGGCTGGCCGCGATCCAGCCACCCACCGTGAACACGGCAAAATCGGCCACTTGGGCAATCGTGCCGGTCAAATTGGCCAGCTCGCCAGTGAATTCCCCCCGATTGTACAGGCCCAGTGCGATGCCAGCGACAATGATCGCGATGTATGCGACGTAGACCATCGTGCGGAAGCTGTTGATAATAAAGAACTTCATGAGATCCCCTTCCTTAACTCCAAAATATTTCTATGCAGATTGCTGCCACCCGTCACCCGATTACACGCGAGAAACGAAATTCCCATGACCGGGCGGATTCGGTTTTGCGACACGGCCTGGTCATTCGTCGTCCTGCAAAGTCAGTTCACATGAGATCATGGCGCTCAGCGAGGCGGCAAATTCCAGCTGATCGCTCATGCTGAGGGATTCCACGAAATCCTCGATGTCGCGCTTTTCCCGCCCAATCGCTGCGGCCGTGCGCCGGAACAGGTCCGGGCTCAGCTTCTCTTCCATGGCGCCAGTGATGCAGTCGCAGGTTTCCGGGGCTTCGCCATCGGCAATGCACGCCTCGGTCAACGTCTCCCGGTCGGATTTCTGGCTGCACGCGGCAAGCATGGCCAGGGCAAGGCCGGTCAGGATCAGGACGCGCATTCTGGCAGCTCCGGTATCTTCAGGTGCCAGCCAAGCACGAAATTAACTAACAGGAAAGCAACTATTCCCGTTGCAGGATCTTGTCGACCTGGATGCCTTTTCCGAAGTCGCGCAGGAAATTTTCCTTCACTTCGAGCCGGTCATAATCGTCCGAAACCCAATCGAGAAACGGCTTCCAATCCTCCGGAGCGCGCCCGGCATTATAGTCGGCATAAGCCTGGAAAAACGCATCCAGCATGCCGGTCTTGCCATGTTTGACGTGCAGGTATTTCAGCGACAATTGTTCGGTCGCCTCCACGAATGGCGCCTTTTCCCGCAGCAATTTGTAGAGCACGGACATCAGCCCCGCACGGTCCGCGCCGGATTTGCAATGCATCAGGGCCGGGTATTCGATCAAGTCGAACAGCTCCTTGGCCGCGAACAATGCCTCTTTCGTCGGCGTGTCCCGCGAGAAGACCTGGAAATCGACCAGAGCGATTCCGGCGGCCTCACAGGCCTCCTTCTCCAGCAGGTAATAGCCCTTGGTGCTTTCCCCGCGCAGGTTCAGGATGGTGCGAATGCCGAGCGTCTCGGCATATTCGACGACCTTCTTCGGCGAAGGCTGGTTGGCCCGCCACATCTCCGGCGAGATCTGATGCAGATTGGAAAAGGCCGCCCGCAGGAAGCCGTGATCGCCCCAGACCAGTTCGCGGCGCGCACGGGCGCGGCCCTCCGGGGTCGACAGGTCAGGCGCCACATGCGGCTTGCGATTCTTCTTGGATCTCAACTTTACCATTGCCCCGCGATTAGCCGCCGGGCTCGCCGTCGGCAAGCAAAGGCGGCAGAAAGAAATATCACACCCCCTGCATCCAAACGCGCCCCTGCTGGCATCTTACCTACAAAGGCGCCGAACACGACGCCCCGGAACAAGCTGAAGGAGCTTTTGAAATGAGCGAAGATATTGTCGTCCCCGTAGTCTTTTTTGGCGCCCTTGCCGGAATTGTCTGGCTGGTCAGCCACTATAATTACAAGAAACGCCTGACCCTCCACGAAACCGTTCGTCATGCGGTCGACAAGGGCCAGGACCTGACAGGCGAGACGATGGAAAAACTTGCCCTGATCACCGATCCGATCCGCGCCGATTTGCGCCGGGGCGTCCTGTTTCTCGCTGTCGGTGTCGCCTTTGGCTTTCTCGGAGTGATGGTCGGCATGGAAGAAGGCGAAGCGGTCAAGCCAATGATCGGCGTCGCATCCTTTCCCGTCTTCATAGGCCTCGCCTATCTTGGTCTCTGGGCAGCGAGTCGCCGTGGGCAACACGGTTAAGCTGAGGCTGGTTGCCAAGGGAGGGCGCGACATGCGCAGTGATCCGGACCTGGCCGCAAGCGCCGCACGAGGTCATGAGGCAGACTTTGCCGAACTCGTGCGACGCCATCAGGCCCGCATCCGCGGCATGGCGAGGCGCCTCACCGGCTCGGCCAGTGACGGGGACGATATTGCCCAGGCCACGTTCCTGAAGGCGTGGCAGAAGATCGGCGCCTATGCCGGCGGAACCTTCTCGGCCTGGATCTGCACGATTTGCTGGCGGGAATACCTGCAAGTCCGCCGCAAGCAGAAGATCGAGATCGAGTTCGACGAGACGGCAGAGATCATTCCGTTCGAGCGCAGCCAGTCGGATGAAGTCGGCGACCAGATGGACCTGACACGCGCGCTCGGCAATTTGTCCGAGGCCCAACGGATTTGCGTGATTCTCTGCGTCGCGTCGGGCCTGTCCCACCGCGAAGCGGCCGAAGCCACCGGCTGGCCGCTTGGCACGATAAAATCCCATGTAACGCGCGGTGTCGCCGCGCTTCGCAAACACCTTGAAAGCAGCCATGTGGCGTGATGGAGTATGATGATGCGTGACCAGGAAACCTATTCAGACCTGACCGATCTCTTCACGGCGGAAGACCGCGCGCTGGACCCGGCCCCGTTCGTGAATGATGTGATGACCGGCATTCGCCGCAAATCCCTGTCTCGCCGCTTGGTGCTTGGCGCCGTGGGCATGGCGGGCGCGGGTGTGGCCGCCTTCCAGTTGCCAAGCCTGCTGGCCGGCTGGAGCGGGCTCGACACGCTGGTGACCCGGACGGTCAATGATGCCCAGCAGGATGCCAGCCTGCTCACCTCTGCCGATCCGCTCTGGTTGATGGTGGGCGGCGTCGTCGCGGTCAGCCTGCTGGCCGTAACGGCCTGGGAACGCGCCTAGACCTTTGGTCGCCAGCCCATGCCTTCCAGCAGGGCTTTTGTCTCATATAGCGGCAGGCCGACAATCGCGGTATAGCTGCCGCTGATATGGGTGATGAACCCGCCGGCCATGCCCTGGATGCCATAGCCGCCAGCCTTGCCTTGCCACTCGCCGCTGGCGATGTAGGCGGCAATTTCCTGATCGGTCAGGCGCTTCACCTTCACGCGGGCCAGGACCGTACGGCCGCTCACTCGCCCGTCCGGGGCTTTCACGGCGATGCCGGTAAGGCATTGGTGCGACCGGCCGGACAGCAGGCGCATGAACGCCTCAGCTTCTGCCGCGTCGGCGGCCTTTTCCAGATTGCGCTGGCCGAGCGCCACGACCGTGTCGGCGGCCAGCACAAAGCCCGGCTCCGGACAGGCCTCGGCCTTCTCCCGCGCCAGCCTTTCGGCCAGCGCCCGCGGAGATTCGTCCTTGCGACGGGATTCGTCGATGTCAGTGGGGCAGATCGCGTCCGGCACAATCCCGATCTGGGCGAGCAGGTCTCGCCGCCGGGGACTCGCACTGGCGAGGATCAGGGGAACATGCCCTGAGGACGCCATATCTCTTATTTGAA
>DHZF01000107.1 GCA_002414505.1 Hyphomonas sp. UBA5111 | reverse complement strand
TCGGCGGAGATCATGAAGACCTCCTCATAGACGCCTGTTTCGTTCAGCTCCGCAATGATGGGCAGGACCTGATCATGCGGGAACAGATCGATCTTGTTCAAGGCAAGCAGGGCCTTGCGCCCGCTCTGCTTCAACTGCTCGATCACGCGGCGGTCATCTTCCAGAGACTTTTTCTGCGCGCCGTCGACCCAGTTCTCGCGTTCGGCCACCCAGGCCGAGGCGTCGATCAGATGGACGATGGCGTCCGCATCATCCGCGCCGCTCCAAGCCGCCTTGACCATGGCGCGGTCGAGCCGGCGCTTGGCCGCGAAGATACCGGGCGTGTCGACCAGCACGATCTGCGTGCCGTCCACCTGCGCGACGCCGCGCACCGGGAAGCGCGTCGTCTGCACCTTGTGCGTGACGATTGCCACCTTGGTTCCGACCAGGCGATTGGTCAGCGTGGACTTGCCCGCATTCGGCGCGCCGATAATGGCGGCAAATCCAGCATGGGTGATGGGGGTATCTGTCATGGGGTTCCGGTCAGGCTTTCTAGGAGAAGGGCGGCAGCATTACGCTCAGCATCGCGCTTTGACGAGCCCGCGGCAACAGCCGCGCCTCGGTCGGCCACTTTGACCTCAACTTCATACGTGGGCTCGTGGTCGGGGCCGGACCGGCTGAGCACGTCATAATCCGGCAGTGGCAAGCCCTGTCCCTGCGCCCATTCCTGCAGCAGGGTCTTGGGATCCTTGGTCTGGGCCGGAGCCGCATCGAATTGCGGCGCCCAGCCTTTCTCAATGAATTTCCGGGCCGTCGACAGGCCAGCATCCTGGTAAATTGCGCCAATAATGGCTTCGCAGGCATCGCCCAAGGTGGATTCGCGCTCACGCCCGCCGGAAGCGATCTCGCCATCCGACATGATGAGGAATTGAGAGATCCCAAGATAGCGCATGGCCTCTGCACACGCGCCCTTGCGGACAAAACTGTTCAGGCGCGGTGCAAGATCGCCTTCGCTCTCCAACCTGCGCCGGTCGATCAGGCGTTCGGCGATCACCAGATTCAACACCCGGTCGCCGAGAAATTCGAGCCGCTGGTTCGACAGTCTCACCGAGTCCACAGATGCAACCGCACTCGGATGTGTCAGGGCACGGATCAGCGTTTCCGGATTCTTGAATTTGTGTCCGAGAATGGATTCCAGCGTCTTGATATCGGCTTCGGCCAGCGAAGGCTGGCTGCTCTTTCCCTTCGCTCGCAGGCGGGTGCGCTTCGGTCGGGGCGAATTCATGCCGGCCGCACCGGCAAGGCTTCGATGATGACGTGAGCCTCGGCCCAGGGATAGTCATCGGTGATGGTGAGATGGATGACGGCTTCATGGCCATCCGGCATCATTGCCGCGAGACGTTCTGCTGCGCCGCCGGTCAGTGCCAGCGTCGGTTTGCCGGTCGGCAGGTTGATGACGCCCAGATGCTTCCAGTATACGCCGCGCCGGGGCACGCCCGTGCCCAGCGCCTTGGCGCAGGCTTCCTTGGCCGCGAACCGCTTGGCATAGGTTTCGGCCGTCAGGCGACGGCGGCGCGCCAGCGCGATCTCGACATCGGTGAAGACCCGCTTCTCGAACCGCTCTCCATAGCGGGCAAGCGTCTTCGCAACGCGCTCGATATTGCAGAGATCGTTCCCGATACCGATGATCATGCGCGCGCCTCATCCATCCGGCGGCGCATTTCCCTGATCGCCGCTTCGAGCCCAATGAAGATTGCCTCGCCGATCAGGAAGTGCCCGATGTTCAGTTCGGCAAGTTCCGGAATCGCCGCAATGGGCGCCACATTCTCGAAGGTCAGGCCGTGACCGGCATGGGGCTCGACGCCCCGCTTGCGCGCCTCGACCGCAGCGATCTTCAGCCGCTCCAGTTCCGGCGCGGCCGCCTCGGCGCCGCCTTCGATCCAGAGCTCGGCATATTTTCCGGTGTGAAGTTCCACGACAGGGGCCTGAAGCACTTCCGCCACGGCGATCTGGACCGGATCCGGCTCGATGAACAGCGACACTCGCGCGCCGGACTCGTTGAGACGGCGAACAACAGGTGCAATCTGATTGTGCAAGCCCGCGACATCGAGCCCTCCCTCCGTCGTGCGCTCTTCGCGCTTTTCCGGAACGATACAGGCCGCGTGCGGACGGAACTTGCAGGCAATATCCGTCATCTCTTCGGTGGCGGCCATTTCGAGATTGATCGGCAGGCTGGAGGCTGCGCGAATGGCTTCGAGATCGCCATCGCGAATATGGCGCCGGTCTTCACGCAGATGGATCGTGATGCCGTCGGCGCCCGCCTCAGCCGCGATCTGCGCTGCGCGCATCGGGTCCGGATGGTCTCCGCCCCGCGCATTGCGGATCGTGGCAACGTGATCGATGTTCACGCCAAGACGGATCGGACCTGTCATCAGGCAAGGCCCCGCGAGCCCGGCTTTACCGCCTCCATTGCGGCCAGATCGGGCGGCAGATCGTTCGGATCGTAATCCGGGAAGTCCACAGCCGCGAGAGAGACCAGTTTGCAGCCGACATCGGCGCGGCCATTCGATCGATCAATGATACAGGCGCCGCCCACGACGTCACCCGGAAGCGCGTCCAGCGCCTCGACGGTTTCCCGGAATGAAAGGCCGGTCGTCACAATGTCTTCGGCGATCAGCACGCGCTCGCCCTCGGCAATCGAAAAGCCCCGGCGGAACTGGAGCTGGCCATCGACGCGTTCAGCGAAGATCGACCGGGCGCCCAATTGGCGCGCCAGTTCATAACCGGGAATGATGCCGCCCACAGCCGGGCCGGCCACGACATCAATTTTGCCGAATTCTGCGGTGAGTTTTTCCGCCAGCGCCTTGCAGAGTTTCTCCGAGAGGTCAGGCTGGGAAAAGACGAGCGCCTTCTGGAGGAAGACCGGGCTGCGGCGGCCAGACGACAGAATGAAGTGACCTTCCAGCAAAGCCCCGGCCTCGCGGAATACATTTAACACATCATCATTCGTCATTTTCGCCCTCCTGGTCGCGCACAGCTCGGTCGACCACCGCGATCGACCGGAGCGCGGCCAGTATCTGCGTCAGGCGCTTGAGGTCTTCAACCTCAATTTCCATGAGAATTTCCGTGAAGTCCTCATGGCGGTCCACAGTATGGATGCTGGTAATGTTGCCGCTGGCCTGTGCCACGGCAGCGCAGAGTTTGGCCAACACACCCCGCTCGTTCGAGGCATTGATGCGGATTCGCCCAATTGCGACCGCGCCGGTGCGCGCCAGTTCGGTCCAGCGCAGATCGACCCAAAGTTCGGGCTTGTCGTCATATTCAGCCAATTTCGGACAGCTGGCGACGTGAACCACGATGCCCTTACCAGGCTCATGAACCCCCATGATCCGGTCGCCCGGCAGTGGGCAACAGCAATTGCCGAGATGGAGCGTCACGCCCGGCGACAGATCGGCGCCGGATACCATGAGCGGCGTGTGCTCACTGTCCATGCGAACCTTGGAAGGGTCGCCTTCGCGTTCCGGCCGGTAGCCAGGGAAGGCCGCCAGGATCACATCATTCGAGGAAATCCGACCACGCCCCAGCGCTTCGGCCATGTCTTCCATGTTCTCGAAGCCGGCGAGCCGCGCCGTATGGTTCATCTTCACATCGACCGGATCGATGCCCGCCCGGCGCAGGGCCATGTTGATCAGGCCCTGGCCAAGGCGCCGGAACTCGGTCGTTTCCTTCTCGCGCACCAGCTTGCGCATCGCTGACCGGGCGCGGCCCGTGATCGCCAGCGCTTCCCAGCCATGAATGGCATGAGGCGTCTTGCCCCGGATGACTTCCACCACGTCGCCATTCTTGAGCGGGCGGCGCAGCGGCTTGACCTCGCCATTGATCTTGGCACCGACACATGTGTCGCCCACTGCCGAGTGGACCGCATAGGCAAAGTCGAGCGGCATGGCGCCCGCCGGCAGGATGATCAGCTTGCCCTTCGGGGTAAACGCGAAAACGTGCTCGCGATACATTTCCAGCTTGGCATGCTCCATAAACTCGCTCGGATCGCCACCATCCTGAAGGAGTTCTGCAAACGCCTCGAGATTGGCTGAGGGATCGAGGCCAGCAGCGCGCGCGGAGTCGATGTCGAAGCCGTAGGAACGGTTCTTGTAGCCCCAATGCGCAGCCACACCGAATTCTGCGGTCCGGTCCATCTCTTCAGTCCGGATCTGGAGTTCGACGCGCCGGTTACCGGAGGCCCGCACCGTCGTGTGAAGGCTCGCATAGCCGTTCGGCTTTGGCACGGAGATGTAGTCGCGGAACCGGTCCGGGATACAGGCCCAGAGCGTGTGGACCTCTCCCAGCACCCGGTAGCAATCCTCAACCGTTTCGACGATCACGCGGAACGCAAACAGGTCGGCCACATCGCGGAAGGAAATCGATTTCCTCTCAAGCTTCCGCCATAGCGAATAGGGCTGTTTCCGGCGCCCCTTTACGCGGCAGGGAATGCCGGAGACTTCCATCAATTGTTCAAGATCGCCCCGGATACGCTCAAGATCGTCTGCATTTTCGAGCGCGAGTTCTTCCTGCCGATAGAGAATGGCGCGGCGCGCTTCAGGATTGAGCTCCTGGAATGCCAAATCCTCCATCTCGGCGGCTATCTGGTAGAGGCCCACACGCCGCGCGAGCGGGCCGTAGATATCCATCGTCTCACGCGCGGTCCGTTCCCGGCTGGAAGCCTTCTTGCGGAAATGCAGCGTGCGCATGTTGTGAAGCCGGTCGGCCAGCTTCACGAGCAGGACGCGGATGTCGCTCGTTGTGGCGAGAATGAATTTCTGGAAGTTCTCGGCCTGCGCCAGCTCCTTGGAGCTGTATTCCAGCTTGTCCAGCTTGGTGACCCCATCGACCAGTTCGGCGACGTCGGCGCCAAAGCGCACCTCGACATCGCCGATATCGATGTCGGTATCTTCGACCACGTCATGTAGCAGGCCGGCGACAATGGTGATTTCGTCCAGCTTGACGTCGGCGAGCAGGCTCGCGACCTCTACGGGGTGCGAATAGTACGCATCGCCGGAATCGCGCTTCTGTTCGCCATGATGCTTTTTCGCAAAATCGTAGGCAGCGCCCAGCAATTCGGATTTCACCCTAGGGTGATACGCCCGAACTTTTGAAATCAGCTGTTCCCGGGTGAGAACCTCACGCGGCGCGGGCTTTTTGGCAGCCGGTCGCTCTGTGCCAGCTGTGTCGCCAGCCCCTTCATCCGTCGCGGAAAGGGTGCTGCCGTCCATCTGGCCTCCTACAGCCGGTCGTCCCGTCCGGACTCCAGCTCAGCCTGATAGGCGCGCATAACGTCTTCTTCGGTTGCCGCAGGTGCGGATTCCAGAGCCATGCGGTCGGCTTCGCGCTCGTTCTCTTCGCCCGGACGAATGTCCTGCAGGTTGGAGATGAGGGCTTCCTTGACCACTTTCAGATCAATCGACTCGTCAGCAATCTCGCGCAGCGAGACAACCGGATCCTTGTCATTGTCGCGGTCCACAGTGATCGGCGAACCTTCGCGGATCATGCGGGAACGGTGTGCGGCAAGCAGGACAAGCTCGAAACGATTCGGGACCTTTTCGACGCAATCTTCGACAGTAACGCGGGCCATGAGCAAATAATCTCCTTTGGACCGCCCCTTATATGCAGCGCAGCACTCCGGCGCAACCCAACGATTGCCGTTGAATGCAGGACATTTTAGCCCCCTTGGCAGCGCTGAAAACGCCGTTACGCTGCCCCCTTACCCCAGCCGGAGGCCAATTCCCATGTTCCGCACTGTTGCCATCTCTTCCCTCGCCCTCGCGCTCGCAGCCTGCGGGAACGGAAATGACGCCCCTGATACGCCCCAAACACTGACCTCTGACACAGGTGCCGGCACCTCCGAAACGACTGAAACCCCCGCCGCGCCTGGCGAAGTCGGTCCAGCATCCGCCGAGGCGGCAAACCTGCCCCATGCCGATGCCGAACTGATCGAGATCTACAAGCAGCTGCACGCCAATCCGGAACTCTCCTTCAAGGAAGCGAAATCCGCCGCGCTGATGGCGTCCGAACTGGAAAATCTCGGCTTTGACGTCACGACCGGCATTGGACAGGACTGGGTCGTCGCAAAGGCGATGAAGGATGTCGGCGCCGTAAAGGATGGCGTGGGCGGACACGGCGTAGTCGGCGTATTGCGCAATGGCGATGGCCCGACCCTCATGATCCGCGCCGACATGGACGCCCTGCCCGTTCCCGACCAGACCGGCTTTCCCTTCGCCTCCGAAGTCAGGTCCACCACATGGACCGGCGTCGAAAGCCCGGTCATGCACGCCTGTGGCCACGACATCCACATGACCAGCTGGATCGGTACGGCGCGCGCGCTCGTGGCCCGCAAGGATGAGTGGAACGGCACGCTCGTCATGATCGCCCAGCCTGCCGAAGAGATCGGCCTTGGCGCCCAGGCCATGCTGGCCGACGGCCTCTACAGTCGCTTCCCGCAGCCGGACTACAATCTCGCCCTGCACGTTTCCGCCTCCGCACCTGCGGGCACGGTCGTCTATACGAAGGGCTATGCCATGGCGAATGTCGACAGTGTCGACATCACGGTCAAAGGCGTTGGCGGGCATGGCGCCTACCCGCACACGACGCGCGACCCTGTGCTGATCGGATCGCACATCGTCGTCGCCTTGCAGAGCCTCGTATCCCGCAACACCAACCCGCAGGATTCCGCCGTGGTCACGGTCGGCTCGTTCAAGGCCGGCGCCAAGCACAACATCATTTCGGACGAAGCGACGCTGCTCCTGACCGTGCGCTCCTATGATGATGCGACCCGGAAGATGCTGCTCGACGGCATCGAGCGCATCGCCAAGGCCCAAGCCGAAGCCTTCGGCGCGCCGGAGCCCGAGATCAAGGTAGAGCAGGATTATACGCCGTCCCTGTTCAACAATGCCGACCTTGCGGACAAGGCGATGACCGCGATTGCCAACACGATTGGCAAGGACAATGTCAAGGAAGTGCCCCCGGTGATGGGCGGCGAGGATTTCAGCCAGTTCGGCCGGACAGACGAAAACATTCCGGGCCTCCTGTTCTGGGTCGGCGCGGTGGAACCTGCGCGCTATGAGGCGTCCAAGGACAGTTCCCTACCCCTGCCCTCGCTGCATTCGCCATTCTTCGCTCCGGATTACGACCCGACCATTGCCACCGGCGTCGAGGCTATGACTGCGGCCGCGTTGGAACTGTTCAAGGAGGGGTAAGCCTGCGCCCCTAGCCGGACACGCAGGTGCGGCCCAGCAGGTGCTCCTCGATTTCGCACAGCTAAACCTGAGTCCTCCCACGTCTCGTCCAACTTGGCATGCACCAGACCGGGGAGTGCTGTCGCGAACGCCCCAAGTTCCGGGCTCAAAAGGAAAGCGCTCTCTGCTGGCCCCGCGAAAGGTTTGGGTTCGCCCTTGGCCTTCAGGCGTTGAATGGTGCGGGCGAGGCGCTTTGCGGCTGCCTTTGGTGTAAGCAGCACGCGCTGCACGGCAAGGATGCGCTGGACAAGCGGCGCGGTCGTGACCGGCCCGGAGTCCCCGGAAACTGCACAAAAGCCTGCGCAGCGGGCATCAGAATGAAACGCAGTTCATAGAGGCGCGGGAAGATCGACAGCTCCACGCCGTCCGGCAGGTCCGCCACAATTTTCGGCCCGCGCGCCTTCGACGGCGCAAATACGATATGCAACCGCATCGCGAGCAGGACTATCAGCCGCCGGACGGCCTGTTCCACCTGCTTCACCCGTCCCTTCGCCTTCGCCCGCCGCTAGCGCGACATCTTTACCGGATGCAGTTGCAAATCATCGCCCGCGATCACTTCGATCAGCGCGCGGCTCGCCTGCTGAAGGCTAAAGGAGATGAAGTCTGTGTCCGCGTTAATGTGGAAGAGTATGAGGGCACAGATTCTCAGACGAATTCGCAAGGCACTTTCCCAGGCTGCACAGGATACACGATATGGAATGACCTAACGTCGAGGGTAGAAGCCTCGCCCATCTTATCTTTATATGTCTTCCACAAGCTCCGAACTCTCAGAAGTCCGGCGCGACAGGAGGAAGAATGCAACACAGAATGGGCGAAGGCCCTCTACTTGATGCGCGGGGGCGATTGGTCGAACGAGGATATGCGACCAGCGAGGTCAGGACATATGATCGCTCTGCCATCAAAGCGGGCGCCCTGCGCATAAAGGAGTGGGACTATTACTGCATCCTGACACCCCGGTTCGGGCTAGCTCTGACTGTCGCTGACAATGGCTATCTTGGGTTCCTAGGCACATCCTGGCTCGACCTGGAACAGAAAACAGCCACCAATCATGGAGCTATCATCCCGTGGTCGATGGGTAAGATGAAGTTGCCAGCCAGCGC
>DHZF01000129.1:1930-4353 GCA_002414505.1 Hyphomonas sp. UBA5111 | reverse complement strand
CGCCTCCAGCTCGTCGTGTTCGACGTTGACGAAGATACCGGCGCTCGCTCCGTAAAGGAAGTGAAAGAGCAGGAATGCTATCTCGGCGACATCCCGCTGATGACCGACAAGGGGACGTTCGTCGTGAACGGCACCGAGCGCGTGATCGTCTCGCAGATGCACCGGTCGCCGGGTGTGTTCTTCGACCATGACAAGGGCAAGACCCACGCCTCCGGCAAGCTGCTGTTCGCGGCCCGCATCATTCCTTACCGTGGCTCGTGGCTCGACTTCGAGTTCGACGCCAAAGACGTGCTGAACATCCGGATCGACCGCAAGCGCAAGCTGCCGGCCACGACGATGCTGTACGCGCTCGGCTATGACACCGAGCAGATCCTCGACCTGTTCTACACCAATTCCATCTATCGCATGGACAAGGCGGGCTGGATCACCGGCTTCCGCGCCGATGCGTGGAAAGGTGTGAAGCCTGAATTCGACCTGGTCGACGCCAAGACCGGCAAATCGGTCGCTGAAGCCGGCAAGAAGATCACCGCCCTGAAGGCGCGGCGGATTGCCGAAGCCGATACGGACGAGATTCTCGTGCCGTCCGACGCCCTCGTCGGCAAGTTCCTGGCGCGTGACGTCGTGAACAATGAAACCGGCGAGATCTTCGGTGAAGCCGGCGACATGCTGGAAGAGGAAATGATCGCCGAGATGCGCGACTATGGCCTCGACACGATCGAAGTGCTCGACATTGACGCCTCCGGCCGTGGCCCTTGGCTGCGCAACACGCTGAAGGCTGACAAGAACGAAACCCGTTTCGAAGCCCTGTCCGACATCTACCGCGTGATGCGTCCTGGTGAGCCACCGACCCAGGACGCCGCTGACGCCCTGTTCGGCCAGCTCTTCTTCGATCCGGAGCGCTATGACCTCTCGGCCGTTGGCCGCGTGAAGATGAACATGCGCCTGAATGTCGGCGTGCCCGGCTATGAATCCGCCGCAGACGACATGCGTGTGCTGCGCCATGAAGACATCATCGGCGTCATGAAGGTCATCCTCGACCTGAAGGACGGCAAGGGCGAAGTCGACGACATCGACAATCTCGGCAACCGCCGCGTCCGGTCCGTCGGCGAGTTGATGGAAAACAATTACCGCATCGGCCTCGTGCGCATGGAGCGCGCGATCAAGGAACGTATGGGCTCGGTCGACATCGACACCGTGATGCCGCACGACCTGATCAATGCGAAGCCGGTTGTGGCCTCGGTACGTGAATTCTTCGGCTCCTCGCAGCTGTCGCAGTTCATGGACCAGACCAACCCGCTGTCCGAGATCACCCACAAGCGCCGCCTGTCTGCGCTTGGGCCAGGTGGTCTGACCCGCGAACGTGCCGGCTTTGAAGTCCGCGACGTGCACCCGACCCATTATGGCCGGATCTGCCCGATCGAGACGCCGGAAGGCCCGAACATCGGCCTGATCAACTCGCTGGCCACCCATGCCCGCGTCAACAAGTACGGCTTCATCGAAAGCCCGTACCGCAAGGTCGTGAACGGCAAGCAGACCGATGAAGTGGTCTACCTGTCGGCCATGGAAGAGAGCATCTATTCCATCGCCCAGGCCAATGCGACCGTGGACGAGAAGGGGATGCTGGCCAATGAATTCGTCAACGCCCGTGTGGCTGGCGAAGCGACCATGGTGTCGCGCGACGACATCCAGTTCATGGACGTCTCGCCGAAACAGGTTGTCTCGGTGGCTGCCTCGCTGATCCCGTACCTCGAAAACGATGACGCCAACCGCGCGCTCATGGGATCGAACATGCAACGCCAGGCTGTGCCGCTGGTGCAGTCGGAAGCGCCCTTCGTCGGCACCGGCATGGAAGCCGTCGTGGCCCGTGACAGCCGCGCCGCCATCACGGCCCGCCGCTCCGGTGTGGTCGAGCAGGTTGACGCCATGCGGATCGTGGTCCGTGCCACGGAAGATCTCGAAGGCTCCAAATCGGGCGTCGATATCTATCGCCTCGCGAAGTTCCGCCGCTCGAACCAGAACTCCTGTATCAACCAGCGCCCGATCGTGCGCGTGGGCGACGTCGTTTCCAAGAACGACATCATCGCTGACGGCCCGTCGACGGACCTTGGTGATCTGGCCCTCGGCCGCAACGTGCTCGTCGCGTTCATGCCGTGGAATGGCTACAACTTCGAGGACTCCATCCTGATTTCCGAGCGGATCGTGAAAGACGACGTCTTCACCTCGATCCACATCGAGGAATTCGAAGTCGCAGCCCGTGACACCAAGCTCGGCCCTGAAGAAATCACCCGCGATATCCCGAACGTCGGTGAGGAAGCGCTCCGCAACCTCGACGAAGCCGGCATCGTGGCCGTGGGCGCCGAAGTCAAAGCTGGCGACATTCTCGTTGGTAAGGTGACGCCGAAGGGCGAAAGCCCGATGACGCC
>DHZF01000129.1:0-1828 GCA_002414505.1 Hyphomonas sp. UBA5111 | reverse complement strand
CCGATGACGCCGGAAGAGAAGCTCCTCCGCGCCATCTTCGGTGAGAAGGCTTCTGATGTGCGTGACACCTCGCTGCGCGTGCCTCCGGGCGACGCCGGTACGGTCGTGGATGTTCGCATCTTCAACCGCCACGGCATCGACAAGGACCAGCGTGCCCTTCAGATCGAGCGTGAGCAGATCGAGAAGCTGCAGGAAGATAAAGAAGACGAACAGGCCATCCTGGAACGCAACACCTATAACCGTCTGCGCGACCTGCTGACGGGCAAGGAAGCGGCAGCCGGGCCGAAAGGCTTCACACCGGGCAAGATCAGCGCGTCCGCCCTGGACGAGCTGAGCGAAACCCAGATGTGGGACATCGCCCTGAAGTCCGAGAAGGCCCAGGCCGACCTCGACGCCCTGCGCGACCAGTTCGACGGATCGATCAGCGAGCTGGAAGCCCGTTTCAACGACAAGGTTGAGAAGGTCCAGCGCGGCGATGATTTGCCACCGGGCGTGATGAAAGTCGTCAAAGTGTTCCTGGCCGTGAAGCGCAAGCTGCAGCCGGGCGACAAGATGGCCGGCCGTCACGGCAACAAGGGGGTTATCTCCAAGATCAACCCGCAGGAAGACATGCCGTTCCTGGAAGATGGTACGCCGGTCGATATCGTTCTGAACCCGCTGGGCGTTCCATCGCGGATGAACGTCGGTCAGATCCTGGAGACCCACACAGGCTGGGCCTGCCGTGGTCTTGGCCGGATCATCCAGAACGCACTCGACGAGTTCCATCAGGACAATGATGTCGAAGGCCTGAAGAAAGCCCTGAAGATCGCCTATGGCGAAGAGCAGGAACTGCCGGCAGAAGATGGCGAGATCATCGAACTCGCCGGAAACCTTCGCAATGGTGTGCCGATGGCCACGCCAGTGTTCGATGGTGCCCGCGAAAGCGACATCAACGCGATGCTGGAACGGGCGGGTCTCGACTCGTCGGGTCAGGTCAAGATGTTCGACGGCCGGACCGGGGTACAGTTCTCGCGGCCTGTCACGGTGGGCTACAAGTATCTTCTCAAACTGCACCACCTGGTGGACGAGAAGATCCACGCCCGTTCGACCGGACCTTACTCGCTCGTCACGCAGCAGCCTCTGGGCGGCAAGGCCCAGTTCGGCGGCCAGCGCTTCGGGGAGATGGAGGTCTGGGCACTCGAAGCCTATGGCGCCGCTTACACGCTGCAGGAAATGCTGACCGTGAAGTCCGATGACACGGCCGGCCGTGCGAAGGTCTACGAGGCCATCGTTCGCGGCGACGATACGTTCGAAGCCGGTATCCCGGAATCCTTCAACGTGCTCGTCAAGGAAATGCGGTCGCTCGGCCTCAACGTCGAACTGATCGAAGAAGGGTCGGGCAATGACGACGCGGATACCCCCGTCGCCGCCGAGTAGAGCTGATACCAACCGGATAGCCCCGCCAGACCGGCGGGGCGACCCGGACGAAACCGAGATTTCATAGGGCACGGGCCCGCCAGCCCCATAACAACCGCCCACCCAAGGAGCAGACACCCATGCGCCAGGACGTCGCCAGCATTTTCAACCCGAATACCCCATCGCCCACTTTTGAGGCGATCCGTATCTCTATCGCCAGCCCGGAAAAGATCCGGTCCTGGTCCTCAGGCGAGATCAAGAAGCCTGAAACCATCAACTACCGGACCTTCAAGCCGGAGCGGGACGGCCTGTTCTGTGCCCGTATCTTCGGCCCGACGAAGGACTATGAGTGCCTTTGCGGCAAGTACAAGCGCATCAAGTATCGCGGCATCACCTGTGAGAAGTGCGGCGTTGAAGTGACGCTGGCGCGCGT
>DHZF01000020.1 GCA_002414505.1 Hyphomonas sp. UBA5111 | reverse complement strand
CATTTTTGCGTTGAGGGAATGCGTTGTTCGCGGAACGTGTCGCCCTTGGCTTCGCGCGCGAACAGGCTGCGCCGGTTGACCCACGGGCCGAGATTGGTTGAGGCCGTCACATCCGGAGATGTGGTGAGGATGCGGTCGGCAAGTTCGCTGTCGGTCTTGGCGATTGCGTCGAGGATCTTCCCGAAGCCCGCCTGTGTGGACTGGTTGCGATCATCGAGGAAGATCGGACCGGAACTTTTCACACTGGGCGCTTCAAACCGACGACGGCCCTTGGAGAAGAAGGCCGCGTCATCCATCAGTCTCTGCAAGGCGTCCGGATCGTCGATGCCGGCAAGCGTCTCCCATTCCTTGCCCTTGGGCACGGCCATGCGCTTTTGGAAATCGGCCATCTGGGACGGGTTCATCAGGCCGGCATGATTGTCCTTGTGCCCCGCCAGCGGCGTGCCCCAGCCCTTGATCGTATAGGCGAGGAAAACCGTCGGCTGGTCATCTGTGACCCTGTCGAATGCTTCGGTCAGCGTCTGGACGCACTGACCGCCGAGATTGTTCATCAGGGCGGAAAGCTCGTCATCGCTGCGCGCGTCCAACAGGGTAGTCACGTCGCCCTGATCGCCGATATCGTCCATCAGGCGTTTGCGCCACGCTGCGCCGCCCTGATAGGTTAGCGCAGAATAGTCAGCATTCGGACAGGACTGGATCCATTGTTTCAGGGCGTCGCCGCCGGGCTCTTCAAAGGCGGCGCGCTGCAACACACCGTGGCGCAGTACGATGGTGCGCCAGCCAAATGCCTTGAAGATCGCATCGATCTTCTCCCAGAGACCCTCATGAACGACGCCATCGAGGCTCTGGCGGTTATAGTCGATCACCCACCATGTGTTGCGCAGATCGTGCTTCCAGCCTTCCTGAAGGCATTCATAGACATTGCCTTCGTCCAGTTCGGCATCTCCCACGAGGGCGATCATGCGGCCAAGCTGGCGATCACTCGCCCAGGGTTTGGCTTCGAGATAGTCCTGCATCACGGAGGCAAAGGCCGTGATGGCGACGCCAAGGCCAACAGAGCCTGTGGAGAAGTCGACATCGTCCACATCCTTGGTCCGGCTCGGATAGGATTGCGCGCCGCCATACCCGCGAAAATTTTCGAGTTTCTCGCGTGTCTGGTTGCCCATCATGTATTGCATCGCGTGGAAGACAGGCGAGGCGTGCGGCTTCACCGCGACCCGGTCTTCCGGGCGCAAAGTATGGAAATAGAGGGCTGTCATGATCGACACCATCGAGGCGCAAGAGGCTTGATGGCCGCCGACTTTCACATCGCCTTCCTCTTTTTCGCGGAGATGGTTGGCATTGTGCACGATCCAGGAGGACAGCCAGAGCAAGCGTTGCTCCATGGATTTCAGCGCCTCAAAGTCGGTCATTGCGAAAAGCCCTGTTCTGGCAGTCTGCGTCGGGCGGACTGCAATTCGAATACAGGTTCGTACCATCAGCCGGGCGGCAGATCATCCCTCCTGATGACAATGATGGGGCATGTCAGTGCGGTTGGCGGCGGAATATTGAAACAAACCTGCTTCGATGGTGATCAGGCGAAGAGATCACCTGTTTCCGTATCGCGCTCTGGCGCCATGTCGTCGCCGCGATAGAAACAGGGATGCTTGATACGGCTGAAATTCCGGTGCCGCTCATAATGGACCCAGCCGCCATTGGGCATGCGCTGGCTGAGGATCGGCGCATCGCAGACGGGGCAGGCGGAATGGCATGATTTTTCCGGCCCGCCGCTGTCGCTTCGCTCGATCGGCATCCAGGAAGAGGCGACCTCCACCATCTGTCCGGAAGGCAGACGACGCATATGTGCCCGGCGGCGAATCCATTTGATCGACATCTCAAGCTCCCTGCTTCGGCCGATGCCATAAGGCGAGTGATTCGGTTAAGCGAAGGTGGGCAGACAGGCGGCCTGGCTGCCGCTGTCACAGAACTTTATCACTGCCGACATTAAACCGTACAGAAATCCGCATATCGCTGCGGCAGCTGCAAAGGGGCAATGCTGTGACCAGTGATTTTGAATTGGTTTACTCCTTGGAAATCAAGGTATTGGATCTGGAGAAAAAGGTTCTGGAACTCGAAGAATCAATCGCAGGCCTCACGCAACAGCTGCATTCGGTTGAAAATGAAGCCACCCACAATGTTCCCGACGAAATCACCGAGAAAATTCGGGAAGGTGAGAACCCGGTACGGGTTGTCCGCCAGTACCGCCTGATGACCCAAAAGGATCTGAGTGATGTGTGCGGCATTCGCCCCAACCATATTTCGGCCATAGAGCGCGGCATGTCCTATGGCCTCAAAACAGCCAAGCGATTGGCTGATGCGCTTGACGTTCCTGTAGATTTACTGACCTGAGATCCCATGAAACTGATAACCTCCCTCGCAGCTTCGGCGGCTGCTTTCGTTCTGGCTGGATGCTCCAACGGCACCGATGACGCGCCACGGCCCGTCTTTCCGGATGCCGAGCCCGCCACGCAATTCACCCGCGCCTACTCCATGACCGAGAGCCCGGACGGACAGGTCCGCGTCTTTGCCAAGGAGAATGGCGACGAAACCTGGCTGTATGAGGTGCGCCGCGACGGGAAGGCCTGGGGCGAACCGACACGCCTTGAATTTCCGTCAAAAAAGATTCTGGTCGGTCCCAGCTTCAATCCCGTGGACGGCACACTCCTGTTCGCGTCAGATGCCGAAATGCCTCAATGGCCTGGCCGGAAAGATCTCAACATCTGGCAAGTGGCGCTGGTGGATGGCGATTGGGGGGAGCCTGAACCCCTGTCAGGCGACGTGAACACGGGCGCGAATGAAACCATGGCGGTCGTCTCGGCAGACGGCCTGATGGTGTATACCTCCAACAAGAGCGGCAGTTACAATCTGGCGGACGCCCGCCGGGATGATGAGGGGAACTGGGTCAAACAGCGTGACCTGGAAGAGGTCAGTGATTTCCGCACGAATGACCATCTGGCGCTGACGGCGGATGGACAGACGCTGTTCTTCTACTCGCATCGCGCCCCCAAACTTGGGATTGTCGATATCTGGATTTCCAGCCGACAGGAAGATGGCACTTGGGGCGAGCCGAGGAATCCGGGAGAGCCCCTGAATTCTGCAGGTATAGACTATGGGCCCGGCCTTTCTGCGGATGGGCAAACGCTGTTTTTCTCGCGGGAAGGCGATCTGTTCCAGATTCCCGTATCGGTCGTCCTCGCCGGTGATCCTGACGCCTGATCCCTTAATGTTCCTGACGATACAGCGTTAACACCGCCGCGTCGGTCTCCTTCTCAGGAGTGCCGCGATCACAGTTGATTATCGAGCCTTTTTCGCGTGCCCGACGTTTCTGGCGGCGCGCTCACAGGCCGTGGACTGCGGGTTCATGAAGGTAAGTGCTGCCGTCATAAAAACTTTGCGGAACTGTGCGGAAACCGTCGCGGCTCACTGCGATAAGCCGCTTCGGATGCAGGTGGCCATGGAATCACTATTGGCCCGATCCAACGAATTATTGCTGAGACCGGCATCCTTCATTGGGGCCACAAAGGGGTAAAGAATGAAACTCGGGAAGACCTTGAAGCTCGCGACCATGGCGAGCGTTGCCGTGCTGACACTCGCTGCGTGTTCGGACACGACCATTTCCTCACCAGGAGCATCCGAAACGCCGGTGAGCCCGCCGCCACCGCCGCCTCCACCGCCGCCGGCCGCAGCGACCATCGATCTGGTCCCGACAGCTGGCTGTCCTACGGGCACGGCTGAGGCCACCTTTGCTGCTGTGGCTGCCGATGGCTTCTCCGACGTCGATGTGTGTGTCCTCGGCTCCGATGCTACAGGCGGCACGACGATCACGGCCGACCTCGAAATTCCGGCCAACACCACGATCGCCCTTCAGGGCCCGGTCTTCATCGGTGAAGACAACAAGGATGACGCTGGTACGCCCGTCACGCTGACGATCAATGAAGGCGTTCGCTTCTTCGGCGCATCCGCAGGCGGCACCGCGACGGCCACCGACGACTATCTCGTTGTGACGCGCGGCTCGACGATCGCTGCAACGGGGACCGAGGCTGCTCCGATCCGCTTCACGGCGCGCGCAGCCATGAACGATGAAGAAACCGGCTCCAACCTGATCGAGGCCGGCACCAACGCTCAATGGGGCGGCCTGGTCATCAACGGTTTCGCACCGATCAATGCGTGCGGCGAAACCACAGCAACCGGCGGCACCGCTGATTGTGAGAAGAGCGGTGAAGGCTCGTCCGGTCTGTTCGGCGGCGCAAC
>DHZF01000054.1:2282-5531 GCA_002414505.1 Hyphomonas sp. UBA5111 | reverse complement strand
AAGGCGTATGTGAATTGCGTCGGGGCGAAATCGGTCGGCGTCATTGCGGCGGCGGGCTTCCCAGCACTTCTGTGATGAAATTGTCGATGGAGGACGTGTCATTCCCCTCCCCGTCCCAGAGCTCTTCGGCGCGAATGTAATTATATGAGCGAGACGTCGCTGCAGCAGCCCCTGCCCGATCCCGTATGATGGTCGGGCGAATGAAGACCATCAGGTTCGTCCGGCCTAGCGATTTGCCCTCGGTGCGGAACAGGCGCCCTGCAACGGGAATATCCCCGAGCAGCGGCACTTTTTCATTGGAGAAGGCTTCGGTCTGCTCAATCAGGCCACCCAGCACGATGATCTCGCCATCATCCGCAATGACGCTGGTGTTGATCTTACGTGTGTTGAACACAACGTCCGTTACACCTGCGGTAATGGCCCCGGCAATATTGGATACTTCCTGTTCAATCTGCATTCGGATTGTACCATCATTGGATATCCGAGGGGTCACGGTCAGGCCCACGCCCACGTCTTGCCGGTCAACCGTCGTGAACGCGTTTGTATTGTCATCCCCGAGAACCTGTCCAGTTGTCACTGGCACGTTCTGACCAACCAGAAGCGATGAAGTTCCATTGTCCAGCGTCATGTTGAACGGCTTGGACAAGATGCGGGAATTTGTATCCGCTTCGACCGCCGTCAAGACCGCACCGAACAGGGTATCTCCGTCTTGGCCGCCCACCCCGACGGTCAGCCCCGTCAAGCCCAGCAGGGAATTTAATGCGGCCGTGGTCAGCGCATCATTTACCGAACTGTCTTCCCCATCCGCAAATGGCGTATCGCTGCTGATCGCACCTGCCAGCGTCAGCAGGTTCGGGGCCGAGGCCGAGAAGTTTGTCGTGGCGAAGGGAACCGAATTGCTGCCCGTGCCGGAGAGCAGGAATTGCAGGCCGAGCTGGCGCGCCGTGTCGTCCGTCATTTCGACGATAATGGCCTCCACCAGTACCTGAGCGCGCCGGCGGTCAAGGTCACCAATAACTCGTTCCAGACTGAGCAGCGTTTCCGGCGCTGCGCTGATGACCAGCGAGTTGGTGGAATCATGATGGGCAATTGTGGTCGCCTCATTCGCATCCGCGAGTCCGCGGCGCTTGTCGATGGCAAAGGCCACCTGCTGCAGGATCGGCACCACATCGGCCGCATCCGCATTATTCAGCGGGACGACCCGGATCGTGTCCTGAAGACGGTCGCGGCCATCCAGATCCGCCGTCACGAGTTTGGCGCGCTCAACGGCTGCCGGGTCGCCGCGCAGGATCAGCGCATTGCCCGCCTCGGACGCTATAGCCCTGAAATTGGATTTGTAGGCGTCCTCGCCAGAACTGGTGTTCAGAGAGGTCAGGATGTTCGCGACTTCCGTGGCCGAGGTGTTGGCCAGCTGGATGGTTTCGGTCACCGAAGGATCAGAATCAATCTTGTCGACCATGCTGCGCAAGCGCGGAATGTTGGAGGCATAATCCACAACGACCAACGTGTTCGACTGGGCATTGGCAATCACCTGACCCTGCTCGTCGATCACCGGCTTGAGCATCTTCGCAGCCTCGAGGGCGTTCAGGTGCTGGAGGCTGAAGATTTCGGTCGTGAAGGCGTTCGATCCGTACGCCCCCATACCTGCCTCGCCCACGGCGCTTTGCTCCGGGACAATGCGATACGTCGCCTTGCCGGCCGGGACCGCTGTAAATCCGTGTACGCGCAAGGAGGACAGGAACACATCGAACACCTGCTGGCGTGTCAGGGGCGTGGTGGAGGAGACCGTGATCCGCTTGGTGCGCGCTTCCGGATGCACGACAAACGTGTAGCCCGTCACCGTCGACACGTCCGCGATCAGGGCGGACAGTTCGACATCCTCGAAATTCAGGATGTGCCGCGCCGTATCCGCCGGTGTCTCATTAGCCAGGGCAAAGGCCGACGGAGATGCTGCGAGAACTGCCGTTGCGGACAAGAGGGTTTTCAAATTCATGTCTATCGGGCCTCCTCGGGCGCGAGGGTATGGTCAATTGTCTTTCCGTCCCGGTCGATCTTCAGGCGAACAGGATTTGGATCGGAGAATTTCCGGGCAAGCTCTGCCGGAGGAACGTCATTGATGTCTGCGCCATCCAGGCCCACGACAACATCGCCGGGCTGGAGACCCGCGCGGATCATCACGTCAGCGTCACCCCGGGAGCCGATGCGGTAACCGACAAATTCCTGGCCATGATGGACCGGGTCAATCGTGATGCTGGACATCAGGTCGGCCCGGGCGATCCGGGCGATGGTAGAGCCCGAGGAAGAATTGTTGCTCTCGGGGTCAGGCTGGCCGGGCGTGGTCAGGACCGATAGCAGGCCGGCGCCGCCTTCCATCATCAGGGCCTCCGTCTGGCCGCCCTTCCGGAGCGTGACCCGGTCCCCATAAATACGGTGGAGGGTGACCCCCTCAAGGATGGCTTCGCCGGGCGAATAGGCTGCAGTCCGGTTGTCAGGTGTGGTGATGAGGGCGATGCCGCCGCCCTCTTCGGAGGAGGCCCGCACGCCCCGCAGCGTGAGATTCAGGCTGGTTTCAGGCGCATCCGGGATATCCGCCACGAGGGCGGAGGCCGCGCCGAACGGATTTTCATGGAGGAGCCGGGACGTATCAACGGTAATGCTGGCGGCAATACCTTGCGGGGGCTGCACGACAGCGCGGACCGGGATGTCCGGAGAGACCGCCCCGCCCGGCTCAACCGCCAGCCAAATGAGCTTTGCCGCCGCCAAGCCTATGCCCACGACCAAGGCGACCTCAATCACGCGCAAGGCAGGCCCGACACTACGCCGAGCAAAAATTGCAAGAGATTCAAGCCGTTCAGTCAATATCAAGCCCCTCGAAAGAGGGTTTCCCCTAAGCTAACAGGTCCGCGACGACAATGGCCGCGGACCTGCAATTGATGTTATGCAATATCAGAGCCGAAGCTAGAACATACGTTTCAGGCCAATACTGAAAATGGTACCCTGCTCGTACGTATCGACATCCACGCGGTCACCCCCGCGCTCCTGATAGGCTTCATAGTCTTCCTGGAGGATGTTTTCGATATTGAGGGAGAACTCGTACTGGCCGGTACCTGCCTGGAAACGCTTGTTCCAGACAAAGTCCACCGTCATCGGCGGCTGCTCCAGAATTGCGGGCAGGTTGCCGTTCTCACCCGACCGGATACGCTCGCTGACATAATTGAACAGCAGGTTGTATTCGGACTGCGCCTCTTC
>DHZF01000054.1:0-2216 GCA_002414505.1 Hyphomonas sp. UBA5111 | reverse complement strand
TTGTATTCGGACTGCGCCTCTTCGTTGAGAAGACCCAGCTGGACGTTGAACAAGTGCTCGGACTGACCCTGCATCCGGCGCCCGTCTTCGAGACGACCGGCAGCAGTCGTTGTGCCGCGCACCGGGTTCAGATTTGTCCCGATGTTGAAGGCCACCTCACCATCTGCACCGATCTCGGAATCTGACCAAGTGTAGTTGGTTTTCACCTGAACTTCGCGATCGTCAAAGAAGCTCAAGCCGGTCCATTGATCGAACGGCAGGAGCTGTTCGTATTCGATTTCGGCTCCGTACAGTTTGGCCGAGGGTACGTTGATAAACGTCGTCTGAATTGTCTCTGTCCCGGCCAGAATTTCCTCGATCGGGTTTTCGAGATCCTTGTAGAACAGGCCGAGAGTCACGAACTGATCACGGGCGAAATAGTATTCCCCGCGCAGGTCATAGTTCTTGATCGACGCGTTCACGAGATACGGGTTACCGAAGAAGGTGGCATCGGTTTCCGTGTTGACGAAGACAGCCGGGGCCAGTTCGCGGAACTGTGGACGCGTAAGCGTTTCGGAATATCCCCCACGGACCTGCAAATCCTCGATCGGGTTCCAGGTGATTGTCAGGGCCGGCAACCAGTCAGACTGGTCGATGACACCTTCCACCGTGTTGCCGGTGAGATCACCGCTGATGTCCTGCGTATCAATGGCCTCGATGGCATCTTCGAACCGTACGCCCAGCGCAGCGCGGATGTAGGGCGTGATCTGAGCGTCGATCCCGGCATAGGCAGCATCGATTTCCAGCGTTGCCACATAGAATTGCGGGAATTGTTCACCAGCCACTTCCGTAATCGAGCCAGCACCCGACCGGAAGATATAGTCATAGATATAGTCGAGACGTTGGGTGCGGTCCGTGCCGCCGACACCGTTGATATCGTAGAGCAGCGAGGTGGCTGCACGATCATTCTCAACATAGCTGTAACCAAATTTCAGGTCAGCCTCGCAAAGGAACGTGCACTCCCCGTCCCGGGTCATCGGCAACGTGCCGTCGATCCCGAAATCCGTGGTATCATCCTCAACCTTGCTGAACTGCATACGGTTAGCAGCAGGGCTGGTAGAGAGGATCGGCACGCCGGCATCATTGATGTTGTAGATGTTCGACAATTGGTATGGGGCATCCCGAAGCGCTTCGGAATACGACGCGCGCCATTCCACCTTCATATCCATGACTTGAGGCAGGAAATGCTCGCCCTGGACCTGCGTGGACCAGAGTTGTTGCTCAACCCATTCGAGGGCATCAAGGCGCTGATTGACGTCTTCATTGTTCTCGCCGGTAATGATCCGCGCTTCCTTTTCAGAGGAGCGGGTCACAAGCCCGGTAAACTTGATCTCGTGGTCGGAGTATGCCTCGAAACCAATTGTCGCCAAGGCGTTCGTATCAATCGTATTCTGCGTGCTCAAACGATCCTGCTGGAAAGCGGTCCTCAGACCGTCGCCCTCAAGGTCGCCATACCCTCGCGTTCCGCGCTTCGTCTGCCAGGAATTGCCATATCCGACTGCGGCGATCACGCCCATCGAGATATCAGGTGTGAGGTCGAAATTATTGCCTCCGGACATATCGATGCTGAAGTTCGGAGCAACCTCCCCTTCCTGCATGACCAGGAGGGAGGAATTGTCAGTCAGCTGACGGCCAAACTCAGTTGTGAGACCATCTGCCAGGGAAGGCAGGTCGCGGGCTCCGTCATCGATGCCGAAAATGTCGGTGTCTGACCCATCATACATCAGGCCATTGCGCAGCGTCGTCGACGTATCGCGGGCAACTTTTGCGCCGACAGTGAAGAAGGCTTCATCTGGCACGGTCTTGGTGCGCAAATCGACCAGACCACCCCCAAATTCGCCCGGAAGGTTTGGTGAATAGGTCTTCTGGACCAGAACGCTCTTTAGAGCGGATGTCGGAAACAGGTTCAGCGGCACGACCCGGCGCAATGGCGCAGGGCTTGGCAGTGGTGACCCGTTGAGAAGCGCGGTCGAATAGCGCTCATTGAGGCCGCGGACGTAAATGAACTCGTCTTCAGCCGTAGCGATACCGGCAACACGCGCCAAGGCAGCGGCAGCATCGCCGTCTCCCTGCAGCGAAAAATCGCCTTCATCAATGAGAGCGGCGACTTCGGAAGTGGAGCGCTTTTCGTCCGGAATGAACAAGCCACGCACGACGACAGTTTCCTGACGGGCTTC
>DHZF01000147.1:9568-9858 GCA_002414505.1 Hyphomonas sp. UBA5111 | reverse complement strand
ATCCGCAAGGACAGCCTCTATTGCGACCCGCGCTTCGAGACCCAGTCGGCCTGGGACGATGCAACCGCCACCTATGGCAATCGCCGCCGCGCGGCGCGCACCGTGATGGCTGCCGTGCTGGAACGTCTGCTGACCTGGCTCGCGCCCATCATGCCGTTCACCACGGAAGAGGCCTTTCTCGAAAGCCACATCAATGATCGCGCGGATTCCGTCCATCTCCTGCAATTCCCGGCAACGCCGGATGGCTGGAAGGATGAGGCGCTGGCTGCGCGCTGGGCCAAGATCTTCAC
>DHZF01000147.1:9134-9466 GCA_002414505.1 Hyphomonas sp. UBA5111 | reverse complement strand
GCCAAGATCTTCACGGTTCGCCGCGTTGTCACCGGCGCGCTGGAGGTCGAGCGCCGCGAGAAGCGCATCGGGGCATCGCTCGAAGCTGCACCAAAGGTCCATATCGCCGACGAGGCCCTGATCGAGGCCTTCAAGGGCGAGAACGCCGCCGATATCTTCATCACGTCCGGCGCCGAACTGATCCACACGTCCAACGGGAATGGCAGCGGGTTCACGCTGGATGATACCGATGGCGTCACCGTCTATCCGGAAAAGGCGGACGGCATCAAATGCCGGCGCAGCTGGAAGTATTTCGATCCGGCCCTCGCCGATCCGGCTTTCCCGGATATCAC
>DHZF01000147.1:8465-8982 GCA_002414505.1 Hyphomonas sp. UBA5111 | reverse complement strand
GCTGCAATCTGCGCGGGATGAAATTGAAACTTTCCAATTACTGGGCCGTCGCGCTCATTCCGGTGTTCGTGCTGGTGGACCAATGGTCCAAATGGCTGGTTCTGAGTGAACCCCGGTTCAACGCCATAGCCTGTCTGGAAACGCGGCAGGGCTGTGGGCATATCCCCGTGCCGGGGCCGATCGAACTGACCATGGTCTGGAACCGGGGCATGAGCTATGGCCTGCTCCAGTCCGATGGTATCGGGCGCTGGCTGCTCGCGCTGGTGATGCTGGTGATTGCACTTGGCTTCCTGTATTGGCTCGTGCGCTATGCCGACCATTGGCTGCTGAAACTGTCGCTGGGCATGGTTGTCGGAGGAGCCTTCGGCAATCTGATTGACCGGGTCCGGTTTGGTGCCGTCGTAGACTTCATCAATGCCGGGGACCTGTATTTCCCATGGATCTTCAACGTGGCCGATGCTGCAATTAGTGTCGGCGCGGTCTTGCTGTTTGTTGACCAGTTCTTACTGTCGGGCCG
>DHZF01000147.1:8004-8315 GCA_002414505.1 Hyphomonas sp. UBA5111 | reverse complement strand
AAAAAACAGATTATCCTTCTGGCCGCAGGCGCCGCACTGGCTGCTTCGACGGCCTGTACGTCTTCCGGCAGCGGGTCTCGCACCCCGGACGAGTTCCGCGTCGTCACCATGGCTCCGCTGACCGTTCCGCCAAATTACAAACTGCGCCCGCCGGAAGCCGGGGGTGCCCTGCCGCCGGAACTGGATGGCTCGCGCACCGAAGTGACCGCCGCCTTTGGCGCCACCATCGGTCGCAATGCCAGCGCGTCCGAAAAGGCCCTTGTGGCTGCGGCCGGCGCGAATGCTGTGGATCCGGTCATCCGCACGCAGGT
>DHZF01000147.1:0-7950 GCA_002414505.1 Hyphomonas sp. UBA5111 | reverse complement strand
GATCCGGTCATCCGCACGCAGGTCGACTATGAAGAGACCAAGACGATCCGCAAATCGACCAGCATTGCCGACCGCATCCTGTTCTGGCGCGCGGACGACGAGGAAACTGCCGAAGGCGTGGCGACCGATAATGCCACAGGCGGCGTGCCGGTCGTGATCGAGCAATCCAGCGATGCCCCGCGCATCAAGCTGCCGGGAACCTGATAGCTCTACCCATTATGCGTCAGTCGAACACCTGAGAGGAACAAAGCCCATGAAACGGATACTTACCGGGGGGCTTTTGGCGCTCTCGGTTTTCACGTCCAGTGCCGTCGCAGATGACAGCGCCTGGGCCCCGACTGTCTTCAATCTCGACAATGGCATGGAAGTCGTGGTCGTGCCCGACCATCGCGCGCCGGTCGTGACGCATATGGTCTGGTACAAGGTTGGCGCAGTCGACGAGGCCGAAGGCAAGTCCGGCATCGCGCACCTGTTCGAACATGTCATGTTCAAGGAAACCGACGACCTCGCCCCCGGTGAGTTCGACAATATTGTCTCGCGCAATGGCGGGGTCAGCAACGCTTTCACCAGCTGGGACTATACCGCCTATTACGAGCGCGTCGCCAAGGACCAACTCGGCACGATGATGGGGCTCGAAGCCGAGCGCATGACGGACCTCATCATCAATGACGATCCGAACGGTCCGTTCATTTCCGAGCGGGATGTGGTCAAGGAAGAACGGCGCCAGCGCATCGACAACAATCCCGGCGTGATCCTGCAGGAAATGGTTCTGTCTGAACTCTGGAAGGGGCATCCCTACGAGATTACGGTCATCGGCAATATGGACGAAGTGGCCGCCCTGACGCCCGCAGACGGCATGGCCTTCTACAAGGAATATTACAGCCCGGAGAATGCAATCCTCGTCGTTGCCGGGGATGTGACACCAGAAGAAGTGCGCGCGCTGGCCGAGGAACATTATGGCGTGATCGCGCCGACGGGCACGGCTCATGGCGAGCGCAAATGGGCGCCCGTGCCGCCGCTGACCGAAACCAAGGAGCTGGTCTATTCAGACCCGAAGGTACGCCAGCCCAGCTGGAGCCGGTATTATTCCGGCACGTCCGAGACCCGCGATCGTGAGCTTTCCTATGCGCTGGATGTCGGCCTCGAAGTGCTCGGCGGCGGCATGACCAGCCGACTTTACCAGTCGCTGGTCGAGGATCAGCAGGTTGCGATCAGCGCCAATACTTTCGCGTGGACCACGTTGCATGATGAAGGCCCGGCCTTGATTACGGCCAGCCCGGCGCCGGGTGTCGCACTGGAAGACCTTGAAACGGCCGTCATGGCCGAAGTGGAGAAGGTGCTCGACGAAGGCTTTACCGACGCTGAAGTGGAGCGCGCCCGCAACAAGCTGGCCGCCCAGGCGATCTATGCCCGCGACAGCCAGTCCAACATGGCCAATACATTCGGCTCGACCCTCGCCCTCGGCGGTTCGGTCGATGATGTCCTGAACTATCCGGACGCCATGCGCGCCATCACGACTGAACAGGCCATCGCGGCCGTTCGCGAAGTCTTCGGCTCTGACCGTCACTATATCGAAGCACATTTGCTGCCTGCAGAGGGAGACTCCTGAGATGAAACCTTTTGACCTCATCATTGGCGCCACCCTCGGTCTTGGGCTGACAGCCTGCGCGTCGGTCGACAGCCTGCAGGATGATACGGCAGTCGTCTCCGAGCCCTCGCCCGTTGAAGCAGCTCTTGAAGACAGCGGGCTGGACGTCGTCGTCCACGAAGGCGATTTTGCGGAAATCCAGCAATTCACGACGCCGGGCGGTGTCTCGGTCTGGCTGGTCTCGGAACCCTCCATTCCGATCCTGTCCGTGGCCATGGCATGGGAAGGCGGCGAAGCGGCCGATCCGGAAGGACTGGAAGGCCTTGCCGATGCGGTCGTTTATCACATGAACGAAGGCGCAGGCGATCTCGACTCGCTTGCCTTTCAGACGCGCATGGAAGAGCTGAACATGAGTTTCGGCTGCAGCGCGTCCAGCGACTGGACGTCATGCTCGGCCTCGATGCTGACAGACAACGCGTCGGACGCCATGGACCTTGTGGCCCTGTCCTTTGAGGCCCCGCGTTTCGATGACGGACCCTTCGCCCGCTTCCTGCGTGAACAGGAAGTGTCGCTGAACACACGCGAGACCAATGCGAGCTATCTGGCGGGCCGGGCTGAGGCGCAGGCTCTCTATCCCGACCATCCCTATGCCCGGGAAAAATCTGCCGACAGCATTGCGGCCCTGACCCCGGAGCTCGCCAAGGCTCATATGCGCAAGCTGATGGTCAAGGACAGCCTGATCGTGACGGCGGTCGGTGCGGTTATGCCCGAAGAGCTGGCGCCGATGATCGACGAAATCACTGCCAGTCTGCCGGATAGCAGCGATTTGCCGGAAACGCCGGAGATAAGCTTCACGACGGACAAGGCCTTTGAGCCTGTCATCGTGGACCTTCCGCAGCCGCAAAGCCTGGTTCGTTTTCTCGCGCCGGGCCTGAAGCGCGAAGATCCCGACTTCTTCACGGCCTATGTCCTGAACTACACATATGGTGGCGGAGGCTTCGGCAGCCGGCTGATGGAGGCGCTGCGGGTCCAGAAGGGTCTGACCTATGGCGTCTATTCCTGGCTGTCCTTTGACGAGAAGTACCAGAATTGGGGCGGCAGTGGCCAAACCAAGAATGAAAGCGTTGGCGACTTCATCGACGCGCTCAAGGCCGAGACCGCGCTGATCGCGGAACAGGGCGTCACCGCAGAGGAACTGGCCGACGCAAAGGCCTATCTCACCGGCTCCTATCCACTGGCCTTCGATTCGAACGCCAAAATCGCCAGCCAGATGATGAGCGTGCGTCAGGATGATCTGGGTGTGGACTATTTTGATCGCCGCAATGCCCTGATCGAGGCCGTCACATTGGAAGACGTAAACCGTGTGGCCGCAGAATTCCTGCAGCCGGACCGGTTCAGTTACATTGTGGTGGGCCAGCCTGAAGGGCTTGAATAAGCTGCTGGCCTAGTCCGCCGTCTTTCGGGGGGCGGACAGGCCGGTAGTTGCCGCGTCAAAGGCGCTGTCCCGGTTGTAGCTATAAAGCTCGGCCGGGCGACCGCCTGTGCTGGTCTCCATCGCGCCCGTCCCGGCAACAAAGCCGGTCTTGTCCAGCGCGCGCCGAAAATTCTGGGTGTGCAGGGACAGGCCGAGAATGCCTTCGACCGCCCGCTGCAGCGAAGAGAGTGTGAACCGGTCGGGCATCAGCTCAAAGACGACCGGGCGATACTTGATCTTGCCGCGCAGCCGCGAGATCGCCGTCGCGAGAATACGGCGGTGGTCGGACGCCATGGGTTCACCGAGGCGCACATCCGGCTCCGGCAGTCCGGCATCGCGGGCGCATTCGATCACAAGACCGGCTTCATAGAGCAATTCGTACCGGTCCAGTACGCGCTCCTCAATCCAGCGAATACCATCCAGCGCAAAGGCGGCGCGGGCGCGTTCCAACCGGCGTTCATTTCCGGCGGCCCACGTCATCAGGCGGGGCGCAATGTGTGCATCGATGAGGGCAGGCCGTCCGTTGCGATGATCTTCCCACGGAAAATACCGGTACCAGGACTGCCAGCGCGCCTCGAAGGAATCTCCGGCCGGACGGGCATCTGGCGTCAGGGCGAGATAGCCAACGGAAATCACGCGCGCATTCGGTGCCGCGCCCGCGAGAGTTGCTTCGGGCGTTTCGCGGTCCTTGTCACCGAATGTGTAGAGCTGTTCGACATAGCCGAGTTCGAAGCCGGTCTGTTCACGGACCCAGCCGCGCAGCGACAGGTCGAAGGTGCGGTGACGGTCCGGGTCGAATACACCAAAGGGCAGGGCGTCTTCCCCGGTTTCGCGCTGGGTCACCAGCACACGCGGCGCGTCTGCCTCCACGGCGACCATCACGGCGGACAGCCCAATCAGCAGCGGAGATGACTGGGTCATGCGATGGGCTCTATCTGTTTGTTGATCTGGGCGTAGCGTTTCAGAAAAGCTGCCTGCGCATCTGTGACCGATTTCGGCTTCAGCCGCAATTTGGTGTCTTCGGGCGGCTTGCCAAACAGCTTGTTTGCTTCGTCCTCGGAGAAACCGGCCAGTTGGATGGCCTCGCTCCAGGCGCAGATCAGGTCGGCCTTCTTGATCAGGCGTTTCAGTCGCTGCGGTGTGACGGGGGCAAGGCCGAAGCGGATATGGATCGCTTCCTGCAGCCGCGCCTCGATGGTCTTGTAACCTTCGCCGAGCAGGGCCTTGAAGGGCGAGATCATGTCTCCGATCACATATTCCGGACTGTCATGCAGCAAGGCCGTCAGGCTCTGCTGCGGGGTAAGGTCCGGTTGCAAGGTTCGGCAGATTTTTTCTACCAGGACGGAATGTTCGGCCACTGAGAATGCATGCTCTCCGCGAGTCTGGCCGTTCCACCGGGCGACGCGGGCAAGCCCGTGGGCAATATCCTCGATTTCCACATCCATGGGCGAGGGATTCGCCAGATCGAGTCGGCGGCCCGACAACATGCGTTGCCAGACACGCGGGGCCTTAACAGATTGCTTCACACGGGACGTCATCACCACCTTCTTTAAGGCATTTGTAATAGGGGTAAAGAAACGAGGGCATTCCGGTTACGAACTCGTCCCCTTTTCGCCCTGATTGGCAAATGCGCTGTTAAGGCGTTTCGGGCAAAAGGGGTGTGTGAACAAGGGCCGCGTTCACGAATTCGCGGCCAATCCAAACAAGAGGTGACCATGCTGGATTCTTTGACGAGTGTTGTATCTACCCAGGCCATTGCGTTCGGCGTCCTGCTGATCGGGTGCAGCATTGTCGTTATTGAAGCCGTCCGCGCCAGCAAGGAAATCCTCTGGGGCGACATGTTCATGGATGATCTGGACGACTAGGCCGGATCCCGGCCGTCTCAGGCCGCTTTCTCGACAAATACCGTTCCCGCAGAATAGCCGGCGCCGAAAGAGCAGATCAGGCCGCGTTGGCCGTGTTTGAAGTCGCCGGAATTCTTGTGGAAAGCGATGATCGAGCCAGCCGATGATGTGTTCGCATATGTGTCGAGCACGGTCGGGCTTTCATCATCTGTCGCTTCACGCCCAAGAACCTTGGATGAGATCAGCCGGTTCATGTTGGCATTGGCTTGGTGCAGCCACATGCGGCGCAGGCCTTCCGGCTTGATGTCCAGTTCTTCCATATGCTCGGCGATCATGTTCGCCACCATCGGCACGACTTCCTTGAACACTTTGCGGCCTTCCTGGACGAACAGCTTGTCCGGGGCGTCGATGCCTTCCGGCGCGGCGCGGTTCAGGAACCCGAAATTGTTGCGGATATTGTTCGAGAACTGGGTCTTCAGCTTGGTGCCGAGGATTTTCCAGTGACCGACCGGGGCGATGCTTTCCTCTTCGATGAGGACGGCCGTGGCCACGTCGCCAAAGATGAAATGGCTGTCGCGGTCTGTGAAGTTCAGATGGCCGGAACAGATTTCCGGATTGACCATCAGCACCGATTTCGCGCTGCCGGACCGGATGAAGTCTGCCGCCGTCTGGATGCCGAACGTGGCGGACGAGCAAGCGACATTCATGTCAAAGGCAAACCCGCCACAGCCCAGCGCATCCTGGACTTCTACCGCCATCGCCGGATAGGCGCGCTGCATGTTGGACGCGGCGCAGATCACGGCGTCGATGTCTTCAGCTTTGCGGCCGGAGCGTTCCAGCGCGTCACGCGCGGCATGGACGGCAATCTCGGCGAGCACGGAGATGCGGTCATTCGGGCGTTCGGCGATGCGCGGCGCCATGATGTCCGGGTCGAGAATGCCGGTCTTGTCGATCACATAGCGCGACTTGATCCCGGAGGCTTTCTCGATGAATTCGACCGAGGAGTGCGTCTTGGGCTCGATCACACCTGCGCTGATGTCGGCGCCGCGCTCACGGTTCCAGATATCAGCCCACATGTTGTAGCTGTTCACCAATTCCTCATTGGAAATGGAGTTAGGCGGCGTCCAGAGTCCTGTCGCCGAAATCACGGGTGTGTTCATACTGCCCTCTATTCCAGAACCGCCGATCTGCGGACCAATTCTGTTTGAGTCTACAAAGGTTTAGCTTTCCGGGCAGTGTTGGTCGAGTTACCCGGTTTGGCAAGTGCCTGGTGTACTCACTTCTTCGGGACACTGTGCCCGAATTCAGGCCGCTCGCTGCTCCAATGTTGCGGTACGCCGCGAGGCTCCTTCAGGGCTTCAAAGGCCTCGGCCTGTTTTTCAGTGGCGGCGCGGGAAGCCGCATCGCGCTCCTGGCTTGCTTGCATCAGGGCAATTTCCGTTTCAATGCACCGGTCGCGGGTCTCCGGATCAGGGGCAGTTCGGCATCGGCTCCAGGCCTCTGCCCGATTGGCGCGGTCAACCGATGAGGTCGCGCAGGCACCCAATGTTGGCAAAGCGATCAGGGCAGTGGCAATCAAACGCATCTTCATGGATCAGGTCTCCTGAACGGCGGTGTGTCTGGGACAGGTTACATCATGGTCGTTGACCATGCCAACCGCCTGCGCCCATGCATAGACAATGGTTGGGCCAACGAATTTGAACCCGCGTTTCTTCAGATCCTTGGACATGGCCGCTGACCAATTGGTCTGGGTCGGCGCCTCCCGGAAGTGGCCCCAATGGTTTACAATCGGCTTCCCGCGAACGGCCCGCCAGCAATAGTCCGAAAATCCCTCACCTGCCTCTTCCATGGCGAGATAGGCCTGTGCGTTACCGATGACAGCCTCGACCTTTTTCGGGCTGCGGATGATGCCGGGATTTTTCAGCGCTTTTGCGACGCGCGCGGGCGTCCAGCGGGCAATCCGCTCCGGGTCGAACTCGTCGAATTCCTCGCGGATGCTGTCGCGTTTGCGCAGGATCGTGATCCAGGCGAGCCCGGCCTGCATGCCGTCCAGTTGCAGCTTTTCCCAAAGCGCGCGGCCATCATATTCGGGCACGCCCCATTCGGTGTCGTGATAAGTCCGGTAGAGTTCATCGGTGAGCGGGGCCCAGGCGCAGGGAAAGGTCTCAGTCATGGGCAGGTTCCGCCAGATGCGCGTCGATTTCGGCGCGTTGCCAATCGGTCAGGTCAAATGAGACCGGCGCACCATGGCAGGTGAAGGATTTGCCATCCTGCTCGGCCTTGGCCAGGCGGTCGGTGCGGATCAGGGCGAGGCCGTTCGTGCCCGCCACGCTCGTCACTGTGCCAATCGGAGCTTCCGCAAGAATATCCATGCCGGCTTCCAGCGTCTCGCCCGAAACTTTCACGGTGCGCTTGCGGATCTTGCCCTTGCGCTTCATGCGGCTCGCCACTTCCTGACCGACAAAACAGCCCTTCTTGTAGTCGATCCCGTGCATCATATCCATGTTGATATCGGTCGGGAAAACCTCTGCTGCGCGATAATCCGCGCCCCATTCCGGCACGCCCGCTGCGATGCGCGCGGCATGCCATTCCCCGACCGGCATTTCGATCCCGGAGACGCCAACCGGCGTGATCGCGCGATGCGGCAATTGCGGGGAGCGGACGTCGATCCAGCTGCCTTCGGTCACGACATCCTCGGTGAGCCGGTCAATCGCGACGTCATTGCGCATCCTGAACATCTTCAGGCGCTTTTCCAGATCGTCCGCAGCCTCGGCATGCACATCGATATAGATGTTTTCGAGCGCCAGCATGGCGAGATAATCCGCGATCACCTTGCCTTGCGGCGTCAGGAGAGCGCCATACCGCATCTCGCCGGTTTGCCAATTGTCGACCGAATGGGTCACGGTGCGTCCGAGAAGGTGCAGCATGTCCGGTCCGGTCAGGCGGATGATGGCGCGATTTGGAAGAATGCGTTTCATCTACCTCTTGTAGGTATGGTTTTGACCCATCTCAAGGGAGCGCCGCCATTTGCCTGTACCGAAAAA
>DHZF01000047.1:8321-8528 GCA_002414505.1 Hyphomonas sp. UBA5111 | reverse complement strand
GAAGAGCGCGAAGCGGCGCAGGCCAAGGCGGCTGCAGAACTCAAATTGCTCGAAGACCGGCGCGAGGGCGAGCGCTTGCGGGCTGAACGCGAAGCGGCGGCACGGGCGGCCATGGAAGCCGAAGCGAACGATCCGGGCTTTGTCGCGAAACTCGGGTCTGGCCTGTCCCGGTCATCTGCGCGGCTGACGTCCGGCTTGGCTGTATTC
>DHZF01000047.1:7904-8029 GCA_002414505.1 Hyphomonas sp. UBA5111 | reverse complement strand
CGCGAAAAGATCGTGGACTTCTCCGAAGGTCCGCGTCCGCGCATTGTCCTGTTCGTCGGGGTTAACGGCTCCGGCAAGACGACGACAATCGGCAAGATTGCCTCCAAGCTGACAGAGCAGGGGGC
>DHZF01000047.1:0-7728 GCA_002414505.1 Hyphomonas sp. UBA5111 | reverse complement strand
CTTGTTTACGAGGCGATGGAACAGGCGAAGGCGGACGATCTCGATCTTGTGCTGGTCGACACGGCTGGACGCCTGCAGAACAAGGCCGAATTGATGGCCGAGCTTGAAAAAGTCGTCCGTGTCGTGCGCAAGCTGGACCCGACGGCACCGCATGATGTTATTCTCGTTCTGGACGCTACCGTTGGCCAGAACGCGCTGTCCCAAGTCGAGGCGTTCAGGAACACGGCCGGAGTGACGGGCCTCGTGATGACCAAACTCGACGGCACGGCCAAGGGCGGTGTGCTGGTGGCCATCGCCGAAGCGTATGATTTGCCAATTCACTTCATCGGCATTGGCGAGAAGGCAGAAGACCTCCGCCCCTTCAGCGCGGAAGCCTTTTCGAAGGCATTGGTCGGACTTAAAGACTGACTATTCGGCGGCAATGGCTGCCGATTGGGTTTCCCTTGCTCCTCGAAGAAGGCGACCCGGTCTTGCGCCCGTGGGATCTCCGTCTCGGTGCGTAATCTGTCCGTTGAGGATGGTCGCCGTATAGCCTGAGGCATGTTGCATCAGGCGCCGGCCGCCAGCAGGCAGGTCATAATCCACTTGAGGTAAGTGGAGTTTCAGATTGGCGAGATCGATCACATTCAAATCGGCCCGATAGCCCGGTGCGATCAGGCCGCGATCATTCAGGCCAATCCATTGGGCGGTCGCGCGGGCCTGACGATGCACGATGTGTTCAATGGGGATGCGCGGTCCCCGTGTTCGGTCGCGGACCCAATGGGTCAGCATCGTGGTGGTGAAAGACCCATCACAGATCATGCCGACATGCGCGCCGCCATCCGACAGGCCTGGCAGCGTCGCCGGGCTGAGCATCATCTCATAGGACGGATCGAGCGATCCGCCGGAATAGTTCAGGAAGGGCAGATAGAGCATGCCGTGGCCGTCGCGCTCCAGCATCAGGTCGAGGGCGGCTTCTTCTGGTGATACACCGCGCCGGGCCGCAATGGCTTCCAGCGTACGGTCGGGGGTTGGCTCGTAATTTACCGGGTCGTCGAGTTGGAAGATTTTTCCAAAGCTGCGCAGCATGACTTTCAGGAACGGATTATCTGTGTCCGGCGCGTCCGCCAGCAATCGCTTGCGGAAATCCTCTGTGCGAAGCCGCTTGATGCGTTCGTCAAAAGGAAGGCCAGCGATTTCACGGTAGACCGGATACGCGCTGAATGGATTCAATGTCAGTTCGAACCCCAGCAGAACGCCCACAGGCCGCGGCGCCACCTGTGCACGCATCGGCAGGCCATCCTCATTGGCCTGTTCGATTGCGCCCAGTAGGCGCCGCCAGCCATCGGGCGCGACATCTGCCTGAGCCAGCGAAACTGACAAGGGACGCCCGCTCGTCTCGACGATCCGGCGCAGCATGGCAGCCTCTTTCTCGGGATCGTCAAAATCGGACACGAATTGCAGCCCGCCGCGCCCGGCGTCTGCCACGCCCTGTGCGATGCCCGTGAGTTCCGCTTCGCTTGCCGTCAGCGTTGGCGTTGGCTGACCATCGCTTGTGCGATGGTTGAGTGTTCGAGAGGTCGAAAAACCGATGGCACCCGCGCGGATTGCTTCGGTTGCCAGTGCTCGCATCTGGCGAATGTCCTCCTCCGTAGCAGGTTCCCGGTTCGCGCCGCGCTCTCCCATGACATAGACGCGCAGCGCGGCATGGGGCAGCTGGGCGCAGATGTCAGCATCAAATTGTCCATTTGCAAGGCTGTCGAGATAATCGGGAAAGCTCTCCCAATTCCAGGGAAGGCCTTCGGCGAGGACGGGGAAGGGGATATCCTCCACGCCTTCCATCAGACGGATTAGCCGGTCATGGTCTTCCGGCTTGCAGGGTGCGAAGCCGACGCCGCAATTGCCCATAACCACCGTTGTGACGCCGTGCTGGGATGACGGGCTGATCGAGCCGGTCCAGGTTGCCTGGCCATCATAATGCGTATGAATGTCCACAAAGCCGGGCGTCACGACTTGTCCGCGGGCGTCGATTTCCTCTATGCCCCGGCCCGCGACGTTGCCAATTTCCGTGATCTTCCCACTCGAAACAGCAACGTCGCCCTCGAAGCTTTCGCCGCCTGTGCCGTCTATGATCGTTCCGCCGCGCAAGACCAGATCGTGCGTCATGATGGGTTTCCTCCGGAGTTTCTTGTTTGAGGCGAGTCAGACCCTCAACCGGGCAAGAGTCAAATCCTTCCCACGCGTCAGCGAGTCGTGCATAGGTCGCCGCGATGACGATGACGCTCCTGCCTGTGGTTCTGTGCCTTTTGTCCGCAGTAACGGTTGCCGCGACCAACATGTTCGTGAAGCGGGGCGGGGACGTCCTGACGGCGCGCATGACCGTGGCGCTCGTGATGGGGCTCAGCGTGCTGCCTTTCGCGCACTTTGTTCCCACACCGCCGCGCGAGACCTGGCCGCTCATTCTTGTCTCGGTCATGGTGCATTGGGTCTACCAGTTCTGCCTTGTCCGGTCCCTTCATCGCGGAGATCTGTCACTGGTCTTTCCCGTCATGCGGGGCTTGGCGCCCCTGGCGACGGCATGCTTCGCACTCATTGTCCTGCAGGAGCATTTGACGATGCTGCAAATGGGCGGGCTGGGCGTGGCCAGTTTCGCGATCATCCTCTTTGCCCTGCCGACCGGAAAAACAGCCAGCACGCGGCAGCTCGACCGGCAGGCGCTGATCTGGGCGGTGCTGACGGCGCTTGGCGTGGGCCTCTACGCGGTGGCCGACACACGTGCTGCGCGGGCCATGCCCAATCCGATGACGTTTGTCGTCTGGTTGTTCCTGCTGGACTGGATCGGCGTCACGGTCGTTACACTGATCCAGCGCCGGGGTCGCATACGCGCAGCTGTCGCAAAACAATGGAAGGGAGGCCTAGCCGGCGGTATCCTGGGCACGTTCTCCTATGCCCTGGCGATCTATGCCTACACGCTGACTGATGCGGTGATCGTGACCGCCTTGAGGGAAACCTCCGTTGTATTTGCGGCGGCGCTCGGCGCAATTTTCCTGAAGGAGGGATTCGGGTACAGACGAATATGTGCAGCCGGCCTGCTGGCGGCCGGACTCCTGTCGATGCAAATTGGCGCGTGACCTGTTTCAAAACAATACAGGCCCATTCGTGATTTGTTAGGTCGACTATAGTCTGAGAGGCGCTACAGCTTGGGACCAATCCAGAAGCGGCAAGAATGCGTAGAGAAGATATGACAGAGACACAGGACACGGAAGGCTCGGCTGAGCTCAGCGATGCAACGGCCAAAGCCGGGAGCATCTGGACCGAGATCGGGCCAACGCTTGCCTTTATCGGCATCTACAATGTGATGCTGCGGTTCCCGGAAGGGGAGGGACTCTTCACGAAAGACACCGCGCTCTACTGGGCAACGGGCGCGCTGATCATCTTCACCGCCTTCGTCATTATCCAGAAACTGATCCGCGGCGAGAGAATCCCGCCATTCCTGATTGTGTCCTCCGCCCTGATCGGCGCGTTTGGGACCGCGGGGATCCTGCTTCAGTCGAAGCTTTTCCTGTTCATCAAGCCGACCATCATCAATCTCTTGTATGCGGGTGTGATCTTTGGGGGGCTCGCGGTGGGGCGGAACATCTGGAAGATGTTGTTTCACACGCTCTTCGATCTTCCGGATCATGCCTGGAGAACGTTGGCCATCCGGTGGGGGCTCTACTTTGTCGCCATGGCAGCTTGGAACGAGTTCCTCTGGCGTAACTTCTCCGAGGCTACCTGGGCGAACTGGAAGCTTGGGAACATTGTCATCGGGATTGTCTTCGCGCTCGCCAATACGCCGTATACGCTGAAGCACATGCGCAAGCCGGAGGCTGAAACGCCTGAATTCTAACGGGTCAGGTGTTCGGTGCCGGGCGGATTAGAAAAGGGCGGGAAGGCGGCCTTGTGACGAACGCCCGCAAAATGGGTCAACGCCCACACGACTGTCGGGAAGGCAAGATTCGCCCACGGTATGTCTTTCCAGTCGAACAGGCCGACTTCCTCGCTCTCCGGGCCAGCTGAAATATCCGACAGAAGCTCTGCCCGGAACATGACATGGACCTGCGCAATGCGGGGAACTGAATAGATTGCGAGCACTTGGCCGATCCGAATATCGGCATTGGCCTCCTCCTGCGCCTCACGCCGGGCGGCGTCTTCTACCGTCTCCCCCTCCTCCATGAACCCTGCGGGGAGGGTCCAGAATCCCTTACGCGGATCAATTGCGCGCTTGCAAAGCAGGATTTTGTCACCTTTTGTCGCAACCGTAGCTGCAATAATTTTCGGATTTATGTAGTCTACGAACTGGCAATGTGAGCAAACACGGCGTATTCGGTCGTCGCCATCGGGTATTTTCAGTTTGAAATCTTGAGAAAAGAAACCATTTGATAATTCATCCGTCATCGAACCTTAAGCCTCTTGCTCGTATTTGGGTAAATGTTGATCCGCACACGGGTCCTATACTTAACAGACCACTAATCGGATTATCCATCGCGCCCAACGCCTAAATGAACACAGAAAGATATACCTCATCATGACTTACAATCTCAAAACTTCGCCTAGCCACCTGCTGCACCGTGCACAGCAGCTCGCTGCCAATGAATCCGCTTCCGCGTTGACCGCTGCCGGTATTACGCTGCGTCAGTTCTCTGTCCTGGCTGCCCTGTCCGGCAATGATGGCGTGAGCCAGTCTGACCTGGTCAACGCAACCGGCATCGACCGTTCGACGCTGGCTGACATGGTCGCCCGTATGGAGAAGGCCGGCCTGATCAAGCGCGTTGCCTCCAAGACGGACAAGCGCGCCAAGGTCGTTTCGCTCATGTCCAAAGGCAAGAAAGCTTACGAGAAGGCCCTTCCGGCTGTTGAAAAAGCAGACGCGGCTATCTTCGAAGCCCTGCCGAAAACCAAGCAGGCTGCACTCGTCTCCGGCCTGAAGGACATGGTTGCTGAAGCTGACAAGGTCGAAGCGCCTGCTCCGAAGCCAGCTGCTCCGGCTCCTGCCGCCAAAGCCGCTGCCAAGCCGGCCGTCAAGAAAGCTCCGGCCCGCAAGCCGGCTGCGAAGAAGCCAGCTGCCAAGAAAGCTCCGGCTGCCAAAGCAGCACCGAAGCCAGCTGTGAAGAAGGCCCCGGCCAAGAAAGCTGCGCCTAAAGCAAAAGCCAAGGCTGCCCCTAAGGCCAAAGCGGCCACGACGACCAAGCCTGCGAAGAAGGCTCCGGCCCGCAAGGCTCGCAAGTCGACGAAAAAGTAAGGTTCCGGAGACGGATCTAATTCGGCGGGGCGCTCTTCAGCGCCTCGCCTATTTTTTTGACCGAATTTTCGTTCAGGGGCCCCTGAACATGGTCAATGATTTCGCCATCTGCTGAGATAACGAATGTTTCCGGCACACCGGTCAGGCCGAAATCGAGCCCTCCCTGACCGTCCGGATCGAGTGCGATCCGCGTATACGGATTGCCAAGCCGGTTGAGGAAGGCGAGACCATTCTCCAGCTTGTCCTTGTAGAGGACGCCAAAGACCTGCCCCGGATGGGCGGCCGATAGCTCTGAAATATATTTGTGTTCCGCCTCACAGGGCGCGCACCAGCTGGCAAACAGGTTCACCGCAATGGCCCCGCCGGTCGGCGAGGGGGCGAAGGTGAGCGGTTCGGCATCGAGGGTCGGGAATGCCGTATCGGGCGCGCTGCGCAAATTGCGCTTGAAGTCGCCCTTTTCGGGATTGATCAATTGGCCGGCGGCAATGACTCCGAATACGACGAGGACGCCGACGGGGACAATCGCGAGCCAGCGCTTCATCCGCGCTTCTGGTCCCGGATGCGGGCTTCGATGCGGATAAGCTGCATTTTCGCGGCGCGGGCCTTCATCATGACGGACACCATTGCGCCGCCGATCAGCAACAGGCCGACCGAATAGCTCGCCCAGATGAATGCGGCATTGGAATCAAAGTCTGGCAGCATGGATCAGTCTCCTGTCATCAGGCGAGCCCGAATCTGGGCTGCGCGTCTGGTCCATATCTCGGCCCGCATCAGCGTCATGACAAGAGCGGCAAACAGTAGCGAATGGCCCAGGGAGCTGATCAGCAGGGGCCAGAGGTAGACGGCGGCCATCTTCGGACCCTCTGGCGTGATGACGCTGGCGTCTTGATGCAGCGAGGTGAAGAGGTCCACGGAAAATTTGATCAGCGGCACATTCAGTGCCCCCACCATGGCGAGGATAGCACCCGCCCGGGCGGCCTTCTGGCGCGTGTCCATCGCAGCGCGCAGGGCCATGTAACCGAGGAACAGGAAGAACATGAACAGGACCGACATCATCCGTGCGTCATCCCATTGCCACCAGGTGCCCCAGGTCGGTTTGCCCCAGATCGCACCCGTGACCAGGCAGAGCGCGGTCCATGTCGCGCCTAGCGGCGCAATCGCCTTGGCGGCAATATCTGCGACTTCGTGGCGCCAGATGAACCAGACGAAACTCATTACGGCCATACCGAGATAGCTGGCCATCGCAAGCCATGCGGCCGGGACATGAATGAACATGACTCGCATGATGTCGCCGCCTTGATAGTCATCCTTCGGGACCACCCAGAGGCCTTGCCAGAGCCCCCATGCAATCAACAGGGCTGCAGTTGCATAGAATAGGGGCGCGAGCCAGCTGGACAGCATCAGGAAACGGTGCGGATTGGCGAACCAGGAAAACATCGCGTTCGGAATACCCTTCCCTCAGTCTGCCGCCAAGCGCAGGGCTGCACCCATGGCAAATGGTGCTACAGCCAACGCAAACAGCGTTGAGGCAGCGAGAAATAGTGGGGCGGCGGCGCTACTCGGGCCGTTCCCCATGGCGAGCGCGCCAAAGATGGCGGTGGGGACGTAAAGGGGCAGGGCGATCAGGCTGATCAACAGGCCGCCCCGGCGCACGGTCGCAGCAAGCGCAGCCCCCACACCGCCCCAGAAATAGAAGGCGAGCCCGCCGATCGCATAGAACAGCATGTTCTCAAGCAGTGCGCCGCCAATCTGGGCCTGGAACATCAGGAGCAGGAAAGGGGAGAGCAGGGCGAGAGGCAGGCCCGCGGTCAGCCAATGCGCGAATGTCTTTGCTGCAGCAATAGAGGCGGCGGGGGCGCTGGTCTGTAACCAGAGATCCAGCGAGCCATCTTCGGCGTCCGCCTGAAAGATGCGCTCCAATGTTACGAGACTGGAAAGCGCCAGCGAAACCCACAGGATCCCGGGACCAATCGTGCGCAGGGTTTCCGGGTCCGTTCCGACGCCGAGTGGCACGAGGACAGCCGCCCCTGCGAAGAAGCCCACCGGAAGCAGCGCGCCCGCGCCGCCCGCCCAGGCTTCGCCCAGTGCTTGCCGGAACGCAGAGAGGATGGGGGCGGGGCTCAAATGTCCACCTGCATATCAATAACGAACTCAGCATTGCCATGAATGGCGGCAATGATCCCGCCCCCTTGGGCGCGATGGGCGGCGATCATGTCGAGTAGAAGAGCCTTTCCGTCAGTATCGAGGGCGGTCAGGGGTTCGTCCAGCAGCCAGACAGGGCGGTATTCGAGATGCAGACGGGCGAGAGCGGTCCGGCGGCGCTGTCCGGCCGATAGATGCTTGGCGGGCACATCTGACGGACGCGAAAGCCCCATTTCCTCCAACAGAGGTTCAATGTCTGTTTGAGGGTGTCCCCATGCGCGTGCCCAGAGGGTCAAATGCTCCCGCGGCGTTTCATGCGGTTTCAA
>DHZF01000025.1:230-9456 GCA_002414505.1 Hyphomonas sp. UBA5111 | reverse complement strand
TCAGGAGGTGCCAGTCAAGAGACGTGGAGCCTCGATATCGAGCGTCCGGGGCGCGTAGAGGAGCTGATCCTGAGGCGTGTGCCAGGCGGTGTCAGCGTCGCGAGAAATTCCGAAGCCATCGGATTGGGCACCGAAGCGAAGCTGCTGTCCTGCGCGGACGGGACGGTCCCGGCTCCGAAAGTCATTCAGGTTTTCGAGCCCGGGAGTGACATCGGCGAAGCCTTCCTGATGAACCGTATACCGGGCCAGACAATCGCGCGGAAAATCCTCCGCGATGACGATTACAGGATCGCCCGCGAAAAGCTGACACACCAGTGCGGAGCGGCATTGGCCGCCATTCACGCCATTCCGACCGCAGAGCTGCCGGACCTTCCGACAAGCGGGGGGCTGGACCAACTCGAAAAGTACGAAACCATCTATCGCGCGTTCAACCTGCCCCGGCCGGTGTTTGAACTTGCCATTGCATGGCTCAAATCCAACGTCCCCAGCGCGGTGCCGCCGGTCCTCGTCCACGGGGATTTTCGTCTCGGAAATCTGATCGTGGATTCGGACGGACTTGCCGCCGTTCTGGACTGGGAACTCGCCCATCTCGGCGATCCGCGGGAAGATATCGCCTGGCTCTGCGTGAATTCCTGGCGGTTTGGACACTCGCAAAACCGCGTCGGCGGCTTTGGACACCTCGATAACCTGCTGACGACTTACGAGGCCTCAGGCGGCTGTAAATTTTCGTCGGACGAAATTGACTGGTGGGAAATTCTCGGCAGCCTGAAATGGGGCATCATGTGCATGATCATGTACGAAACCTTCCGGTCTGGCACGGATCCTAGCGTGGAGCGGGCCGCGATCGGGCGGCGTGTCTCCGAAACCGAAATCGACCTGCTCAATTTGCTCGAACAGAGGGCCTGACCCATGCATGACGCGCCATCCCAGAAAGAGATGCTCACGGCCGTAAAAGCCTTCATCGACGACACCGCCATGCCGGCCCTGAAGGGCCATGCCGCCTTCCATGCGCGCGTCGCGTCTAATGTGCTCGCGACTGTTCTGCGGGAGCTCGAAATCCGCCCTGCCGCCGAATCGGCCGAACAGCAAAGACTGGTAGCGCTCCTCGGCGCGGACGCCTCTGCGCCCGTCGCGACGCTGAATGAACAGCTCTGCAATAGGCTGAAACAGGGTGACATGGATCTGAACACACCCGGATTGCTTGCACACCTCAAAACCACCACAATTGACCAGTTGTCTGTCGACCAACCGGCCTATTCTGGCCTGCCGTCCGACTGATCTGTCTCGCGCAGACCGACACTGAAATCAGGAACCCCAGATGAAACGTTTCACTGTATTGATCGCGATTGCGGCAGTGCTCGCGATTGGCGCGGGTCCATGGGTCTGGAACACATTCATCTCCCCTCGGCCGCAACTGGAACTCGATCCGCTGAAATATGCTGAAGATTCAAGCTGGTCTGCGCTTCCAGTGGAAGAACCCAACCCGGTCTGGGTCGATGGATGGGGTGTGGATGTCTTCCTGATCAGCGAAGATTCCGCATTGCGCGGAACCACGCAATCTGGCTTGCAGAAGCGCGAACTCCGCGGCCGCCGGCAGGCCCAATCCCTGAAAGCCTCACTCGAATCGATTGGCGAAGTGTATTCGCCGCTCTATCGCGACAACGCGACCAATGATGATTTGACCCGCGCTTTCGAGAGCTACCTGCGCCGAGACAATAAGGGCCGCGCCCTGATCATCGCGCATGACAGGCCCATCCCCGATTCCATTCTGGCTCGTCTTGAACAGGACGCTTCCCTGCGGGAGCGTTTCGGGGGCTTCCTGTCCATTTCGGATACGAAAGATGGCATCCCCCCGCTCGATTCGAACGAGCAGCAGGCACCGGCGGAAAAGCCACTTCCCTACTGCAATGACCGCCTCAACGAGGCGGCAAGCTGCCAGATGGTCGTCCCGGCACATCGCGAAAAAGGTCTCTGGACCCTGACAAGCGAGGGCACGCCCGGCGGCGAAATGGTCGCCAGCTTCCCGGAATGGCTAGAAGCCAATGTCGGCAAGATGGCCGAACCGCTCGGGGATTTCGAGGAGGTCGAGATTGTTGATATCCGCCGTCCTGGAGAGACAGACGAAAAACTTGAGGGCGACGGAAACTAAGCTTCAGGCTTTGTCGGCGCTGCTTTCCTGAAAGCGGGTAGTGTCAGGCATTTCTCTGTCACGGCCATCAAAGTGGGGTAGGCAGACAAATCCATGTCGTACCGCTGGGCATTATAAACCTGCGGGACAAGCGCGATCTCTGCGATGCTGGGCACGTCGTCAAACAGGAAACGCTCGGCGCTCCAAGTCGCAACCTGTTGCTCCAGCGCGTCAAACCCACGCCGGATCCACTCATGATACCAGCACTTGATCGCAGCCTCGTCGGCACCAAAGCTGGTCCGCAATTCCTTGAGCACGGACAGATTGTTCAGGGGGTGAATGTCGCAGGCGATGGTATCGGCAAAGGCACGCGCCTGCAGACGCTTCACCGGATCTGACGGCAGAATGGAAGGGCCAGGCAGAGTCTCCTCGATCCACTCCAGGATTGCCATGGATTGGCCGACCGCCTCACCATCGATCTCCACCGACGGCACCCGCATTTGTGGATTTGCCGTGCGGTATGGCTCTCCAAACTGCTCATCCGCGCCGGGCGCGATGTTTACCTGGACCGTCTCGAATTCTGCGCCTTTCATATGGAGCGCAATGCGTACGCGGTACGACGCCGAAGATCGCCAGTAGTCGTAGATGCGGATCATCAGCAAAGCCCTTCGAGATCGAGCACGTTCAACAAGGCTTCCCGCGCTTCACGGCATTCGTCGGCAAACGCTGGATCGCCGAGGTCTGACGGCGCCACCCGGTCGCGATACGTCTTCCGGATCACGTCCTGCAATTCGTCGATGGTTTCATCATCCATCAGCACGCCTTGATGACAGCCGTCGATCTCGTCTTCGGTCATCACCACCCGCAATCTCAGGCAGGCTGGCCCTCCCCCGTTCCGCATGGACTGGCGCACGTCCGCGTAGATGACTTTTCCAATGGGGCCATTGCTATCGACCAGTCGCTCGCAATAGGCGCGCGTGGACTCGGTTTCCTCGGTCTCCGTTGGCGCAACGAGGACGAGGCGGTCCTCGCCGGACATCTTCAGGAGCTGGGAATTGAACAGATAAGCGCGAATGGCATCTTCGATCGGCACTTCTGCGAGCGGCACCATGACCGGCTGGAACTCAAACAGCCCGGCGGAGGCCTTGCGGATTGATTCCATGGCGTCGTCCGTGTCCTCGAACGCGAGTTCATGAAAGAATAGCGTATCAAGCGCGCCTACCGAGACGACATCATTGTGAAAGGCACCAGCATCAATCGCCGCGCGGGACTGACGGATAAAGACGCTGCGGTCGGATTTCAGCCCATGCGCGCGCGCCACGGATTCGCTTGCCAGCCGCGTCTGCCGTGCCGGAAAACCTGTTGTGCTTTCGCCAGCCTCACGGCCGAACACAAACAGTTCGACCCCCTCTTCTCCATGAGAGCCGCAGAGCCTGACATGGTTGGCAGCACCCTCATCCGAGAAATCCGGATGCATGGGGAGTGCGCCATGAATTGCAAATTTCTCATCGTCCGCAAAGATCGATACAAGGCTTGCCGTCGTGTCCGGATGTTCCTGCGCGCGGTGTAGCATGGTCGACAGATTTGCAGTTGTCAGGTGAAGCCTGCCATCCTCAGTATCCGCTGAGGGGGATACGGTGGCCGCATTGGCGGTCCACATGCTGGAAGCTGAATACGCTGCCTTCAGAAGGCGTGGCGCAGTCTTCGCTGCGGCTTCAATGATCTGGGCGTCACTGCCGCGAAAGCCTGCAGACACGAGGAGATCAAAGTTCGGACGCGGCAATGGCGGCAATACGCCCTGAATGAGCCCATGGCCCATCAGCATCCGCATCTTTTCGAGGCCTTGCAGCGCCGCCTCGCGGGGATTGGCGATATCTCCGGAGTTTGCGGCGCTTGCAAGATTGCCGTCGGAGAGGCCGCCATAATTATGGCTGGGCCCGATCAGGCCATCAAAGTTCACCTCGTGCGCCACGCTCATAATCCTCTCGTCGAACTTATTTCGGAAAACCCTGGGCGCTCATACGTGTCGCCGTGTGAGATACCTGGCTGGCCTGGGGCCATGCGCAATAGTCTGCAGCATAGTATGCGCCCGGACGGAAGTTTCCGGACAGGCCCGGCCCGCCGAAGGGCATCGCGCCGCTTGCGCCAGCTGTCGGGCGATTTCGGTTCAGAATGCCCGCCCGCATTTCCGTGTGTGCCTTGACCCATAGCGCGTCGTCATCACTGATGAGCCCCCCGGAAAGGCCATAGCGCGTGGCATTTGCGCGTTGCAGGGCGTTGTCGAAATCCGGAACACGAATTATCTGCATCAGAGGGCCAAACAATTCCTCATCCGGAATATCTGAGGCGTTGGTCACATCGATCACGCCAGCTGTCACGAACCCGCCTCCCCGGTCCATGCGCTTCAGCCGGCGCAGGCTCTTGCCGCCCTTTTTGGAGATCATGGTCTGAAACTCAATCGCATTGGTGGCAGCCTGCTCTGATACGAGCGGCCCCATGAAGATATCGTCTTCATTCCAGGCGCCGATCTTGAGCCCTTTCGCCCGCGCGACGATGGCCTCAATTACCGAGTCGCCAAAAGCGCCTTCTGGCAGGATCACCCGGCGCGCGCAGGAACAACGCTGTCCTGTCGTGAGAAAGGCCGATTGCGCCGCGATGTCAGCAGCGGCCTCCACATCAGCGGGGTCCCAGATAATCAGCGGGTTATTGCCACCCATCTCCAAGGCCAAGATGACTTCCGGACGCCCAGCGAAGTGCTTGTGGAAGAATACGCCTGTATTCGCCGATCCTGTGAACAACAGGCCATTGATGTCTGCGTTGAGCAGGGCGCCACCTGTCTCCCTGCCCCCATGCACGATATTCAGCACGCCTGCTGGCAGGCCCGCTGCGGCAAATGCTTCCGCCATGAGCGCTGCCACCCCCGGCGCTAGTTCAGACGGTTTGAAGACACACGTGTTCCCGGCCAACAGCGCTGGCACGATATGCCCGTTCGGCAAGTGGCCAGGAAAGTTGAACGGACCATAGACCGCCATGACTCCATGTGCGCGGTGCGTCAGATGCATGGAGCCGAAGGCGGCCTCCTGCACCTTTCCGCCGGCACGTTCCACCTGCGCCGCAATCGAGACGGCGACCTTGGCTTTCATTGTGGCGGCTTCGCCCCGGGACTCCCAAAGCGCCTTGCCCATATCCCGGCTAATCACTTCAGCTATTGCGTCCGTGCGCTTGCCAATTTCATCCGCATACGCCTCGAGAATGGCGGTGCGTTCACTTTGCGGCGTGCGCGACCAGTCATGAAAGGCGCGACGCGCGCTCTCGACGGCGGCTGTTACATCGCCTGCATTCGCGGATGCGCTTTCCCATACCATGTCGCCCGTGGCCGGACAGTGGTTCTGGAATTTCGGTCCATTGCCGCTGCGCCACTCCCCGTCGATCCAGACGGCATCGCTCATTTTCAGCTCCTCACCCAGATACGGGTCTTCGCTCCAGGTTTGATCCGGAGCTTTTCAAATACGTCCGCAGTCGTGACCGCAGTGTCGTCGCCTTGCAGCGCGAGCATAGCCTGGCTCACGCGAAAATCTGGAAGTTGGTCCGTCGAGACTAGGCCCTGACGAAAGGTTTCGTCGTCCACATTCTCGGCAAGCTCCAAGCTTACCTCCCGGCTTTCCTGGATGGTTCGCAGGTGCCGCTTTTGCGCCGCAACCAGGGGGCCTCCATCGAATATGTCTACGGTCCGGTCGAATTCGAAGCCTTCCCACTGCAACAGCTTGTAAGCCCCAACGCCTTCGGAATGACACCGTCCGATCACTTCCCGAGCTTCAGGGGGCAACAGATCGACATAGATCGGATATTTCGGCATCAGGTCGCAAATGAACTGGTTGTCCGTCGTCGCGGACAGCCTGTCGGCTTCGTCAAAATCCATGCGGAAGAAATGCCGGCCGAGGCATTCCCAAAAGGAAGACACCCCATTCGCATCTATGACCCCGCGCAATTCAGCGAGGACCTTGTCCCCGAAGCGAGCAGGGTCCGTGGCCATCAGGAGATAACGCGACTGAGCCGCGAGCCGGCCGGCGCCGCCGCCGCGATGATTGGCTTTGAGGAACAGTGTGCCGACTTCGGTGAATCCGACATATTCATTTGTCAGGACGAGCGCATCCATGTCGAAGCGCATATTGCCAGCGGCTTGGCTCGCCTGCGACAGGGTGATGATCCGGTAGTTGAAGAAGGGCTGGTCAATACCTGTGCCCGCCTTCACGGCCGAACAGCCAACGACCTCTCCCGTGCCGGCATCCTCCATCATCAGGAGGTATTTTCCGTACTCGATCTTTTCGAGCCGACCGTGAAATGCCTTGTCGGACTTCTCGAGGCGATCCTTCAAGATAGCTTCATCCACGGGCAGGCTCGTGAACCCCGGTCCGGACAATTCCGCCAGTTCCATAAGGGCAGACAGGTCATCCAGTCTCGACGGGCGCATTACATAGGGTGTCATCTATTGCCCCATGAGTGACTTGATCCGCCGCGCATCGAGTCGGCCATCCGCAAGGCGGTTCAGCAACAGGGCAGAGAGCGTCGCGCGCTCAGCAAAGCTGTCAGTCACGACATATTCTTCATTCGAATGAATCCGGCCACCACGCACACCGAGCGTATCCACATTGGGCACACCTGCTGCAAAGATATTATTGCCCTCGCAGACACCGCCTGTGTCGACAAATTCCAGATCCAGCCCAATCGCCTGCCCGGTTGCATGGACCGCATCAAACAGCGCCTGCTGGGCGGCATTTCTGGGCTTCGGGGGACGGTAGAAGCCGCCATGCAAATGTCCGCTGATGCCACTACGCGCGATCGCCCGCTCGAACAGCTTTCGGGTTTCCGTTGTGGCCCAATCTGCGCTGTCTGCATCCGGGGCGCGCGCGCCAAAACGGACGATGGCAAGATCCGGCACGATATTGACGGCAGAGCCACCGTCAATCGATCCCACATTGAAGGTGACGCCCTCACGTTGGCCATTCAGCGCTTCCAGACCAAGGACGAGCTCTGCAGCGGCCTCAATGGCGCTGCGCCCCTCTTCCTTGGCCCGGCCAGCATGTGCGGCCTTCCCGTGCAGGACGATGTCAAACACGGCGGAGCCTTTGCGCCCGCCTGACATGGCCCCTGTTTCCATGGCTGGCTCATAGGTCATGCCGATCATGGCACCGGACTTTGCCGCGCGGGTCAGGTATTTGGCGCTCGCAAAATTCCCGATTTCTTCATCTGGGGTCAGGACGATCCGGTAACCCAAGCGATCTTTCAGCGGCCCTGCTTCGAAGGCCTTCAAGGCCTCAAGCATGACGCAGAGCCCGCCCTTCATGTCCGCCATCCCTGGTCCGTTCAGGCGCCCGTCGCCGAGATCGGTGACGCCCTGGAACGTGCCGGCCGGAAATACCGTGTCATAATGCCCGGACATGATGATCTGAATGTCGGCATCCGGACGGCCTGTCACCTCGATGACCGGCCCCGTCATTTGTATCTCGGCCTTCCCCGATGCACCGACGGCTTCGAACCCTTCGGTCTCGATCACATCGACATCTGCCTGCAATTCAGAGAATGCATCGGCGAGCATCGGCGCGAAGGCCTTCAGGCCCGCCGTGTTCCAGCTGCCGGTATTGATATCAGACCAGCCGCATGTGCGTTGCACCATGTCGGGGCTGGCGCTGTAGAGACGCTCACGCGCTGCCTCATCGTCCGGGCTGAGTGATTGCAATGTATCCATGGTCTCTTGGTTTCACAGGAAACTAGAGCGGGCAAGTGCGATCAACACGGCCCCAAATAAAAACGGCCCGGCAGTCACCTGCCGGGCCGTCTTCATATTTGAGAGTCAGCGATTACTGAACAGTGATCACGACTTCCGAACGGCGGTTCAGAGGCTCGCGAACACCGTCGCGGGTCGCTTTCGCCAGTTCCGTCTCACCCTTCGCTTCTTCGGTGATGATCGACGAATCGATACCCCGAGCAGCGAGAGCGTTTGCCACGACATCAGCGCGGCGCTGGGACAGACGCTGGTTGTAAGCGCTGGCACCGGACGTATCCGTGTGACCGGCGATCGACACCGAGTTCGGAGTACAACCGGCTTCGCCATTAATGTTAGCGACCGCCTGGTCGATAACAGCAGCAGCCTGGCTCGTCAGATCCGCGCGATCCCACTCGAAGTACACCACGAATTCCTGGTTGAGGCTGGAGCACACAACTGCAGGGGCGTCCGTTGTCGTCGTCGGAGGTGGCGGCGGTGGCGGAGGCGGTGGTGGCGGAGGTGGTGGTGGCGGTGGCGGAGGCGGTGGTGGCGGAGGTGGTGGTGGCGGAGGCGTCGCACCCAGCGCATAACGCAGGCCGACCGTCGCCGTGTGGGACGTGTAGTCGGCGTCATAGTTAGCGCCACCGTTGTAGCCAGCGAATTCAAGGTCTTCTGCAACCTTGTAGCGGTAGCCGAGGTCCAGCGTCAGCTGGTCGGAAACCTTGTAGCCGAGGCCCAGAAGGCCCTGATAGCCGAAGCCGGTGTCGCTGTCAGAGAAACCGTTTGCTGCGGAAACATCCGTACCATTGGTGTAAACCAGATTGTTCGCTTTTGCATTCGCGCGCAGAACGCCGATACCGAGGCCGACATATGGCTGGATCTGGCCTTCAGGATTGAAGTCGTAGATGCCGTTCAGCATCAGCTCCATCACCTGCAGGTTGCCTGCATCTGCTGGAATCGCGCCGACCGGAGCGCCATTGTAGGCGGCCGCGGGAACACTCAGTTCGTCATCGCTGTAGCCTGCAACGCCTTCAAGGCGGAAACCATTGTTGAAGCCATAGCCAAGACCCAGGTCGAAGCCGATGCTTTCGTCAGTGTCAGATACACTGCCCATCGTTCCGATGACGTCCTGCTCAGCAGGATCGTGGTCGAGCTTGCCATCAAATCCGTAAGTCGCATCGGCACGGGCATACCACCCGTCCTCTGCATGTGCGACAAAGCCAGCAGACGCGAATGCGGCCGCGGCTGTCGCGCACATAAGAGTTTTCTTCATACTCAATCCCCTTTTGTGTGCCGAATGACGGGATTGTCCTCGGCCGCAGGTTCATACGGGT
>DHZF01000025.1:0-146 GCA_002414505.1 Hyphomonas sp. UBA5111 | reverse complement strand
TCAGTTGAATGACGGCATTTTTGAATACCGCGACCCAATTGCAACAGATTGTTGCCAACTCGTCAAATATTGGAAGATTTTAAATCATCAATGATTTCAATGGACGTGCGGACTGAAATCAGGAAAATGGTACCGCCTCCCCGGCT
>DHZF01000079.1 GCA_002414505.1 Hyphomonas sp. UBA5111 | reverse complement strand
AAGAAGTGCGAAATCGTTGGTGAACGGAGAGCAGGCAAGGTGGCGTTGAGAGCTGTTATAGGGCGGATCATGACTCGACCATCGCAACGGGCGTAGAGGCCATGACAGCCGCCGCGCTGGAACTGTTCGACGAGGGCTGACGCGGGGTTTACGCCAAAATTGGCTTGCCTGATCTTTTCACAGGCGCTACATCCCTTTTGCTCAGAGTGCGCATAAGCTTCAAGTTTCTGTCGTACGAGCGACCTGAATCCCTGACGTTTGGAGGCCAGTCCCCTTGAAGCGGCAGGTTTCGGGCCTATATTATACTCAGATCGAGCATAAGTTGGTCTGCGAAGGAGGAAAACATGGCACGTCTCATTGATTCAGGCCCCGGCTGTCCCACCCCGACCCCGCTGCGCGGAGCATCTGCTGCTGAAGCGCGCGGTCTTTCCTATGATGACGCCGTGAAGGCAGAAACGGACGCGCTTTACCCGCTCGTTCAGGATTTCATCACGCCGATGGAATGGCCTGCAATTGCCCCCCTCGTGGCCGCGATCAACCGTCTCAAGAAAGAGAAGAACGCGGTCATCCTCGCGCACAATTACATGACGCCGGACATTTTCCAGCTTGTGGGCGATTTCCGCGGTGACAGCCTCCAGCTGGCCCGGGAAGCTGCCAATGTGGATGCCGATATCATCGTGCAGGCCGGCGTACACTTCATGGCCGAGACCTCCAAGATCCTCGCGCCAGAGAAAACGGTGCTTATTCCTGACACACGCGCAGGCTGTTCGCTTGCCGCGTCGATCACGGGCGCCGATGTCCGCCTGATCAAGGAGAAATTCCCGAACTACCCGATCGTGACCTATGTGAACTGTACCGCTGAGGTGAAGGCCGAGTGCCATATCACCTGCACCAGTTCCAATGCGGCCCAAGTTGTCGAAGCCATAGCTGCGGAGTGGAACACCGATACGGTGATCCTCGTGCCGGATCAGTACCTTGCCAAGAACGTGGCCGCCCAGACCGGCATCCGCGTCATGACCTGGCCGGGCGCGTGCGAAGTGCACGAGATGTTCAGCGCCGATGATGTCGAGCAATTACGCGAGGCCCATCCGGGTGTGGTCATCCTGGCCCACCCGGAATGTCCGCCGGACGTACTGGAAGCGTCAGACTTTGCTGGCTCGACCTCCGCGCTGGCCAATTATGTGGCCGAGGAAAGCCCGAACAAGGTGGTCCTGCTGACGGAATGCTCGATGAGCGACAATGTCGCCTCAGCCAATCCGGGTGTGAACTTCATCCGTCCGTGCAATCTCTGCCCGCACATGAAGCGCATCACTCTGGAAAACATCTATGATTGCCTGGTCACGGGCGAATATGAGGTGCTCATTCCCGAGGATGTCCGCATCCGCGCCAAGCAGGCCCTGGATGCAATGATGGCCCTGCCGAAAATGGCCAAACCACTCGCCTTCAAGACCGGTTTGAAGCCACTTGAGATCGAAATGGTCGTCTAGCAGCCAGACAGGTTGTGCAAACGCGGGGGAGCGGCGTAATGTGTCTTTGGGCGCAAGGAGAGGTAGGATGGTCCGAGGCAAATTCGGTCTCGCGGCAATGGCGATTGCTGGCCTGTTGGCCTGCGCACCCGCCCATGCCGACAGTAAAGTTGAAGGAGACCCTTCGGATGTCCTCGGCACCTGGAGCTTCCAGACAAAACCCTATCGCAATGGGGAGTGCATGATGTCTGGCACCATGTACCTCTCTCCACACCCGGAAGAAGGCCAATATAGCTGCGAACTGACCGCCGTTGAAGTCTGCTCCATGTGGGGCCGGTCAGTCGTGCGGCAGTCCTGCAAGGCGCGCCGTTTCGGCGACCAGATCTCGATCCGCTCGCAGATCGAGGAAATGCTGGAAGCCAAGGTCGAAGGCCTGATCTATGTGCCGGACAATTTCACGCTGACCATCCAGTCGGCGGACCGGATGTTTGGCGCGCTGGTGTCTGCCGTGACCGCACCGGCGGAATTCCGCCGCGCGAATGACGGCATCTCCTGATCCGTGAGCGCCTCCATTCCGCAAACCCTGACGGCCAGTGGGCCAGTCGATGATGACGTTCTGATCGTAGGCGCCGGCCTTGCTGGTCTCTTCCTCGCGTTGCAACTGGCGCCGCGCCCCTGCACCGTCATCTCCCCGGCTCCGCTTGGCCAGGCCGCATCCTCCGCATGGGCACAAGGCGGCCTTGCCGCTGCCATGCATCCCCTGGACAGCCCCGAACAACATGCCGCTGACACGGTCGCGGCAGGCGCAGGGCTCGTCGATCCGATCATTGCGCGCCTTATCGCCGAAGAAGGCCCGGCTCGGGTCCGCGATCTTGTTGCGCTGGGCGTTCCGTTTGACCGCACACCAGACGGCGCGCTTGCCCTGTCGCTGGAAGCGGCCCATTCGCATCCACGTGTCGCGCGCGTGGCCGGAGACCTTGCCGGCAAGGCCATCATGGATGCGCTGGTCTCAGCCGTCGCCGCCGCACCCCACATCACCGTCATTGAAGGCGTCCGCGCCACCGGCCTGATGCAGGACGCCAATCTGCAAGTGGCCGGGGTTATCCTGCGGGATGCATCGGGCACACTCTCCACACGGACGGCACGGGAAACCGTCTTATGCACCGGCGGGTCCGGCGGCCTGTTCCAGGTCACGACCAATCCACCCGAAGCGCGCGGGGATGCCGTCGCCATGGCATGGGAAGCCGGCGCGCTGATTGCTGATCTCGAATTTGTCCAGTTCCACCCGACCGCCATCGACATTGGCCGCGACCCGGCGCCACTGGCAACTGAAGCCCTACGCGGCGAAGGCGCGACCCTGCACAATCGCGACGGCACAGCCTTCATGGCCAGCTATCACGAATTGGCAGAACTGGCACCCCGCGATGAGGTCGCCCGCGCCGTCCATACTGAACGCCTGTCCGGTCGCGGCGCCTTCCTCGATTGCCGCAAGGCCGTGGGGGAACATTTCCCGGATCATTTCCCGACCGTCTACGGCACATGCATGTCCGCCGGGATTGACCCACGTATCGAGATGATCCCCGTCGCTCCGGCGGCCCACTATCATATGGGCGGCATCGTGCCGGATTTCTGGGGCCGCAGCAGCCTGGATGGATTGTCCGTCTGCGGTGAATGCACCTCGACCGGCGTTCACGGCGCCAATCGCCTCGCCTCGAACTCGCTGCTGGAAGCTGTCGTGTTCGCGCATCGCATTGCGGAACGCCTGCGAGACGCCGATCTTGCAACGCCTGACGCCTCCCGCGGTCATGTGCCCGGCGCCCTGCCCGCTCCAGCTTTGCAGGAGCTGCGCAGAGCCATGTCCGAACGCTGCGGCGTTGTGCGGGACGCTGCCGGCATGACCCGTGTTCTCGACCTGATCGACCGCCTGCAGACTATTCATGGCGCTGCGCGCGCGCTCACCACGGCCAGACTGATTGTCCACGCCGCGCTCAACCGCAAGGAAAGCCGGGGTGGCCATTTCCGGTCCGACTATCCGGACATGATCGCGCCGGAACGCCAGTTCCTGCTGAGAGATTTTGAGGAGACCGCCCGAACATGAGCCTGATTCCGCCGCCCCTGCCCGCCATTATCCTCGACCCGATCGTCCGCCTGGCCTTGGCCGAAGATCTCGGCCGCGCGGGAGACCTCACGACGGACGCGACGATTGCACCTGAGACACAGCTCAGCGTCGTCATCGCCGCGCGCCAACCGGGCGTCATCACGGGCCTCGACGTCGCCGCGCACGCGCTCACCCTGATCGACCCCTCCGTCAAGCTGGACATCCAGATGGGCGATGGCACAGCCGTAAAGCCCGGCGATGTTGTAGCGCGCCTTGATGGCAGCGCCCGCTCGATCCTTACCGCCGAGCGCACCATGCTCAATTTCATCGGCCGGCTCTCCGCTGTTGCGACGATGACAAATAATTATGTGGAGAAGATTTCCCACACATCCGCGACAATTGTGTGCACACGGAAAACAACGCCCGGCCACCGCGCGCTCGAAAAGCGCGCCGTGCGCTGCGGCGGCGGCACCGCGCATCGCTACGGCCTGGATGATGCCATCCTGATCAAGGACAACCACATTGCTGCGTGCGATGGCTCGGTCGCACTCGCCCTGGAACGCGCCAAGGCCTATGCCGGACACCTCCGCATGATCGAGATCGAGGTCGACACGCTCGACCAGTTCGAGGAAGCCCTGAAGCATGGCCCACACGCCGTTCTGCTCGACAACATGACCACGGACACGCTGCGCCGCGCCGTAGAGATAAATCAGGGCCGCGTGACGCTCGAAGCCTCCGGCGGGGTCAATCTGGGTACCGTAGCGGCAATCGCCGAGACCGGGGTGGACTTCATCTCCGTGGGCGCCCTGACGCATTCGGCGCCCAATCTTGACGTGGGCATGGATGTCGTCTGACACTGCTGGAAAGGGCGACCAGTCCCTGACAGCAAGAGGAAATGCCCATGACCCGAGCGGGCGGACGAAAGAGTATCTTCATCACAGGCGCAGCATCAGGTATCGGCGCCGAGACAGCACGTCATTTTTCAAAGCGGGGCTGGTTTTGCGGCCTCTATGACGTAAACACCGCGGGCCTCGACGCTGTCGAAGCAGAAATCGGCGCGTCCAATTGCATGAAGGCGAAGCTCGATGTCCGCAACCGCGAAGACTGGGCCGCCGCCACGAAGGATTTTGGCGAAGCCACCGAAGGCGCCATGAATGTGCTCTTCAACAATGCCGGCATTGGCCGTCATGGCTGGTTCGAGGACATCACCGGCGAAGACAATGACGCCATCATCGACATTAATGTCAAAGGCGTGGTTAACGGGGTGCAGGCTGCCTTGCCTTTGCTCAAGGCCACATCTGGCGCGCGTGTCGTGAACACGGCCTCAACAGCCGGTGTGGTTGGATCTCCGCAGCTGGCGGTCTATTCGGCCACCAAATTCGCCGTGCGGGGCCTGACCGAGGCGCTCGACGCCGAATTCCGCGATCTCGACATTCGCGTCACCAGCCTGATGCCCTGGTTCGTTGAAACGCCGATTCTCGAAATGGGCGATCGCGAGGGGTCCAATCACAAGATGTCGGACCAATTGCGAGAGAATGGCATGAATGTGTACCCGGTCTCGATGGCCGCGGAACGCGCCTGGGACGCTGCGCATGGCAAGGATACACATTACATGGTGGGCAAGGATGCCGAGCGGGCCCGTTTCATGGCGCGCTGGTTGCCGGGGGCCATCCGCAAGCGTGTGCGAGAGGGCGTACCCTCTCGCGACTAGGACGTTAGTTCATGGCGCCGGCGGCTGAAGCGGAGCTCTTCACTGCCGCCTGCGTCACTTGGGCCGCCGTATAGGCAGACACATCAGATGATTTGCGCACCGTGTTGAATTTCGGCGCGCCATTGGTGATCGTGCGCGTCGACGTGGTCACCGAAGCAGGTGACAGGGTCGGTGCCGGAGCGTTCATGGCCACTTTCTCGACCTTGGCGTCGTCGGTGGTCTTGATAACGGACGTTGCCGCCGCATTCACATCCGCCTCGGCCGCAGCCGTGATGACACGCTCGCGCTTGCGATTGTAGTTCTGGCGGACCTGCGCCCACTCGGCGCCTCGCGGGAAGCGGTAGAAGATGTGCAGGCCGATCTTGTCGGTCTTGATGAGGCCGGCGCTCCAGATCGGGTCCACATAGGTGGCGTGATAGTGCGTGGCGCCGCCGGTCCGTTCCTCATTGAGGTTCATCAGGACGTGTGCAGCGACCTTCTGGGCAGTGTCCCAGTTGCGGCCGCGTGGGGCGCGGGTCAGGGCGCCATCACAGGTGAAGGTGAACTGACAGCCCGTGGTGCGCGTCGCTCCCTGGAAAACAACGTCACAGACGCTGTCAGGATAGCGGTGGTCGCGGACCCGGTTTGCGATGACTTCGGCGACGGCCATCTTGCCGCCCAGCGATTCCGTCCCGGCCTCGTAATAGACCGCCTGGGACAGGCACTGCGCCTCGTCATTAATCTTTTCAGCGCGCTTGATATGTTCCGGACGGAACGAAACCAGCGATGAAAGCGCTGCGCCATCACGGTCGCGCATAGCATAGCGGCTCATGGAAGAATCGGTATCGCGCTTCAGCGTGTACTCGACGGTGCGGATCCACGGCGTGTCCAGAAGGCTGGGTGTCATGGGATCTGCGCGCACAGTCACGCCGCCGTCCTCAATGGAGGCCAGGCGTACTGCTTCCGCGTGGAAATCAGCTTCGGCGCGCTTCTCCATCTGGAGTTCGCCGATCAGGGGCAGAGTTACAGTCGCTGCGACGGCACAGACCGCAATGGTCGCACCGCGAATGACAATATCTCTTTGCTCTTCATTCGTCATAGCCATCCACCAACGCTTGAGCTGCTCTTGGAGCCCACGCATTGGCGATAGAGTCGCCCTTCGTGGTTGAAGAACCCTTAACATCACCGCTCCCCAATCCCCCGGCAGACGATATATTCCGTCATATGAAACCCGGGTGTTGTTGGTTTGACTTAATAGGATGAGACCTTTTCAGGCCCCGATTGGACTTGGATATCCATCTCTCACGGTACCTAGCAAGAAGCTGGCCAGATATGTGAGTGACTTTTCTGTCAGGATAGATGAGCCCCGGTTTTCAGATTTAAACCGTCACATGAAGAGAAGCCCGACAAGTCTCTGTAATACAGTGGAATATTTCTGCAAAATTCGTGAAATTTTTCGCACTGCACAAAAATGGGTGTTGCGCGAACGCAACACCCAAATCCTGCCCGATTCGGCGGTGACGTATGTCTCTATCTGGCTTTCAGGGCCGCGTGTGCCGCTGCGAGACGCGCGATTGGCACACGGTAGGGAGAGCAGGACACGTAATCGAGTCCCGCCAACTGACAAAAGTTAATCGAAGCGGGGTCTCCGCCGTGCTCTCCGCAGATTCCGAGCTTGATTCCGGGGCGGGAATTACGGCCCCGTTCGGCAGCCATTTTGACCAATTCGCCCACGCCGACCTGGTCGAGTGTCACAAATGGGTCTTTTTCGTAGATTCCTTTATCTTCATAGGCTTTCAGGAACCGGCCGGCATCATCGCGGGAAATCCCCAGCGTCGTCTGCGTCAAATCATTGGTTCCGAAGGAGAAGAAGGCCGCTGATTTCGCGATTTCTCCAGCCTGCAGCGCAGCGCGCGGCAGCTCGATCATCGTGCCGACCATATAGTCCAGCGTGACGCCGGTTTCGGAGAAGACCGACTTGGCCACTTCGTCGACGACCGCTTTGAGGATCGCCAGTTCCTTGTGGGTGGCGACCAGCGGGATCATCACTTCCGGGATCGGCTTGCGACCGGTTTCCTTTGAAACATTAACGGCGGCCTCAAAAATCGCGCGCGCCTGCATCTCGTAGATTTCCGGATAGGTAATGCCGAGGCGGCAGCCGCGATGGCCCAGCATGGGATTGCTCTCATGCAGTTCGGCGGCGCGGCGGCGCAGCTCCTCAGCGCTGACACCAGAGGCCTTGGCCACCTCATCCATGTCTGCATCGGTGTGCGGCAGGAATTCGTGCAGGGGCGGATCCAGAAGACGGATCGTGGCCGGGCGGTCTTCCAGGATGCGAAAGATTTCCTCGAAATCGCTGCGCTGCATCGGCAGCAGCTTGTCGAGCGCGGCGCGGCGGCCAGTCTCGCTATCCGCGAGAATCATGGCGCGCACTTCCGGAATACGCTCTTCCTCGAAGAACATGTGTTCGGTGCGGCAGAGGCCGATCCCTTCGGCGCCGAAATCGACAGCCGTGCGGGTGTCGAGTGGCGTTTCTGCATTGGCCCGCACCTTAAGAGTACGCACCTTGTCGGCCCAGCCCATCAACAGGCCGAAATCGCCCGACAGATCCGGCTGTCGCATCTCGACAGCGCCCATCATAACCTGGCCGGTCGCGCCGTCCACAGTGATGACATCACCCTTCTTGATCTCGCGGCCCATGACGCGGAACACGCCTGTCTTGTAGTCGATCTGCAGGCCACCGGCGCCGCAGACGCACGGACGACCCATGCCGCGCGCCACAACAGCCGCGTGGCTGGTCATGCCGCCGCGCGCCGTCACAATGGCGCGGGAGGCGTGCATGCCCTTGATGTCTTCAGGGCTGGTCTCGATTCGCACGAGAATCACATCCTCGCCCTTCTCGGCCATTGCCCAAGCGTCTTCTGACTCGAACACGACCTTGCCGACAGCGGCGCCGGGACTGGCGGGCAGGCCCATGACGATCACGTCGCGCTTGGCATCCTCGGAAATGGTCGGGTGCAACAGCTGGTCGAGCTGGGACGGCTCAAGGCGCAGCACAGCCTCTTCCTCCGTCACCAGACCTTCGCGGGCCATGTCGACCGCGATCTTGAGCGCCGCCGCCGCCGTCCGCTTTCCGGTCCGGGTTTGCAGCATGTAGAGGCGGCCATCTTCGACCGTGAACTCAAGATCCTGCATGTCCTTGTAGTGTTGTTCCAGCGCGTTCGCGACGTCGCGCAGCTGGGTGTAAACTTCCGGCATCGACTCTTCGAGCGGTGCATCGGTGGAGCCCAGCGTGTCGGCGCGCTCGCGCGAGATCGGCGCAGGTGTGCGGATGCCCGCCACAACGTCTTCGCCCTGCGCGTTGATCAGGTATTCGCCATAGAACACCGGGTCGCCATTCGATGGGTCGCGCGTGAACGCCACGCCCGTGGCAGACGTCTCGCCGAGATTGCCGAACACCATTGCCTGCACGTTGACGGCGGTGCCCCATTCCTCGGGAATGTCGTTCAGCTTGCGATAGGTGATCGCGCGGTCATTCATCCAGGAGCCAAAAACGGCTGTGATGGCACCCCAGAGCTGTTCCTTCGGATCATCCGGGAACGGGCGGCCGAGATTGTACTGAACGGCATCCTTGTAGAGCGAGATGATCTTCTTCCAGTCATCGGCCGTCATCTCGGTATCGAGATCATAGCCCTGGCGGTCCTTGTAGTCGTCCAGGATATGCTCGAATTCATCGTGGCTGATGTTCAGCACGACATTGGAATACATCTGGATGAAGCGGCGATAGGAATCATAGGCGAAGCGCTCGCCGGCCTTCTTGGCGAGGCCCGCTGCGGCCGTCTCGTTCAGGCCGAGGTTCAAAACCGTATCCATCATGCCCGGCATCGAGGCGCGCGCGCCGGAGCGCACGGAGACGAGCAACGGGTTTTCGGGGTCGCCGAAGCCCTTGCCGGTTTCCTTTTCCACCGCTTCCAGCGCGGCATCGACCTGCGCTTCCAGCGCCGCCGGATATTGGCGCTCCAATTCGTAATAGGCGGTACAGACTGCGGTCGTCAGCGTGAATCCCGGTGGCACTGGCAGGCCCAATTTGGCCATTTCAGCGAGGTTCGCGCCCTTGCCGCCAAGAAGATTTTTCATTGAGGCATCGCCGTCCGCGCTGCCGCCTCCAAAAGCATACACCCAGGTTTCGTCTGCTGGTTTCAGTGCCGCTTCACCCATGAATTCTGCCTTCCGATACATATCTCGAATCCCCCGTGCTTACGCGGGGCGAATTGCAATTCCTATGCTGCATTGCAGCGCCATTGGCCAGTGTCCGAAAGGGCACGTGCCGGGTGACAACGTTGTTCGTGACACATTGGCGCGTTCCCGTGCAGACGGGCCGTTTCAGTCTGACACAGGGGCGCGGGGGCGCTCTAACCTGTATCAGCCATCAATGCGGGAAAAATCCGCTACGCGGTGAAGCGTTCCACGAATTTTTGTGAGCAGCGCGAGGCGATTCGCGCGAACTGCGGAATCCTTATCATTGACCATGACGGCTTCGAAGAAATCGTCCACCGGACCACGCAATTTGGCGAGTTCGGCCATGGCGGCGGTGAAGTCCTCGGATTCGAGCGGGCCTTCAATGGCGGCCTCGACATCGGACAGGGCTTTCGCGAGGGCCTTTTCCTCGGCTGGGCCCTTGGCGATGAGGGCGTCATTGACGGAGAGATCAGCAGGCAGATCGCCCTTCTTCTCCTCGGCCTTGAGGATGTTCGCGGCGCGCTTGTAGCCCGCGAGCAGGTTTGCCCCGTCTTCGGTATCAAGGAACGCGCCCAGCGCCTCGACGCGGCGTGTGATCAGCACCAGATCATCCTCGCCCAGCGCGAATACGGCGTCGATCAGGTCATGGCGTTGGCCCTCATCGCGGAGGTGCTGCTTGAGCCGGTCTGCGAAGAAAGAGAGGATATCTATATTTTTCTCTTTTGCTACGTCCGAAGATACCCCGATAGCCTTCTCTGAGAATACCGTGGCATCTGCTTCAGATGCAGCGATTTCTTGGAACCTATTGATATTTTCGGCACTGAAGCCAAACTTTTCCAACGAGACGAGCTTTTCGATACCTTCGACGAAGGGCTTAGAAATGACAAAGCTCATCACTCGCCCCCAAGCTTTAGCATTCCACGTGTCGAAGAAACTCAACCTAACGTCATACTCCAACAGTATCCGCACAACACCCAGCGCTGCACGGCGCAGCGCGAATGGATCCTTCGAACCTGTCGGTTTTTCATCGATCGCCCAGAATCCAACCAGCGTATCCAGCTTGTCGGCGAGCGCGACGGCGATGCCCACCGGATCGGTTGGCACAGAGTCGCTCGGTCCCTGCGGCTTGTAATGGTCACGGATGGCATCGGCGACGGCAGCAGGTTCGCCCGCTTCCAACGCATAGTACCGGCCCATGACACCCTGCAGTTCCGGGAATTCGCCGACCATTTCTGAGACGAGGTCTGCCTTGGCGAGACGCGCGGCGCGTTCAGCAAGATCAGGATCAGCGCCCACTTTCGGGGCGAGTTCGCGGGCGAGCGCGGCGACGCGCTCCACCTTGTCCCCCAAGCTGCCAAGCTCGGCCTTGAAGGCGATGGTCGAGAGCTTCTCGGCCATCTCTTCCAGCGGCGTGGCCTTGTCCTTTTCCCAGAAGAAACGGCCATCATCGAGCCGCGCCGCCAGGACGCGGGAATTGCCCTCGGCGAGCTTCTTGCCGCCATCAGCGGCCTCGATGTTCGCAACAAGGATGAAGTTCGGCGCGAGCTTCCCGGTGGTCTTGTCATTCACCGCGAAGTATTTCTGGTGTGTCCGCATGGACAGCTGGATCACTTCCGGCGGCAGCGCCAGGAAGGCCGGGTCCATATCGCCGAGCACGACGACCGGCCATTCGGCGAGGCCAACGACTTCTTCAAGCAGACCCTTGTCTTCAATCCATTCGAGGCCGGCATCCGCGCAGACCTTTTCGATGCCGGCGAGGATCACCTCCCGCCGCGCATCGCGCGTCAGCTTCACATGGCCTGCGCCGCTAAGCTGGCTCTCATAATCCTTGCGGGAAGTTACCTTGAACGGCCCGCGGCCATGCACGCGGTGGCCTTCGGTCTCATCGCCGCTGGCAATGCCATCCACGTCAAACCGCACCACTTTCCCATCCAGCACGCAGACAATCCGTTGCAACGGGCGTACCCAGCGCAGCTCCCCGATGCCCCAGCGCATGCTCTTGGGCCAATGGAAGCCGCGAATGATGGCCGGCACCGCCTCGGCGATGATGTCGGTCGCATCGCGGCCCGGCGTCTCGATCACCGCAACGTAGAAGTCGCCCTTCTTCGGGTCGGAGCGCACTTCGGCCTGGCTGATATCGCTCAGCCCTGCGCCGCGCAGGAAGCCCTCAACCGCCTTGTCCGGCGCGCCGACCTTAGGGCCCTTGCGCTCTTCCTTCACATCGGCGGAGCGCTCCGACAGCCCGTCCACGAACACGGCCAGGCGGCGCGGGCCGGAGGCTGTTTCCAGCTTCGACCAGTTCAGCCCCGCCTCGCCCAGCGCCTTTTCCAGCGCCGCGCCAAGATCGCTCTCGGCCTTGGCCTGCATACGCGCGGGGATTTCCTCTGAAAAGAGTTCGAGAATCAGGTCTGCCATGAAGGGGTCCAGCCAGTAATTACAAGCCTGCACGGCATACTCGTGCAGGCGGCGGGGTCAAGCGCTGGACGTGCAGATGGGTCGCCTAGTCGGCCCCGAAGCTGAGCTGCCAGAGCTGCACGGCGCCGCCCTTCATGGACACGACCAGCCTCTTGCCGTCCGGCGCAAACTCGATCCAGTTCGCCCCGAACATGCTCAAATCCTGCACACCGGCCAGGTAAGCCCCGGTCTCGGCATCCCAGATCCTGCCGGACAGATCCATGGCGCTGGTGGCCACGAATTCCCCATCCGCGCTGAAGGCCGCATTCCAGAGTGGAGCGTCATGGCCGGTCAGTTCGAGGACTTCGCCATCCGCGCTCCAGATGCGGGCCGCCTTGTCGGCAGAGGCAACAAGGATGCGCTCTCCATCAGGGCTGAAGGTGGCATAGGTCGCCGGCACAGCGCCGGACTCGACCATGCGGAGCTGCTCGCCGGTCTCGGCATTCCAGACACGCACCGTGCCATCATTTGACGCCGTGACGATGCGGCTTGCATCAAAATTGTACCGCGCTGACCGTACCGCGCCCGAGTGGCCCGACAGGCGCAACATCTCCTCGCCCGTGCGCGCGTCCCAGATACGTACGGTTTCGTCATAGGAGGCGGTCATCACCCGGTCCCCGAAGGGATCGTATTCAGCGTAAGAAACGACGCCCTGATGCCCGTCGAGCACCAGCCGGGCCTCGCCGCCGATTGCGCTCCAGATGCGCGCCGTCCCGTCTTCCGATGCCGTGACCAACCGTTCCTCGTCCGGGCTGAAGCGCACGGTCAGGACAGGTGCCGTATGCCCTTTGAACTCGGTTGTTTCCCCGAACATATCCGCGCTCATGCCGACGATCCAGAGACGCGCCGTATTGTCCGCCGACGCGCTCGCCACGAACCGGCCGCTCGGGCTGTAATCGACCCCATAGATATCATCGCTATGGCCATTCAGGTCTCCGAAATGGGAGACTTCCTTCAGCTTCAGCCGCGTGCGGGCGCAGGGTGGATTGGCAAGATTGCGCTTCGCCACATCGGCGAATTTGCCATCGGGATAGCGCTCCAGATGCCGCGCATATTTGGTACACGGGTCGACAGCCGTGTAGCCGGCGCTGGAGATTTCGACCCAATCATTGGTTTCCTGATCCATGCCGGTCTCGACGCGGCACGCCCCGGCGAAGCAATAATCCAGCGACACATCGGAATAGATCGCCGGGCGTTGCTCATGATTGATCGAGGAGGCCAGCGTCGCAACTTCGGTGCGCGTCTCGTCCACGCTGCGCAGCAACGGATTGGCCGGATCGCTGAGGCGAGGCAGCAGGCTGCGCGTGAACACCGAATAGGGCGACTCATCCTCCGGCCCCAGCCGGTCGAGCGCCTTCTGGCGTGTACCGGCCGCATAAACAACCAGCGTACCCGGCACGATCTCAAGCCGCGACAGGCCGCGCGTCACACTGCGCGTTCCGGTGTCGAAGGGATTGTCCCGGCAGGCATCTACAATGGCGAACAACAGGCCCGGCTTGCGCGCCTTGATCTCGGCCAGCACGTCATTCGACAGCGACACGGTCTGGCGTCTCAGCGCGAATTCGGAGGATTCGAGCGGCGCATCGGTCAAGGCGAGGAAATTGTCGGCCCCGTCCGACCAGCCATGTCCGGAAAAGATAAAAGCCACCTCGTCGCCCGGCTCGATGGATTGGAGGAAGCCGTCCAGCGCCTCAAGAAACTCAATCGTGCCCGGATCGATCAGGCGGGTGACTTCAAAGCCCAGCTCCTCGCCAAACGCTTCGGAATAGCCGGTGGCGTCACCGGTCGTCTTCTGGAGGTCTGGTAATTGTTCGTAGTCGCCAACGCCGACAATCAGGGCGCGCTTGGTCTTCGCGTCCGCGCCGAGTGCGAGACAGAGGCCTACAAGGCAAACCAGTATCCAGCGTAACATGACGCGTCCTCCCACACCGGCAAGGTTACCCCTACCGCGCGGAATGACCAAATCTGTCAGAGGTCAAATCTAGGCTTGCGCGTCTTCCTGCTCGGCCCATTGCGCCGCCGCGCCGCGGGCAAGGTCCCGGACACGGGCAATATAGGCCTGACGCTCGGTCGGGCTGATGGCGCCGCGCGCGTCGATCAGGTTGAACGTGTGCGATGCTTTCAAAGCGTAGTCATAGGCTGGCAAAGGTTTGCCGGCATCGCGCAGGGCGTTTGACTGATTTTCACAATCGGCAAACCAGCGCTTCAGCATCTCGACATCGGAATGCTCGAAGTTGAATGCGGATTGCTGTTTCTCGTTTTCAAGGAACACGTCGCCATAGCTCAGCGGCACAGCGCTGTCCGGATCGTTGAAGGGCAGATTGTAGACATTGTCGACGCCGAACACATACATGGCGAGACGTTCGAGACCGTAGGTCAGTTCACCCGAAACGGGAAAAACGTCGAGTCCGCCGACCTGCTGGAAATAAGTGTACTGGCTGACTTCCATCCCGTCGCACCAGACTTCCCAGCCGAGGCCCCAAGCGCCGACGGTCGGGTTCTCCCAATCATCCTCGACAAAACGGATGTCGTGAACGGTCGGATCGATGCCAATGGCGTAGAGGCTTTCCAGATAGAGGTCCTGCAGATTGTCAGGGTTCGGCTTCAGAATGACCTGGAACTGGTAGTAATGGCCCAGCCGGTTCGGGTTTTCGCCATAACGCGCATCCTTCGGGCGGCGCGAGGGCTGCACATAGGCGGCGCGCCATTCCTTCGGCCCAAGTGCCCGCAGCACTGTAGCCGGATGAAGCGTTCCCGCCCCCACTTCCATGTCATAGGGCTGAAGGATCGCGCATCCCTTGTCGGCCCAATAGGCCTGGAGCGTCAGGATGAGGTCCTGAAAGGATTTCGGTTTGGCGTGTGCCTTGGGTGCGGTCATGGCTCGGATCCGGATATCGATTGTGTGCCGGGTTACAGCCGCGCGCTGGGCGAGGCAAGCACGGGAATGCGATCAGAAAGACCCGCGCGAATCTTCATGATCGTTCGATCCAGCGCCGCGACCGGTGACCTTGCGATAGAAACCGCCATGACCGAGCATCGCCAGGACCAGACCGATGAACAGGAAGCCGAAGAACAAAAAGCCGAACATGGCCAACTCCTTTTCTGCGCCCTACCCTGAACACGACCCTAGACCGCAAATGTGGCAATTCCCAGAAAAACCGCATTACCAGTTGATGGCCTCGCCGTGCCGGACCGCGTTGAGTTCCGAGCTGGCCTGCCCCTCTACCGTATGAGTGAGAAGCGGTGCCAGCAAATGCACCTGCCCGCGCTTCAGCCCCTTGCGCCCACGCACCAATACCCGGCGGGCCTCCTCGCCATGCCGGGATGCGATCGGCAGAACCGTGATCTCCCCCGTGAGCCGGTCAAGGACAGACAAAATCCGGGCGAGCTCGGCAGCGCGATGAATGATAACGACAGGCGCGCGGGGCTTGGCCGCAAAGGCCATCGCCTTGATCCAGCCATCCAGGCTAAGCGATTCGAGGTAAGCCCCCGCTTTCTCTGCGCCCGGCGCCGAAATCCGCCCGGGTTCAAAATAGGGCGGATTGGCAAAAACAACGTCGAACCGGTTTTCCTTGTCGCGCACCCATTCGGCGGCATTGCCGGTTTCCACACAGACCCGGTCTTCAAACTGGTTGGACGAGACAGATTGCTGGGCGAGGCTGGTCATGCGCTCATCAATATCGACACCTGTCACACGCATCTGTGACAGGCGGAATGCAGCCGTCAAAAGCGCGGCGCCACATCCGCACCCGACCTCAAGCGCATCCCCGCCCGGTTTTTCCGGCAGCGCGGCAGCCAGTATCAGCGAATCCGTGCTGGCCCTGAATCCCTTTTCGGGTTGGAACAGTGTGACCCGTCCCTGATAGAGCGTGTCTTCCGTAATCCCGCCCACTAGCCGCGTTCGACTTCCGAGAGCGCCGCTTCGGCCGCTTGCAGAAGCTCTTCCGGCACCATGACGCGCCTCGGGAACGCACCGATATTGCCCTCCACAGCCGAGATATGCTGGTCGGCAATGAAATATTTGAGGCCCGCTTCCTGTAGCAGATGCTCGATATAGCTCAGCTTGACGAGGTCGTTGGTCCGGAAGACTTCCTTCATTCGGTCACCGTACCGCGCAGATTGATGTCGACCGAACGGGCATCATACACCGCCGGACGGTCGGGCTTGGCACCTTTGCCAGTCATGATTTCGAGGACTTCCGTCACCGCGCCGCTGCTGCTTCCGCCGATCGGAATGCCGATCCCCACGCCCACGCCGACACTGCTGCTGCGGCCATGCGACCCGGAGGATCCGCCAATCGAGACACTGGAGCCGCCGCTGCGGCCCTCTTCGGACCGATCCGTAAAGCTGCTGGTGATCTCGAACCAGTCGGAGCCTTCCTGCAGGGTCAGTTCGGCTGCCCGGAGCAACGCCCGGTCGCGCGCACGGGAAGGGTCAGAATCTGTATAGGAAACCTGGTAGCGTCCGGTTTCGATCTGCTGGCTGGAATAGCCCATCGCTCCGGATTTTGACGCTGGCCCATAGGCAGCATTCGATGCGCACGCTGCGAGCAGGCTGGCGGCAATCAGGATTGCATATGGCTTCATGTGGGAACCTTTCCTTGTTGGAGTATTCTCAACGATCCAATTGACTATATGTTTCGCATACCAAGCGAGGTTTCGCCACAACACATCGCCGTCAGATGCGTCGGGGTGCCACGGCGCGCTTGATGCGAACTCATCCTAAGACTATTTCCCATTTCGTCAGAGAAATGATGGGAGCCAGTAACAACGTGACCCTTTCGCCAAAACCAAGAGGCAAAGAGGCCGTCGGTTCCATCGTGGATCGAATGCAGACGCTTGTGGCCAAAGATCTCGGTGAAGTCGAAACTTTGCTGGCCACCCGCGCGGCGAGCCCGATTTCCGTGATCCCGGACCTGTCGGGCTATATCGTCTCGGCAGGCGGAAAGCGCCTTCGCCCCCTCATCACGCTGATTTCCGCCCATGCAGTGGGAGAGCCCAACAAGGCCACTCATGCCCTCGCTGCCGCTGTAGAATTTATCCATACGGCCACCCTGCTGCATGATGATGTGGTCGATGAGAGCGATCTGCGCCGCGGGAAACCCGCCGCAAAAGCCATCTGGGGCAACAAGGCGTCCATCCTGGTCGGGGATTTCCTGTTTGCGCGCGCCTTCAACCTGCTGGTCGAAACCAACAGTCTCGAAATCCTGAATCGGCTGGCGACCGCTTCGACCGTGATTGCTGAAGGCGAAGTCCGCCAATTGGCGGCGATGCAGGCCCGTGACCTGCCCACCGAGGACTATCTGGCCATCATTGAGGCCAAGACCGGCGCGCTGTTCGAAGCCGCTGCGGAAACCGGCGCCATGTCGGTCGGCGGCGACAGTCACGCGCATGCCCTCGCCACCTATGGCAAGAATCTTGGTCTGGCCTTCCAGATCATCGATGATGTGCTGGATTATGGCGGCACCACATCCGTCATCGGCAAGTCCGTCGGCGACGATTTCCGCGAGTGCAAGATCACTCTGCCCATCATCATCGCCAAGCGTCGCGGCTCAGATGAGGACCGCCTTTTCTGGGATCGGGCCATGAACCCGGAAACTCAGCAGGATGCAGACCTTGCTCATGCGGTTCACCTGATCCGCGCCACCGGAGCTGCCGAAGCAACCGTGCGGGAGGCCGAAGCCTATGCAGCGCTCGCAAAAGGCGCACTGCGGACGCTTGATGAGTCACCGTATCGCCGCGCCCTTGAAGAGCTGACGGATTTCTGTGTGAGCCGGGCCTACTGAGCGCGAAAGCGCTCCAGCGACCAGAAAGCTGCCCCGATCGCCGCAAGCGCGAGCAGCGTAACCAGTTGCAGGACAGGAAAGGCATTCGCCTGTTCCGCCGACTCTGCGGCGCCGAACATGGTCACCACCCCCATGATGGCGCAGATCAGCGTCATGCCCCACCAAAATGCCGCCACACCGACATGACCCCACCCCCGCGCGATCAGCCGCTGATAGGCATGGTCGGTATGCGCCTGTAACAGATTACGTCCCTTCAAGCTGCGCCAGGCCAGGGTCATCAAGACATCGATCAGGAAGGGCAGCGCCAGCGTCAGGCCCAACAGGGCCGCGCGAACGCCGTCCATGCCCTCGCCCAGATGGTAGACCGCCATCAGGCCAAACAACCCGCCAGCGCCAAGGGAGCCGCAATCGCCGGCATAAAGCACGCCGCGCATGTTCCAGACGAGAAAGCCCAGCACGGCACCAAACATAGCGAACTGCGCGACCATCGCGAACTCACCGGCCGGATCCCGCACGCAATTGCCAAAACACAGCATCAGCACCGCAAAAAGCGGGAACAGGCCCAGATGCATGATCGCGACCGATCCCATGGCCAGGCCATTCGCCCCATCCATGAAGTTGGCGGCATTGGTGATTACGATCAGCCAGGCGATCACGGCCAATCCGATCAGCCACCCGCCTGCCCCGCCAGACAGGAAAAACGGAATCGCGGCAACGAGGGCCCAGCCACATAGCAGCGCAAGCTTGAGGAGCGCCGACAAGCCGAGCCAATCATCGAGAAACCCAATTACCCAAGGCGTCAGGGCGAGCGCCACCACGAACAGGAACTGGCCCGCTCCCATCCCGTTGAGAGGCGCGGGGTCAGACAACAGCGCGAACGCGGCAAGCGTGATCAGGGTCGCGCCCAAGATGCCAATCCCGCCGGTTCGCGGCACCGGCGCCTTCTGTTGCTTGCGGCCGCCATCCGGCGCATCAAGCAGCGGCACGCGGCGCATGAACGTGCAGAGCACGAAGGAGATCAGGGCCGAACCGACAATCAAATAAAGAATTGTCACCGCGCGTCCCCCAAACTTGTGGCGCGAATCCACCATGACGGATGCGCGCGTTCAAGGGTCCTCGCGGCGGATTGGGCGGCTTCAATCGTTTCAAACAGCGCAAAACAGGTCGCCCCTGATCCGCTCATACGCGCGAGCCGCGCGCCCGGCGTTACGTTCAGGGTGTCCAGCACGCCCCGAATTTCCGGAACGAGCCGGATCGCCGACGGCTCAAGATCGTTGCGCTGGTCCTTCAGCCATTCGATTACCTCTGCGGGCGAGGGCAAATCGGGCACGGCCTCAAGCGCTGCGAAACCGGTTCCCCTTGCGCCCTCATCGAAGGCGCGGAAGACAGGTCCCGTAGGGCAATCGAGGCCCGGATTGACGAGCACGGCAGGCAGTTGGGGCAAGCCCGTCTGAACGCGGACAATTTCGCCTTCGCCCTGCATCAGGGCGGTGCGCCCTTCCAGCGCGACGGGCACGTCTCCCCCGAGGGGCGCCGCCACCTGCCTGATAAGATCGCGGTCCAGTGACCAAAGCTCCTGCAGGACCCGCAGGGCCGCGCCAGCGTCTGCCGAGCCGCCTCCGATTCCTGCCGCGACCGGCAAATGCTTGTCGAGCGTGAGGGCGGCGCCCCGCGCCCTGCCCTCTCTGGCGCACAGGGCGCGGGCCGCACGAAGCACCAGATTATCGTCATCGGCATCCAGATGAGCAGCGCATGGGCCGACAATATCGAGCGTCAGCGTATCCGCCGGTTCCGCAGAAACACGGTCGGCCGCGTCCGGGCCTGCAAACATGACGAGGGAATCGAGCGGGTGTCGGCCATTCTCCTGAACGGCGCCGACATGCAGGAACAGATTGACCTTGGCAGGTGCGAGGGATGTCGGCATCTCAGATCGCCATGTCGGCTAGGGGCGGACGGGCTTGGGAAGCTGGGCGCCCGCGTCGGACTCGGCCTGCTTTACCAGTGGGATACTTGGTCCGGCCACCAGTTTCGCTTCGATCCGGTCGCGCTCCCCATCGGTGGGATCGAGGGTCAGGGAGCGCCGCCACTGGAACCGTGCTTCCAGCTTGCGCCCAGTCTGCCAATAGGCATCCCCCAGATGATCGTTCACGACCGGGTCACCGGGTTCCAGTTCCACTGCCCGTTCGAGGTGTTCAGTCGCCTGGTCATAATTGCCAAGGCGGTAGTGCGCCCAGCCGAGACTGTCGATGATGTATCCGGCATTCGGCTCCATCTCGGCCGCCCGCCGGATCATGTCCATGGCCAGATCCAGATGCTCTCCGCGGTCCACATAGGAATAGCCAACATAGTTCAATAGTGACGCATCGTCCGGCTCCAAGGTCAACGCCTTGAGCAGATCGCGCTCGCCATCCGCCCAATCGCCGAGTTCGCCGCGGGATACGCCGCGCGCAAAGAACAGTCGCCAGTCTTCGCGGTTATGGCGCGCATCCTCACGGATGATCTGGTCAAGCAATTCCTCGGCCTGAGCCTGTCGCCCCACAGCGCGATACAAATCGGCCAGTTGCACCTTCAGGCCCCGGTCCGGTGAATGGTCCAGTGCCTCGGCAGCGACGGCCAGCGCCGACTGGCTGCGGCCACTGCGCTGCAACGCCCAGGCAATCTGGCCACGGGATGTGGCGTAGAAGGCCGAACTTTCCGGAATGCGCGCGAGCACGGAGATGGCTTCGTCCCAGCGTTCGGCATTCGACAGCGACTGCGCCCAGAGCGACCGGGCGACGTGGAGGTCTGAATCCAGAGCAAGGGCCAGAACGAAATAAACCGCCGACACGTCATCATCGGTCTGGCTCATCAGGGCGGCGGCGGGAACGTAGACCGCCAATGCAGCCCCCTCATCCGGGTCCAGCCGCCGGACCTTGATCCTCTCGCCAGCTTCGATCGCTTGGCGCAGGCGCGCAATCGAGGCGTTGTGACCAACAGTTTCGTCGAACGTGTTGAGAATTTCGAGCGCTTCGGCGCGCTGGCCACGAGACGCCAGGAGCTGGGCATGCGCCTCAACGCCGACGGCAAGGCGCGCCCCGGATTCCCACAGCGTATTGAAGACCGACAGCGCCGTGTCATCATTGCCGGCGGACATCTCGATCAGACCCATCATGTAGAGGGTCGCGCTGTCCAGCCGCGGATCACCAGACAAGCCATCCTCAAGATAGCGTACCGCCGCATCAGTTCCCTGCGTGTCAACCACGCGCCAGGCCGACAGGCCCCGCGCAATCATCCGGTTGAACGGACCAAACCGGGTCTGTTCCAGCATCTGACGGGCCTCGTCATCCCGGCCTACCCGCAGCGCCTCGACGGCCAGGGTCAGTCGAACCAGCGCAGCTTCGCTGCCGAGCGTGTTTGCGCGTTGGGCAAGTCGGACTCCTTCGCGGTAATCGCCGGACAGAAGCGAAGCGAACAGGGCGCGATCGGCTATCCCGGATTTCTCCGGCGCCGTATCAATCGCCAGGGCATAGTGTTCTGCGGCCTTCTGCGGGTCATTGGTCATCGCGGCGAAGCGGGCGATCAGGAAATCGCTATAGGCCTCCGCCTCTGTCGGGCGTCCATTGTGGATAAGTGACGGGTCGAGATGGCGCAGCCCCCTGCTGTTTGAGCAGGAAGCTGATAGTGCCAGAAGTGACGACATCACAATGCAGCGCAACAAGATCATAGAGGCCAACTTCTCAGTATCGGTGCGCCGCTGCAAGGGATTTCCCCCGCTCTATCCCTGCCCCGCCAGCAGGATGTCCTGCTTGTCGAAAAACCGGTCGATCCCGCGCTTGACGGCCGACATGGCCTTGCGCAGGTCGCGGTCGGATTGCAGGCGCCGGGCATCGGAACGATTGGTCACGAAGCCCATCTCCAGGAGGACGGCGGGGACATCCGGTGCGAGGAGGACATAGAAGCCTGCTTCACGATGTGTATTGCGAAGGACGGGACCGGACTTCTCCAATTCCGGCAACAACATCTCCGCAAATTCGGACGAGTGCGTCTTGGTTTCACGTTTCACGAGGTCTTCGAGAATGCTGCTGACGCGCTGGGGCGCACCGTCCTCAAGGGGAATGCGCCAATTGTTGCGGTTGGCTTCCTTGTCGATCCGGCGTTCGCCATTGGCGCTGATCGTGTAGACCGACGCGCCTGCCACTTCGCGATTGCCCGCCGCATCGGCATGCAGGGAAATGAACAGGTCGGCGCCCCAGTCGCGGGCCATGCTGACGCGCACTTCATGGTCGACATAGACGTCGGTGTCGCGGGTCAGGCGCACCGTATAGCGCGGATCAGCCTCGAGTATCTGTTTCAGTGCCAATGCCGCCCGCAGGGTGATGTCTTTTTCCACCCCCCCGGTGATGGCCTGCGCGCCGGGATCCTTGCCGCCATGCCCGGCATCAATGACGACGGTATAGGACTGACCGACCACGCGGCGGGAGGCCGGCAACGGCGCGTCCGGCCGCAGCGAGGCAAGCTCGATGGCGAGCTCTTCCTTGCGCTGCTTGGCCTGATAGGAGGCCAGCTTGCGCATATCCTTCTTCGCGGCGCTGCTGAATCTGGCTTCGGAGACGGTCTGCAAGTCGATGATGACGCGGTAGGAGGGCTCATTGCCTGCGGGTGGCAGGGACAGGACACGGGCGACCATCAGGGGGCGCTCAAGCGCGAAGCTGAGCGCGCCTTCGGACAACGCCCATGTGGCCACCCCGCCGCCGCCATCGCCCACGGCCGGGGTCACAGGTCCCTGTATCGGCAACACGAGACTGCGGGCGTCACCCGATTCGGCGAGGAAGGCGCGGCCCTCCTGCTCGGAATCTACCCAGACTGTGATCCGGGTCGGCTCTCCATTGCCCACCACTTGCACCCGGCTGATATCGGCCGAGGCAGCAAAACCCGCGCAGAGACAGGGGATCACAAGGCAAAGAAGGCGTATAAAAGTCATCAGAACTCATGTATTCCGGATTCGAGGGTTTTCCCTACCAGACCGAATATTAACCCAGCATTGACCACAGGATACGTATTACACAGCCTCAGCGCCCTTTTTGGTCTTTTCTTGACGGTCAAAATTGGGCAGTATCGTCCGGTAGCTGCCAATCAGGCCTACCAAGCAAGTTTCCCAACGTCGCGACAGCGATCCCGGCTTCACCGAAAAGGCAAGCGGGCGCCGCGCTCCGGAAAGCAGAGAAGATGTACGCGGGTACAGTAGTCAAAACCGATTTTCCTGTACTGCCCATGGGGCAGTCGGGTCGGTGTGACCGTATCCTCCCCCTAAATTTACAGACCGGCCTTGCGGCTGGCTTGAGGTGCGTTGACGCATCCACAGCCGCCGCGCCGGCTCATAAGGTTCCTTTACATGAGCAAACTCATGCTAATCGACGCCTCGCATACGGAAGAGACCCGTGTCGCGATCGTCAACAATGGTCAGGTCGACGACTTTGACTTTGAAACAACTGGCAACGAACAACTCCGCGGAAACATCTACCTCGCAAAAGTAACGCGCGTAGAGCCGTCCCTGCAGGCAGCCTTCGTTGAGTATGGTGGCAATCGCCACGGTTTCCTGGCTTTCAGCGAAATCCACCCCGACTATTACCAGCTTCCGGCAGAAGACCGCGAAGCCCTGCTGAAGGAAGCGGCCGAAGAAGCCGCTGCCCAGATCGAAGACGAAGATGATGAGGACGGTGATGGCGCCGACCTCGACGACATCGATGAAGCTGACAATGATGCAGACGACGAGGATTCTGATGAATCCGAAGACTCTTCCGAGGAAAATGGCGGTGAAGCCAAGGCCGCATCTACCCCGCGCCGCAAGAAGTCCAGCCGGGCGTCGATCTCCAAGCGCTACAAGATCCAGGAAGTCATTCGTCGCCGCCAAGTGATGCTGGTCCAGGTCGTCAAGGAAGAACGTGGGAACAAGGGCGCGGCCCTGACCACCTACCTCTCCCTCGCCGGTCGCTACTCGGTCCTGATGCCGAACACGCCGCGCGGCGGTGGCATTTCCCGCAAGATCGTCAATGGCGCCGACCGTAAGCGCCTGAAATCCATTGTCTCCGAACTGGATGTGCCGGACGGCATGGGCCTGATCGTGCGGACTGCTGGCGCCAAGCGCACCAAGGCCGAGATCAAGCGCGACTATGAATACCTCTCCAAGCTCTGGGAAAACATTGTCGAGAAGACGCTGACCTCCGAAGCGCCGATGTTGATCAATGCCGAAGGCGGCCTGGTCCACCGGGCGATGCGCGACATGTTCGACAAGGATATCGAGGAAGTCCTAGTCCACGGCGAGGACGCCTATCGGGAAGCCAAGGACCTCGCCAAGCTGATCATGCCGAGCCAGTCCAAGAAGGTTCAGCAATGGAAAGAGGAAGATCCGCTCTTCGTGGCGGAAGCGGTCGAGCAGCAACTCGATTCCATCTACTCCCCGACCGTCCAGCTGAAATCCGGCGGCTATCTCGTCATCAACCAGACTGAAGCCCTGGTCGCGATTGATGTAAACTCCGGCAAGTCGACCCGCGAGCGCAATATCGAGCAGACCGCCCTGCGCACAAACCTCGAAGCGGCGGAAGAAGCCTGCCGCCAGATGCGCCTGCGCGACCTCGCCGGCCTTATCGTGATCGATTTCATCGACATGGA
>DHZF01000072.1 GCA_002414505.1 Hyphomonas sp. UBA5111 | reverse complement strand
GATATTTTTCCCTCGTCAAGAGAGTTATTTGTGGAAATTCGCCCGTTCAGACGGCCTTTTTCGTCCATTTCCGAATAGTAATGGGCAATCTGGCGGATCTGCGCGGCATCTGGGATTTCTCCCTTTTCAGGCTTGGCGGGAATGAGAGACGGGTAGATTTCCGCGAAAACGACCTGCACGCCGTCGAGCGACTCCTCGGTCATTTCGCCGTCCTCGAACTCGAAGGGCCAGACGCGCGAAGCCGGCAGGGCCTGACGGAGGGCGTGAATATGCGGGATGCCGGTCAGGGACTGGCTGCCCACGCTGCCGGTATAGGCAAGCTGCCAGACCGATTTCGGCTGGCCGCGTTTGGAGGCCCGCATCTGGGATTCCACGATGCGGTATTCCGGCAGGGCCTGGCCGTCGAAATTCGGTTTCTTGTCGGACAGGGTGGAGACGACATCCCGCGCCGGAGCTCCCCAGAACGGGAATGGCCCCTTGGAGATGGCATAATTCATCCCGGCTGCAATGGCGTAGCGCGGATTGGAATTGTCCGCCTTGTCCTTCATCTTGGAGGCGAGATGCGCGTACATCGCCTGCCACGGCGCTTTGGCGGACGTGTCAAGGCCAAGAGCCTCGGCGGTCCCGGCCGGATAGCCCAGCGAGAAGTCAAAGCCGATCAGGACGCGGTCGCCGCGCCCTGTCAGCTTGGCGATGATGCCTTCCAGAAAGGCCCGCGCCTTGAGACGCGTGTCGATATTGACGGACTGGTATTGCAGCTTGAGCCGGGCATCCTTTGCGAGGATCCCGATCCAGATGGAGTTCTTCCCCGTCACAGGCTTTGACGCGGCACTCCAGTCCACCATGATATAGGCATCAAACAGACGCGACATAATTACCCCAGCTTGACCAGCATTTTGCCCATGTTCGCGCCCTCGAAGAGGCCGAGGAAGGCTTCCGGCGCCTTGTCGATCCCGTCCTTGACGGTCTCTTCAAACTTCATCTGGCCAGACGAAATCCATTTCGCCATGTCCTGGAAGAAGGCGGGCTGCATGTCGGCATGCGTCGAGACAATGAAGCCCTGGATCTTCAGCTGCTTGCCGACGACCTGGATGATGTTGTGCGGGCCGACCGGCGTGCCGGTTTCATTGTATTGGGCGATCATGCCGCATTCCGCGAAGCGGGCCAGCGGACGGGCACATTCGATGGCGGCTGCGAGGTGGTCTCCACCAACATTGTCGAAATAGACGTCGATGCCTTTCGGGGCAGCGCTACGCAGCGCTTTCACGAGCCCTTCGAAGCCGCCTGCCGCCTTGTAGTCGATGACATGGTCGGCGCCGAGCGATTTCACGAACTCGCATTTTTCCGGGCCGCCGGCTGAACCGATGACGGTGCAATTATTGATCTTGGCGATCTGGACGACCGTGGAGCCGACGGCGCCAGCTGCGCCGGAGACGAAGACCGTGTCGCCTTCCTTCAGTTCGGCAACGCGCAGGATGCCTGCGTAAGCGGTCAGGCCTGGCATGCCGGCGACGCCGAGGAAGGCGCTTTCGGGCAGGCCGATATCCGGCAGTTTCTGCGCCATCACGACTTCCGGCCGCGCAACCCATGCGGTGCGCCAGCCGGCCATGGAGGAAACCAGATCGCCCTCCTTGTAGTCGGGATGGTTCGAGACGGTGACGCGGCCGACAGCGCCGCCCTGCATGGTCTCGCCGATCTGGAAGGGCGGCACATAGCTTTCGCGGTCATACATCCGTCCGCGCATGTAGGGATCAACCGACATCCACTCATTTTTCACCTGGATCTCGCCGGCGCCGGGCGGGGCGATATCGATGGTTTTCTTCTGGAAATCCGACAGTTTGGGCATGCCGACGGGGCGTGCGGCGAGAGACCATTCGGTGGATGTGAGGGCTGTCATGGTGTTTTCCTTCCTCTGTTCTTGTTGAGGCGTAAGTGGACCGGCATCCCGGACCTGTGAAGAGGGCGCGCGAAAGAATCTGTAATTCTCTGTGTCAGCCATGCCTGAGCCCAAGGCTTGCAGCACCGGGCGATGCAGTGTCTTTAGGGGGCCGAAGAGGGCCAATCTGTTATGACCACACTGAAAGTAGGCGTCGCGGGCGCTGGAGTTTTTGGCAATTACCACGCCCAAAAGGCTGCCGCGTCTGCTCGAACCGAACTCGTCGGGGTCTATGATATCGACCTGGACCGGGCGACCGCGATTGCCAGCCGGTTTGGCGCCAAGGGGTTTGACAATTACGAAGCGTTTCTCGAAGCGTGCGATGCTATCGTGATCGCAGTTCCGGCCATCTGGCATGAGAAGCTGGCCCGGCAGGCCATCGAAGCCCACTGCCATGTGCTGGTGGAGAAGCCGCTGGCGCTGACCGGCAAGGCCGCCCGCGATCTGGCCGACGAAGCCGCTGCGCGCGGACGCATCCTGCAGGTGGGGCACCAGGAGCGGTTCGTGGCGCGTGCCATGGGCGTGCTTGCGATTGAAGAGACACCCCTGCTGATCGAATCCGTCCGCGCCGGACCGCCGGCGCCGGATAATCGTGCGGGCGATGTCTCGGTGATCTGGGACCTCATGATCCACGATCTCGACCTTGCCGCCATGATGATGGGAAATGAATTCACCGGCGTCATGGCGAGTGGCAAGCGGGTGCATTCAGACCATATCGACGAAGCCAGCGCCCAGTTCACCTATGCGAGTGGCGGCGTGGCGCGCCTGATGGCCAGCCGCGCGGCAGAGGCCCGTCAGCGCACCATGCATGTAGTCTACCCGTCGGGAGAAATCTCGATCGACTTCCTGACACGGCAGCTGGTCAACACGACGCCTTATGACGTGCGCGTCGAGATTGCGGCAGACCTGCCCGATCCGCTTGGCGCCGCCGATGAAGGCTTCTATGCCGCGTGCCTTGGGCTGGGGCGTAGCCCGGTGCCGGCGCACGGTACGGTCGGCGCCGTTGCCATGGCGGAAGCCGCCGAGGCAGTCGCACTGGCAAAGCTGGACGGCTAGCGCGTCTGTTTGGGATCGTGCTTTGGCGCAGGCGCGAGACGCATCACTTCGGTCTGGAAGCGTTCGTCATTGCCTTCGGCCAGGAAGGGCAGAGCGTCAGAGATCGCCTTTACCAGCGGATCGAACCAGTCATGGTCGGCTTTTGAGAAATCGGATAGCACGTAGGGCATGACCCGCGACTTGTCGCCGGGGTGGCCGACACCGATGCGGACCCGGCGAACAGTCTCGCCGAGATGGGCAATCATCGAGCGGACACCATTGTTGCCGGAATGACCGCCGCCTTGTTTCAGGCGTACGCGGCCGGGCGCGAGATCGATCTCGTCATGCAGGACAACCACGTCTTCCGGAGACAATTTGTAGAATTGGGCGACCTTGGAAAGGGCGCGGCCGGTCTCATTGTAGAAGGTTTGCGGCTTGACGAGCAGCGTCTTGACGCGGTCCGGGCCGATAAAGCCCTCCGCAATCTCGCTTTCAAATTTCGAGCGCCAGGGCTGGAATCCATGCGCGGCGTGGATCGCGTCCAAAACGAGAAAACCGGCATTGTGCCGGTTCTTCGCATATTTTTCGCCTGGATTTCCCTGACCGGAAAGAATGAGCACGATGCGGCCTCCCTCTTCCGAAATAGCAGGGTTTGGCTGTGTGCCCAGCCCCAAAAGGCTGGACACACGAGACCAGAATTTGCCGATCAGTCTTCCGACTCCGCTTCGGCTTCGGTTTCAGCTGCGGCTTCTTCGCCTTCAGCCTCTTCACCTTCTTCCGTCGTAGTGTCGGCGGTTGCCGTACGGCCAGCGATGGTCGCGATGGTGAAGTCGCGGTCGGTGATGGTCGGCTCGGCATCGCCCGGCAGGGTGATGTCGGAGATTTTCACATTGTCGCCGATTTCCAGCGTGGAGACGTCTGCTTCCAGAGATTCCGGAATGTTGCCGGCCGGAACAAGCAGTTCGACCGTGTGGCGCACCACGTTGAGCGTGCCGCCCTTTTTGAGGCCCGGAGACACTTCTTCGCCGGTGAAGTGGACCTGGACTTCCACCTTGATCTTCTGGTCGCGGCTGACGCGGAACAGGTCTACGTGCATGGGCTGGTCGGAGACCGGGTGCATCTGGATCGCCTGAGGGATCACGAGCTGTTTCGTGCCCTTGTGGACGAGCGTTGCGGTGGACGACAGGAAGTGGCCGGTCTCGATGGCCTTGAGCACTTCGTTGCGCTTCAGGGTAATCGCAACGGGATCTTCGCCGCCACCATAAAGAACGCCGGGCACAAAGCCTTCGCGACGTGCTGCGCGGGATCCGCCGCTGCCGACGCGCTCGCGCAGTTCGACATTGAAAGTAATTTGGGATTTGGACATTGGGGTTTCCTTTCGCCCTCGACTCCGCCTCTCCGCATTCGGGATGAGGTAAGAAGCTGACACGCACGGCCTTGCGCCGCCGTTTCTGAAGGCGCGCATATATGCGATACGGCCTGTACTGGCAAGGCTTTGCCGCAGGGGGCGTTAGACCAAAGTCCTGCCTTGCCACACGGCGCCAGACGCATATGGTCGTCTCCGGTCAAGAAGGAAGCGTCTGCGGCAGCAATGAAACACCACATCATGATCTCTCTCGGCATCCTGATGGGCCTTATTTTCGCGTTCCGGGCGGCTGTGGCGATCCTTGAGCCGGGGCTCGGCTTCCGCGAAGCCTATTTGCTGGGCGGGCTGGTCCTGTCGGGCTGGTTGATCATGGGCGGCATCGCCGAATGGCGGCATGCACGCAAGACCCAAGCCGCTCCCGGCCCTGAGGCCGATTAGGTAAAACCGGCATTAAGACCAAAGTTCAGGTTTCATATTCCTCCTGCTTCCGGCAGCCTGCAGGCTGCGGAACTGCGCAAAGACAAAAAATGTCATGGGAGGAAACACGTGTCAGAACCTGGCTACAAAATTGATGGGAAGGGGTATTGGCGGGAAGTCATCCGACTGACCCTTTCCCTGCTCGTCATCTGGTTTGCGGTCTCATATGGAGCAGGCATCCTGTTCCGGGACCTTCTGGATAATCTGTCGATCGGCGGCGCGCCGCTTGGGTTCTGGTTCGCCCAGAACGGATCGATCTACGTCTTCGTTGGACTGATCTTCTACTACTGCCGGGCAATGAACCGGCTGGAGAAGAAATACGGCGTGGAGGGCTGAGGTAATGGGGCAGGATTTCTGGACATACTTCTGGGTGGTTGGCACCTTTGGGACCTACATCGCGATTGCCTTGTGGGCCCGGGCCTCATCCACCGATGATTTCTATGTTGCTGGCCATGACGTGCATCCCACGGTGAATGGCATGGCGACCGCGGCCGACTGGATGTCGGCGGCTTCGTTCCTTTCAATGGCGGGCCTGATTGCCTTTCTGGGGTATGGCGGCTCAGTCTACCTTATGGGCTGGACCGGCGGGTATGTGTTGCTGGCCCTGTTGCTGGCGCCGTTCCTGCGCGAATTCGGCAAGTTTACCGTGCCGGACTTTGTCGGGGACCGTTACTATTCGACCACGGCCCGCCTGATCGCCGTGATCTGTGCGCTGTTCGTGTCCTTCACCTATATTGCCGGACAGATGAAAGGCGTGGGCGTGGCCTTTTCAGGCTTCCTCGGCGTCGAGTTCAACACCGGCATCATGGTCGGCATGGGCATCGTCTTCGTCTATGCCGTGCTGGGTGGCATGAAGGGCATTACCTATACTCAGGTCGCGCAATATTGTGTGCTGATCTTTGCCTATACGGTTCCGGCGGTCTTCATTTCGCTGATCGTTACCGGTAATCCGATCCCACAACTGGGCTTCATCTCGGATGTGAGAGGTGAAGACATCTCGATGCTCGGCAAGCTCAACACGGTTGTGACCGATCTCGGCTTCCAGGAGTATACGCAGACGAACAAGACCACGTTCGACATATTCGCCATCACCGGCGCGCTGATGTTCGGGACGGCAGGCTTGCCGCACGTGATCATCCGCTTCTTCACGGTGTCGAGCGCGGGTGCGGCCCGGGTTTCTGCCGGGTGGGCACTGGTGTTCATCGCCTTGCTCTACACAACGGCCCCGGCCGTGGCCTCCTTCGCGCGGCTCAACTTCATCGATACGGTGAATGAGTCGACCTATATCGCGGATGATGCCGACTATGAGACCGAGGCTGCGGCGATTGTGGCAGCCGGTGGGAAGCCGACGCCGAAATGGTTCAAGGACTGGGAAAAAACCGGTCTGTTGGGCATTGAGGACAAGAATGGCGATGGCGTGATCCAGTATCGTGCGGGTGACGACAATGAAGTCACCAAGCTCGACCGGGATATCTTCGTGATGGCCAATCCGTCAATCGCGAACCTGCCGGCCTGGGTTATCGGGCTCGTGGTTGCAGGCGGCCTTGCGGCGGCCCTGTCCACGGCAGCCGGATTGCTGATGGTCATCTCGTCATCAATCTCTCACGATCTCTGTCGGAGGACCCTGTTCAAGGACATGTCAGACAAGGACGAATTGCGGGTTGCGCGTGCCTCGGCCGCCGGCGCGGTGGTCCTTGCCGGGATCATGGGGATGAACACGGCAAAGCTGGGCTTTGTGGCGCAGGTGGTTGCCTTCGCCTTTGGCCTGGCGGCAGCGTCGCTCTTCCCGGTGATCGTGCTGGGCATCTTCTGGAAACGGATGAACCGGGAAGGGGCCATTGCGTCCATGCTGACCGGCCTCATCTCGACGTTCAGCTACATCTACTACTTCAAGTTCGTGAACACGGATCCTGCAGACTGGTGGTTCGGTGTGTCACCGGAAGGCATCGGCTTCCTGTTCATGTTCCTGTCGCTGGCTGTAGGCATCGTGGTGGCCCTCGTGACCGCTCCGCCGCCGCAGGATATCCAGGATCTGGTAGAAGACATCCGCGTGCCTGGCGCACGGAAGTCGCACGGCATTGCGGATGAAGGCATGGCCCCTGTGCCTGCCGAATAGCCTCTCCCTGCGACTCCAAACTGACGGGTGGCCCCTTCTGGGGCCACCCTTTTTCCGTTTTAACGGCTGCTGTCTTATAGACGTAAGGCCAATTTCCCGGTTCGATGCCGTGTGTAACTCTGGCATGAACCGTATCGAGAGGTGCAAATGCCTGTCTGGCTGATCCTTGGAGCGACCACGCTCTACATGCTTGGCCTGTTCCTGATCGCCTGGCGCGGGGACCAGACGGCAATGCGGCCGGGATTCACCCAGCACCCGCTGGTCTATTCGCTCGCGCTGGCAGTGTATTGCACATCCTGGACGTTCTTCGGCGCCGTTGGCACAGCGGTGGAAAGCGGATGGGATTACCTGACCATTTATCTGGGACCGACGCTGGTGTTCGTCCTGTTTCCGGGCCTCGTGCAGCGGATTGGGGATGTCACCCAGCGCGAAGGCATCTCGTCCCTGTCGGACTTCCTGTCGGCGCGCTACGGCAAGAGCCGGGCGATTGCGGCCGCCGCAACCCTCGCGGCTGTGGCAGGGAGCCTGCCCTATATCGCGCTGCAGCTGAAATCGGTCGGCATGAGTTTCCAGGCGCTGGCCTATGGCTCCGACGGGCCGGCGAATACGCCGGCGAACGAGACCGTCCTGCTGACGGCATTTGCCCTCGCCATTTTTGCCATCCTGTTTGGCACAAGGCAGTCGGATGCCACGCGGCACAATTCCGGCCTGATGCGGGTGCTTGCGGTGGAAGCGGTGCTGAAACTCGCGGCGCTGATCGCCGTGGCCATATTGTCCATCAAGCTGTTGATGAGTGGCAGTGTGCCGGAGAATGCCCCCGTAGCGCACACCTTCGAGACGTTTCGCTTCTCCGAGCGCTTCATCACCATGACCCTGTTGGCCATGGCGGCCATCATCTGCCTGCCAAGGCAGTTTCATGTCGCAATGATCGAGCGCCAGACCCAGAAGGACCTCGAGACGGCGAAATGGGTGTTTCCCGTCTACATGCTGCTGACGAGCCTGGTCGTCATCCCGATCACGATTGCGGGCATGGCCATACTCGGTCCGGGCGCGCAGCCGGATCTGTTCGTGCTGGACCTGTCGCTCCAGCGCGGCAGCGGCTTGCTGGCAACGCTGGTCTTCCTGGGGGGCTTCTCGGCGGCGACGGGCATGGTGATTATTTCCACCGTGGCCCTGTCCACCATGGTGACCAATGACCTCGTCGTGCCCGCCATCATGCGGTCCGGGCGTTTTGCCAGTTTGAGCGGTGATGCCGGTGCAAGGATCGTCCTGACCCGGCGGATCGTGATCATTGTGCTGTTGATGCTGGCCTATGCCTATTACCGGCGTGCGGGAACGGGAGAGGCCCTGGCGCAGATCGGCCTGCTCTCCTTTGCGGCTGCGGCGCAGTTCGCACCGGGCCTGATCGGCGCGGTCACATGGGGTCATGGCCGGCGGTCGGGCGTGCTGGCCGGGCTGATCTCCGGCATGGCGCTTTGGGCCTATACCTTGTTCCTGCCGGCCATTGTCGGGTACGACGCGATCACGGCCATTGTCCCCTCGGCGCTGGATCCGCATGCGATGTTCGGACTGAAGATCGAGGACAGTCTGACTCATGGTGTCCTGCTCAGCCTTGGCACAAATCTCCTTCTGTTTGTGATTGTTTCGCTGCGCGCGCGTGAGCGTCTGCGCGACCGAGTGCAGGCAGCCGTATTTGTCGGCGGCGACCAAGTCATCGAGATTGCCGAGGGCGCGGTCGACACGCACGCCTTCAAGGTCTCCCCAAACGGGTTGAAGACGCTGGCGTCCCGCTTCCTGACGCCCGAAGCGGTGGATCATGCCTTCGTAAAGTTCGAGGAAGATACCGGCATCGCCGCGTCTGGAGATGCGCCCGCCAATTGGCTGCTCGTTCAACGTACGGAAAAGCTGCTGGCCGGTGCCCTCGGCTCATCCTCGGCCCGCGTGGTCCTGTCATCCGCGATTGGCGGCAGTGACGTCACCCTGCCGGATGTGCTCTCCATGCTGGACCACAAGACCCAGGCGGCGCGGTTCGAGCGGCACATGCTGCAATCAATGCTGGAGAATATCCCGCACGGGATCAGCGTGGTGGATTCGGATCAGAAGCTCGTAGCGTGGAATACCGCCTATGTGGACCTCTTCGACTATCCGGCTGCCAAGGTCGTGGTCGGTGTGCCTGTGGCGGAGCTGATCGAACACAATATCCGGACCGGATGGATTGACGGCGATCCGGCTGAACAGGCAAGGCGCCGGGTGGCGCATATGCGGTCCGGCCGGGCCTACACTTATGAACGGCGCAATCCTGACGGGTTGTATTTGCGCATAAGCGGCAACCCGATGCCTGGCGGCGGCTATGTGACGACCTTCGCCGACATTACCGAAGACAAATTGCGGGAACAGGCACTGGTCGAAGCCAATGAAATGCTGGAAAGCCGCGTGAAAGAGCGGACGCGGAAGCTGGAAGCCATGGCGGATGATCTGAACCTCGCCCGTCAAGAGGCTGAGGGTGCCAATGCGTCCAAGACACGCTTTCTGGCCGCCGCCAGCCACGACCTGCTGCAGCCGCTGAATGCTGCGCGGCTATATCTGGGATCGATCATCGCGAATGGATCCGCTCCGGATCTGGCCACACGGGCTGACCGGGCCATTCAGTCTGCGGATGAGTTGCTCAAGGGCTTGCTCGACATTTCGAGGCTGGACCACAGCCAGGTCAAGGCAGTGCCGGTGAAATTGCCGCTGGGACCATTGCTGGAAGACCTGATTGACGAAGCACAACCCATGGCAGACCGGTCCGGACTGGAGCTGCGTGTGGCGCCCACGAAACTGGCTGTGTTCGCCGACCCGGATTACCTTAAAAGCATCGTGCGGAACTTTATTTCCAATGCCCGCCGCTACACGAAGTCAGGCGGGGTGCTGGTCGGCGCGCGCCGGCGGGGCCGCAAGGTCCGGATCGAAGTGTATGATACCGGGCCCGGCATTCCCGCTGACCGGTTGGAGCTGATTTTCGAGGAGTTCCGCAAGTATGAGGATTCCGACAATGTCGGTATTCGCGGCGCCGGCCTCGGCCTGTCCATTGTGCGGCGTCTGGCCAGCCTGATGGACGCCAAGATTGACGTTCGGTCCACGCCCGGAAAAGGGAGCGTGTTCTCGGTGACGGTGCCTATGGCGGAAACGCCGCCCGTCCGCCGGGCCAAATCGGTGAATGCCTTCACGCGGGACGATACGAGCCTGAAGGGCATCAGCATTCTCTTTGTCGATGACGAGCCGGCGATTGTCGACAGCATGACCCGCCTGCTTGAAAGCTGGGGGTGCCGGGCGACGAGCGTCCGTACCGTGGCTGAGGCCGTCGAGTGTCTGAAGGATGAGTGTTTCGACGCCCTGATCGCGGATCTTGATCTCGAAGACGAGGTCAGTGGTCTCGACCTGATCCAGCAAAATCGTGCCCGATTGCGCGACCCGGCGAATGTGTTGTTGCTGACGGCGGCGACGAACGTACCGGACCTCTCCAAGGCACGAGGGGCGAGCGTCCCTGTCCTGCGCAAGCCCAGCAATCCAGTGGACATTCGCCAGTTTCTGATGATGTGCAAGACGCGCGGACGCGGTCAGGCGTTCGAGGCGCTTCCGACAGAAGTGTCTTCCTGATAAATCAGCAGGGCCTGGGTCCGGTTGTTGGCACCGAGCTTTCGGAAAATGGCCGTCATGTGCGCCTTCACCGTCGCAACGGAAATGTCCATTTCGTGGGCGATCTGCTTGTTCAGGAGACCGGCCGACAGGCCCGCGAGTACGCGGCGCTGCGCGGGGGTAAGACTGGCGATACGTTCGGCTGCCGGGCTGGCGGGCAAATGGGTGCCGTTGGTCTTCGGGAACCATGTGCCACCATCCAGTGTGGTTGCCAGCGCAGCAGACAGATCTTCCAGGGACATGCTTTTTGGCAAGTAACCGGCCGCCCCAAGGGCGCCCGCCATTTGAAAGGCCTTGGGCGTTTCCGTGGCCGAGACGACCACGATGGGGCAGCCGGGTTCTGCGGCGAGCAGGGTGGTGAGCCCCTCGAACTCGGCGCAATCTCCGAGATTCAGGTCGAGCAGGATCAAATCCACCGGATGCGACCTGAGAATGTCCAGCGCGCCGGACAGGTTACTTGCATGGGTTGCCTCTGCGCCGGAAGGAAAGGCGCATTCCAAGGCAGTTTCAAGCGCATCCCTGAACAATGGATGATCGTCCACGATCAGGACGCGGGGCGCGTCCGGCATCTTGTTCCTCCCCATTTCCCCGCTGCTTAAGCAGTCTCTACGGTTAGCCACGCAGTGTATCCCATAAAACATGGATTGTCTCCGGGGGCTCTTAGACTTTTGTCTTAGCACCAATGGCTAATGGCGGAGCAGCAGCATCAGTCAGATACTTCCCGCACATAAAAAATAGAGGGAGGAAAACATGTCACGAGCGTTGAAGGTGCTGATGTTGTCATCGGTCTCGGTTGTCGTCGCATTAGGTGCGGTGGCGCAGGATACGTCGCTGGAAGATCGGATAGCGGCGCTGGAGGCGATGGTCTCCGAACTCAAGACCGAGTTGGCCACTGAACGGGCGAACCGGGAAGAAGACGTCGTGCGGATTGAACGCACGGTTACCGAAGCCCCTGCCGCTGCGCCTGCGCCCAAGACTGACGGGTTTCTGGTTGGCGACACGACACTGAAATTCGGCGGCTTCGTCGATGCGGATGTTCACGTCACCTCGCTCAGCGACGGCGCCATCGCCGGCAGCTCCATCGCGCGCGATTTCTACATTCCAAGCGCGACGCCCATCGGGGGAGAAGAAACATCGTTCACGGACTTCACTGCAGAATCCTCACGGTTCTTCCTGTCGGCCTCACGTCCGGTGGGAGACGACACTCTGAGCGCGCATATTGAAATGGACTTTCTGGGATCAGGGCAGGGCAATGAGCTTGTCTCGAACTCCTATTCGCCGCGTCTGCGCCGCGCCTTCATGAAATACAAGAACTGGCTGGTCGGACAGGAATGGTCGACCTTCCAGAACACATCTGCCATCCCTGAGAGCGCGAGCTTCCTGATCCTGTCGGATGGCATGGTGTTCGTGCGCCAGCCACAGATCCGCTATACGAATGGCAATTGGCAATTCGCGGTCGAGAATCCGAATACCACGACGCTCAATGCGGGCTCACGTGACGAGAACCTCATCCCGGATGTGGTCGCGCGCTACAATATGACCGGTGATTTCGGCAACGTATCCATTGCGGGTATCGCGCGGCAATTGCGCGCAGATTTCGGCACGGAGGAAGACGAAGCCTTCGGCTACGGCCTCAGTGTTTCCGGTCGGCTCATGATGGGTGAGAAGGATGATCTGCGCTTCAACCTGGTCGGCGGGGAAGGCATTGGCCGGTATGTCGGCCTGGCGGCCAGCCGTTCCACGGCGCTGGACCCGAATGGCGATCTGGAGGCGATCCCGAGCTATGGCGGCCTTGTGGCGTGGCGTCACCCATTCGGCGAGACCGCGCGATTCAGCGGCGGCTATTCCGGCCTGTTCATCGACAATCCGGATTATCTGGGCGGTGGCGTGACCTCTTCGGTGCAGTCGGTCTTTGGCGCAATCCTGTGGGATGTTGCCCCGAATGTGACGCTGGGCACAGAGCTGCTCCACGGCATCCGCGAAGAGGAAAGTGGCGCGGATGGATCCATCACACGGTTCACCTTCTCCACAAAGTATGCATTCTGACAGGAGGACAAACATGCCAGACGGAGAGCCATTCATGAGCGACGCACAAAAGATATATCCGGTACCGGCGGAGTTTGCAGCAAAAGCGAACCTGACCCCGGAAAAGTATCGCGAAATGTATGAGGCCTCGATCTCCGACCCGGAAGCTTTCTGGGGTGAGCATGGCAAGCGGCTCGACTGGATCAAGCCCTACACGGTCGTGAAGGACGTCTCCTGGGAGACGGGCGACCTGCATGTGAAGTGGTTTTCCGATGGCGTGTTGAATGTATCGGCCAACTGCCTTGACCGGCATTTGGAAACGCGGGGCGACAAGGTCGCCCTGATCTGGGAGGGCGATGAGCCCGGCAATACCCACAAGATGACCTATCGCCAGCTTCACACGGCCGTTTGCAAGTTCGCGAACGTCCTGAAGAAGATGGGCGTGAAGAAAGGCGACCGCGTCACGATCTACATGCCGATGATCCTGGAGGCCACATATGCCATGCTGGCCTGCACACGGATCGGCGCCGTGCATTCCATCGTGTTCGGTGGCTTCAGCCCGGAAGCGCTCTCCGGCCGGATTACGGATTGCGAATCCAAATTCCTGATCACAGCCGATGAGGGCGTTCGCGGGGGGCGCCGTGTGCCGTTGAAAGTGAACGCGGACAAGGCGGCCGAGATTGCCGGCGGCATGGTCGAGAAGATGCTGGTCGTGAAGCGGACCGGCGCCGAGGTCGGCATGAAGGAAGGCCGGGACTATTGGCTGCATGAGGCCGCCGAGGGCATTTCGTCGGACTGCCCACCTGAGCCGATGAATGCCGAAGACCCGCTCTTCATCCTCTATACGTCGGGGTCGACCGGCCAGCCGAAAGGTGTGCTGCATACAACCGGCGGCTATCTGGTCTGGGCGTCGATGACGCACGAATATGTGTTCGATCTGAAGGAAGACGATGTCTTCTGGTGTTCGGCCGATGTCGGCTGGGTGACCGGCCATACCTATATCGTGTACGGACCGCTTGCGAATGGGGCGACAAGCCTCGTCTTCGAGGGGGTGCCGACCTATCCGGACGCCTCACGCTTCTGGCAGGTCTGCGACGAGCAGAATGTCACCATCTTCTATACGGCGCCAACCGCCATCCGTGCCCTGATGCGCGAAGGCGAGGGGCCGGTGAACAAGACATCCCGGAAATCCCTCCGTCTGTTGGGCACCGTCGGCGAACCGATCAACCCGGAGGCTTGGGAATGGTATTTCCACGTCGTGGGTGAAGCGCGGTGTCCGATTGTCGACACATGGTGGCAGACCGAGACAGGCGGCACCATGATTGTGCCTCTGCCCGGAACCACCGACATGAAGCCCGGCGCCGGCAGCCACCCCTTCTTCGGCGTGAAGCCTGTTCTGGTGGATGCAGAGGGGAATGTGCTGGAAGGGGCGACGGATGGTAATCTGTTGATTACCGACAGCTGGCCCGGCCAGATGCGTACGGTCTATGGCGATCATCAGCGTTTCATCGATACGTATTTTACGGCCTATCCCGGAACCTATTTCACGGGTGATGGCTGTCGCCGTGACGAGGACGGTTTCTACTGGATCACGGGGCGGGTGGATGATGTCATCAATGTCTCCGGGCACCGGATGGGGACGGCAGAAGTCGAGAGCGCTCTTGTAAGCCATGACGCTGTCGCTGAGGCGGCCGTGGTCGGCTATCCGCATGATGTGAAGGGGCAGGGCATCTATGCCTATGTCACATTGCGTCAGGGCGTTGAGGTGGACGATGCGCTGGTCAAGAATTTGATCCAACATGTGCGTCAGGAAATCGGCCCGATAGCCAGCCCTGACCTGATCCAGATCGCGCCGGGCCTGCCCAAGACGCGGTCCGGCAAGATCATGCGACGGATCCTGCGCAAGATTGCCGAGAACGAGTATTCAAATCTTGGCGATACATCGACATTGGCCGAGCCTGAAGTTGTCGACGATCTGATCAACAACCGCCAGAACCGCTAACGGCTTACATCGCCGGTAGGTCAACGACGAACCGCGCGCCCCCTTCTGCGCGGTTCTCGGCCCAGACCTTGCCGCGATGGGTCGTCACGATCTGCTGGACAATCGAAAGACCGAGACCGGAATTGTTGCCAAAGGCAGTTCCGGCCGGGCGATCTGTATAGAAGCGGCTGAAGATCTTTTCGAGCTTGTCTTCCGGCACGCCGGGGCCGCTATCCTCGATCATGATGCGGGCAATGGTCTGTGGACCGTCATTCGACTGGTCGACGATGACATTGACCTGCCCGCCAGCTGGCGAGAAGGAGCGGGCATTGTCGATCAGGTTGCGCACCACTTGGCCGAGGGGGCCGTCGCGGCCTCTGACCAGAAGCCGTGCCCCCATCGTGTCGTCGCGATAGTGGACCGAGACGGCGCCCTCTTCACGGCTGAAGGCTTCATAGGTCTGGACGACATCGTGAACGAAGCCGGCAATATCCATCTGTTCGGTCGGCACGCGCGTCATTTCCGCTTCGATACGGGATGCGTTTGAAATATCTGTAATCAGACGGTCCAGCCGTTTCACATCCTGGGCGATGACCTGCCGCAGGCGCTCTAGCGCGACCGGGTCGTCCTGCACACGGTCAGCAGTTTCAACGGCCGAGCGGATAGAGGTGAGGGGGTTCTTCAATTCATGGGCAACATCGGCAGCGAATTGTTCATTCGCCTCGATCCGCTCCAGCAAGGCTTCGGTCATGCTCTGCATCGAGGCGGCAAGATTGCCGATTTCATCCTTGCGATTGGTCAGGGCCGGAATGTCGATCCGGTCGGAAGCGCCCGCCCGGATACGGTCGGCCGCGATTGACAGGCGGCGGAGCGGCCGAGCGATGCCGAGGGTGAGCAGGATTGATGTGATGAACGCCACGAGGACGGCGACCCCGATAAAGGGGATGAGCGCGGCGCGTTCGGCGCGGATGATCTCATCAATGTCATTGGATTCCAGCGTCAGGACGCCGACCACAGCCGAGACGCGCTGGATCGGCATGGAGACGGAGATGATCCGCTGGCCGCGATCGGAGAAACGTTGGCTGGCAGCTTCCTGTCCGCGGACCGCAATCTCGAACTCCTCCTCGAAACTCTGGGCGACCAGGGCGTCGGAGCCACGCCGGGGCATGATGGGCCCCAATGTGTTGCTGGCCCATTCCGACAGATTGGCACCGAGGCGGGCGAAGCTGCTGGGTTCCTGCAAGGGGGGCAGGGCGTCTATGTCGACCCGCTCGGAGAGATAGAAGCTGTCGCCGACCAGTTCGCCATCAGGAGAGTAGATGCGGGCGCGTACTCGCTCTGGCAGATTCAGGCGAACGATGGTCTGCCGGGCGGCCTCTTCGTCGAGTTTGGGCGCGGGCGTGGTGGCATCATCGCCCAGCAGGCTGGTGAAGATCTGCGCCTGCGCAACAAGATCCTGCTTCTTTGAAACCACGAAGCCGGCGCGCATCTCGTTCAGGACCATCGCGCCGATAATCAGGATGGCAAGGCCGGCAAGGTTGGACGCGAAAATCAGACGAGCAATGCGCGAGCCGAAGATTTTCGACCCGTGGCGCGCGATCGCTTTTCGCCTGATTTTCCTGTCCGTCATTCCGGCTTACCTGCCTGCCTGAAATCAGGCGTCGGCAGCCACCTTCATGCTGACGATCCGGTCGGGATTGCGCGGCGGCTCACCCTTGGCCAACTGGTCGATGACGTCCATGCCTTCACTGACCTGGCCCCAGACCGTGTATTGGCGGTTCAGGAAGCTGGCATCATCAAAACAGATGAAGAACTGGCTGTTGGCCGAGTTGGGGGCCGATGTGCGGGCCATGGAGCAGGTGCCGCGGACATGGGGCTCTGCGTTGAATTCCGCTTTCAGGTCCGGTTTGGAGGAGCCGCCCATCCCCGTGCCTTGCGGGCAGCCGACCTGAGCCATGAAGCCGTCGATCACGCGGTGGAAGACGATGCCATCATAAAAGCCTTCGCGAGCCAGTTCCTTGATCCGCTCGACATGGCCGGGCGCGAGGTCCGGACGCAGGTCGATTTTCACCGAGCCCTTGGAGGTTTCGAGGAGAAGCGTGTTTTCCGGGTCTGCCATGAAGTT
>DHZF01000117.1:5005-5178 GCA_002414505.1 Hyphomonas sp. UBA5111 | reverse complement strand
GCCCTCGCCAGCAGGCGGGCGGTGGTCGTCTTGCCGACCCCGCGCACACCGGTCAGCATGAAGGCGTGTGCCACGCGGCCTGTCTCGAACGCATTGGAAAGCGTGCGGACCATGGCCTCCTGGCCAATCAGGTCTTCGAAGCGGCGCGGGCGGTATTTGCGCGCGAGCACCTG
>DHZF01000117.1:0-4908 GCA_002414505.1 Hyphomonas sp. UBA5111 | reverse complement strand
CGTTCTTCGGGGAGTTCGGAATCGCTCATCAGCCGGGACTTTAGCGACTCATGCGGCCCTGCCGCAATGGGGCGGGCTCATCTCATTTGCCCACGACAGGATCAGGCCTCGAGCAACCGGGCCCGCAGCCGCTCCTGCGCGGCTTCGTCCACGCCCAGCACATCCGCCAGATAGGCATCGACGGTGCCATGCTTGTCATGGATCACGTTGAAGGCCGTATCGAGATAGCGCAAACGCACGCCGAGGAATGGGCGGAATACTTCCGGTTCATACGCCTTGCCGACCTGTTCATTGAAGAAGGCAGCTGCCTGCGGCAGGAATTCGTCCACCTTCACGGCCGTATTCGTCAGCTCATAATCGGCGCGGAGGTCTGCTTCCTCGACACCCAGCACATGATGCGTCAGCGCGCAGAGAATGCCCGTCCGGTCCTTGCCAGCCGCACAATTCACGAGCCCGGCGGCGTCGTCTTCCAGTCCGGCCAGATGCTCGAACCAGCCCGAGAACAATTCGGCATGGTGGGCCTTGAAGGGCGCCAGCGCGTAATAATCATTCATCCAGTCGTCAGCCTTCTGGGCGTCGGCCTCGACCTTCTTCAGGAATTGCGCGTGCGGGGCTTCATGCTCGCGGCCGCCATCATGAGTCAGCGTGTTGGGCGCCGACCAACGCGCCACATTGCGCTCGCGCTCATCCGGGCGGCGGAGATCTGCCTGCAAATGGATGCCGAGCGCACCCAGCGCAGCCAGATCCTCCTCGGTGGCCTCGGCATAATGGCCCGACCGGAACAACCGCCCGCGCTTCACCTGCCCGCCATGCCGGGAAGCATAGCCACCGAAATCCCGGAAATTCCGGACGCCCTGAAGAGTATGGATTCTGTCTGTCATGGGCTGCGAGGTACCGCGCCCGGCCGCGCACGTCCAGATGGGCGTCGGGGAAGGTTTTGTGACCCTCATCACGCACGGACAGCCTTTGCCCTCACAACCTGCCGTTAACAGAGGGTGAAAATTCATCGGAACCGCCAGCGCGCGAGCCGGTTGAATTCATAGACACTCACACGAAAGAGGCCCCCATGACCGACACCGTTCAGAACCAGTACGAAATGCGCGACCCCCGTGCGCAATATCCCAAGCCCCCCTTCCCGAAACAACCCCAGGAGAAGCCCGGCTTTGACCACAAGATGGAGCCGAAGGCCGATCATGGCGAAGACAGCTACAAAGGCTTCGGCCGCCTGAAGGGCCGCAAGGCGCTGATCACCGGCGGCGATTCCGGCATAGGCCGCGCGGTTGCCATCGCCTATGCCCGCGAAGGGGCAGAGATCTGCATCAACTACCTTCCGGAAGAGAAAGAAGACGCCGACTGGGTCTGCGATCTGCTGGAAGGCGAAGGCCACACCGTCCACCGCATGCCCGGAAATCTGACCGACAAGGAATTCTGCAACAGCCTTATCAAGGATGCTCATGAGAAGATGGGCGGACTCGACATCCTCGTGAACAATGCCGGCAAGCAGGTGCGCCAGCCCGGCATCGAGGATATTTCCGACGAGCAGTTCGACGAGACGATGAAGACCAATGTCTACGCCATGTTTTGGTTGTCCAAGGCCGCGCTACCGCTGATGCCCCCGGGCGCGGCGATCATCAACGTCACTTCAAACCAGGGCTTCAGCCCAGCGCCGTACTTGCTGGACTACGCGACCACCAAATTCGCCATTCGCGGCTTTACAGAAGCCCTCGCCCAAGGCGCACTGGACCGCGGGGTCCGCGTCAATGGCGTTGCCCCTGGTCCGTTCTGGACCCCGCTGCAGCCATCAGGCGGACAGACGCAGGAAAAAGTGCAGGAATTCGGCAAGGCCACGCCCATGGGCCGCCCCGGTCAACCCGCAGAGCTCGCGCCAACCTTCGTGTTCCTCGCCTCGCAGGAATCCAGCTACATCAGCGGCGAAATCATAGGTGTGACGGGCGGCAAGCCGATCAGCTGATTGATACGCATCAACGAAATTACGCTATCTTGCTTCTTACTGCCGGGAACCTTGGCCCGTCTGCGGAGTTCAAGCTGATCTATATCATGAAGGAGTCTATCCATGATGAAATTCCGTTCCGCCCTTCTCGCTGGCTGTTTTGCGGCCACCACTGCCCTCGGGCTCAGCGCCTGCTCGTCTCTCCCGGACGAAGTGGACCGCGCCCAGATTGATGCCGGCAGCCGCGCCGCGCTGAACAAACTCGTCAGTGAGAATGCTGCCGCCCGGGCAATTAACAACCAGTCCCGCGCCGTGCTCGTCTTCCCATCCATGGTGAAAGCCGGACTTGGCCTCGGTGGCGCCTATGGTGAGGGTGAACTGATCCGCAATGGTGCAACGGTTGACTACTACAACTCCATGACGGGCTCCTGGGGTCTTCAGGCCGGCGCGCAGTCTTATGGCTATGCCGTCTTCCTGATGAATGACGATGCCGTCGACTATCTGTCGGAATCCGATGGCTGGGAAATCGGTGTTGGCCCGACCGTTGTACTGGTCAATGCCGGCATGGCGGAGAACCTCTCGACGTCCACGCTGAAAGAAGATGCCTACGCCTTTGTGTTCGATCAGAAAGGCCTGATGGCCGGCGTCAGCATCGAAGGTACCAAGATCACCAAGATGGACTAACCAAGCTTGGGCTCAGGTGAGCCAGGGTGAAGGCGCAGGGTTCCGGTTCATCGGGCCCTGCGCCTTTTTTCTGCCCGAGAGGTCCAGCCTACCGGAATGGTGGCTCATCAAAGGCGCGCAGTTTGCGGCTGTGCAGCTTGGCGCCCTTGTCAGCGGAAAGCCGTTCCAGCGTCTCGATCCCGATACGGATGTGCTCGCCGATGGCCCGCTCGTAAAAGCGGTTGGCGGCGCCTGGCAGCTTGATCTCACCATGCAGCGGCTTGTCCGAAACGCACAGCAGGACGCCATACGGCACACGCAGACGAAACCCATTCGCCGCGATGGTCGCGCTTTCCATATCAATGGCAATCGCCCGGGATTTGTTGAACCGGCGCGCTGTCGCCGAGAAACGCAGCTCCCAGTTCCGGTCGTCCGTGGTCACGACGGTACCCGTCCGAAGACGCCGCTTCAGCTGTTTCTCATTCTCCCCTGTCACGGTCGCGGCTGCCTCCTGCAAGGCGACCTGAACTTCCGCGATCGGCGGCACGGGGATCTCCGGCGGCAGCACGGAATCCAGCACATGATCCTCGCGGAGATAGGCGTGCGCCAGCACATAATCGCCAATCGCCTGGCTATGGCGCAGACCGCCGCAATGCCCGACCATCAGCCAGACTTCCGGGCGGAGCACGGCCAGATGATCAGTGATCGTCTTTGCATTTGAAGGCCCCACGCCAATGTTCACCAGCGTGATGCCACCGCCATTTGGGGCGCGCAAATGATAGGCGGGCATCTGGAAACGCCGCCAGGGCGATGCATCGATTTCCGCCCGTGTCGTATCGGTCGGCTCCGACACTTCCAAGCCGCCCGGCACGGACAATGACGTGTAATGATTGTCTTCCGTCAGTTTCTGCAACGCCCAGTCACAGAATGCATCGACATAGCGATGATAGTTCGTGAACAGCACATAATGCTGGAAATGCTCGACGGGCGTACCGCAATAGTGCTGCAACCGCTTCAGGGAGAAATCGACCCTTTGCGCATCGAACAGTGCAAGCGGGTGCGTCTCATATGGCTCGTAGAGTTCGCCATCGGCCACTTCGTCGCCAATATCGGCAAGGTTTGGGCTTGGGAAATGCCGCGCCAGTTCGGCTGGCGAAATCTCTTCCAGGCCACTCGCCTGTCCCTGCTCCCAGACATAGGCATAGGGAATTTCGGAATCCGACTGTTCGACATAGACGTCGATGTCATAATCCCGCATTAGCAGGGCAAGCTGTTCGGTCAGGTAGTCGCGGAAGAAGTCTGGGCGGGTGATCGTGGAAACATATGTTCCCGCCTCGGACATCTTTCCGAAGGCCCGTGAAATCGGCGGAGGCGGTCCGTCCGGATTATAGACCAGCCGGATTTGCGGATAGCAGAAAGCCCCGGATTCGCGCAAATTCGGCGATGGCGGGGTGCCTGAATGCAGGAAAATGTCCAAAGCTGAGGACAGGGCAGAAACGGCTTCGGAATAGAGTTTCTCAAGCGCGTCAATTACGTGTTCGGGTGTGTTCAATTTCGACATGGCGTCAAATGGCGGGAATGCGACCTTCTGTCAATCTGCGGGGCTCTGCGGGTCACACATGACAAACAAATGAGCATCATTCGCATAGGCTTCGTGCAATCCCGGTGCGCAAGGCAGCTATGACTTTCTGCCGTGCAGGTTTCACTTGAGGTATGCGCGAATATGCGTTTTTGTTGCAGTGCAACATGAGACGTCAATCCCGCGCGGAAGGCCATGACGCTTCGGTGTCACTGTGGGGAGAACAAAAGAATGACGTTGCATGGGGCGGGAGGAGTTTCCTGTCGGCACTCAAGCCGACGCTAACTCTGAAGGTAGTTTTGACATGAAGAAGATCATCATCCCGGTCCTGATGGCCGCCGCAACCATCGTTCCTGCTGCAGCGACTGCAGAAGGCACCCCAATCACTGTAGAAATTGCCTACGACAAGGCTTTGCTGGCCTCCGATGCCGGCGCGGCTGTCGTGCTCGAATCCATTGACGCACAGGCCCGAGCAGCCTGCTCAACACGCATGCCGGTCACGAACCAGCCATATGTTGACCGGTCATGCGCCAAGAACCTCACAAAGGCCGCTCTGAAGAAAATTCTGGATGAGCAGGAAGTTGCAAACCTTCCAACTGCGCCTGTCTTTGCGCGCCAGGTTACAACCCTCGTCGCTGACGCGGGACAACGCTAGACCTTTTCCTCCCGGAATAGCGTTGGAGGGGCTGCCCAGGGCCACGGGCAGCCCCTCATT
>DHZF01000022.1 GCA_002414505.1 Hyphomonas sp. UBA5111 | reverse complement strand
CGGTACCTGATCCGGCTCCTGTGGGGGCAGGGGCGTAGTATGGGGTGAGGGGGTATCAGGCGGATACGGAGGGGACGGGAAGCCGCCTGTCATCCTTCGACTTCGCTCAGGATGAGTCAGTTTATGTGAGGCGCCAACGAAGCGCTCATGCTGAGCGACGTCGAAGCACGGGCGCAGGCTAGGGAGCTGCCGGCACGCTCTCCCACAAACACCGCTTCCCCGGCATGCGCCGGAGAGAGGGGGGAGTGGGTCCCGGATATTTGCTTGCGCACATTCCGGGATGACAAAGTAAATGCCGTCGTAGGGCGGCTTACGCGTTGCTAACCCGCCTTACGACGGTGCGGAGCAGAGCGCACAACATCACAATGAGTTCAAGCGTGGCATGGAAAGCACAATGGCGACGTGTTTGTGAGAGTGAATGTCAAATGCAGGTTGTTTTGGGGCGTGGCATCCTTTTTAAGGCCCGCAACTCATTCTCAATATCAACAGGTATCCCTCATGCCGTTTTCCCGTCTTTCCGTCCTGCTGGCCTCCAGCGCGCTCGTATCCCTGTCATCTTATGCTGACAATGCCACAGAGCCGGGTGAGCAGAACCCGTACCGGATGTTGTCGACCATTGTCGTGACGGGCTCAACGAATGCGGTGGACGAGGTGGCGGGTTCGGTCTCCTTCCTGACGGATGCTGACCTGTCGGCGCAGGCACAGAGCGATATCCAGCGCGTCTTGCGCGTGGTGCCGGGCGTGAACATCCAGGAAGAAGACGGCTATGGCCTGCGCCCGAATATCGGTTTGCGCGGCTCGGGTTCGGATCGCTCGTCTCGCATCGTGCTGATGGAAGATGGCGTGCCGATCTCGCCAGCGCCTTATGCCTCGCCGTCCGCCTATTATTTCCCGACCACTGCGCGGATGAGCGCAGTGGAAGTGACCAAGGGGCCAGCCGCGATCCTGTATGGTCCGCGCACAACGGGCGGCGCGCTGAACCTGTTCTCGACGCCAGTGCCGGAAGAGATGTCCGGATTCGCGCAGGCCTTCTTTGGCACCAATGATCGCCAGCGGGTTCATGCCTGGACGGGCGGACGGGCAGATGTCGGTGCAGGCTGGAAACTGGGCGGTCTGATCGAAGTGTTCACTGATGAGACAGACGGGTTCAAGGAGCTGGACAATGGCGGGCCGACGGGCTTCGACGCTGATGATCTGATGCTGAAAGTCGGGGCGTACAAGGATGATGGCCCGATGCCGCAAAGCATCGAGTTGAAATACCAGACGCGTGAAGAGACCTCCAACGAGACCTATTTCGGCCTGACGCTGGAAGATTTCGAGGCGAACCCGTATCGCCGCTATGATGCGAGCGCGGATGACGAGTTCCGGGGCGAGAATGAGCTGTTCCAGCTGACCCACAAGATTGAATTTTCCCCAACGCTGAACCTGACGACAATTGCCTATCATCATGATTTTGCCCGCAACTGGTACAAGCTGCAGGGCATCAGCGCAGATGGCACGGGCGCCAGCGGCGATACGGGGATTTCGTCCGTCCTGTCCGACCCGGTGACCTATGCGGCCGAGTACAGCCTGGCGACCGGCGCAACCAGCCTCGACGATTCCATCGTCTATCGTGCGAACCGCCGCGCCTATTACAGCGAAGGCCTGCAAACCACGCTCAACTGGCAGACCGCGTTTGGCGGCCTGGACCATGATGTCACCCTCGGCGTGCGCGTGCATGAGGATGAGGAAGACCGGTTCCAGGAAGAGGATGCGTACCGGCTTGAGGGCGGACGCCTGATCCTGACCAATGCGGGCGCGGCGGGCAGCAATGCCAACCGCATCTCCAGCGGCGAAGCGGTTGCCCTGTTCCTGCAGGACCGGGTGAGCATCGGCAAACTGACCGTGACCGGCGGGGCGCGCTTTGAGGATTATGAGCTGACGCGCGAGGATTATTCCACGGCAGACCCGACCCGTGCAGCGGGGCCGACTCGCGTGCGGACACTGGATGATCAGGTCGTCGTGCCGGGCCTCAGTGCGCTTTACCAAGTCAATGACGACATGACCCTGCTGGCCGGTGTGCATCGCGGCTTTGCGATTGCCAGCCCCGGCGCAACCGAGGCCGACGCCGAAGAGAGCGTGAACTGGGAAGCCGGCGGGCGTTTCTCAAAGGATGGCGTCGATGTCGAGGCGATTGCCTTCTTCAATGACTATTCCAACCTGCTCGGCACCTGCACGGCGTCTTCTGGCGGCAATTGCACGGTCGGCGACCAGTTTGATGGCGGCGATGTGGATGTGATGGGTCTGGAGCTGACGGCGAGCTGGGATGCGGCGGCACTGTTTGACACATCGCTCTCCCTGCCGGTGGGCCTCGTCTATACGTGGACGGATGCCGAATTCCAGTCGGGCTTCGAGAGCAGCTATGAGCCGTGGGGCGATGTCGAGGCAGGCGACGAGCTGCCCTATGTCTCGGACCAGCAGATCACCCTGATGGCGGGCATCGAAGCCAGCCGCTGGGGCATGGAT
>DHZF01000162.1:3669-14970 GCA_002414505.1 Hyphomonas sp. UBA5111 | reverse complement strand
TGGGCGGCATTGTATTCAGGCCCTAACGTCACCGAGAACAGCTCGCACGCGCCCTTGTGGATTCGGCGCAGGAATTTCTGTTCGGGCCCGCCCGCATCCCAATGCGTCTTCACGCTGATCAGGCGGCCATCTTCCAGCCGAAAGCCGGACACGTCGATCGCATTGCCAAGCCCGTGCTGTGACATGCGCCCCGTTCCGGCAATGTTGCGGCAGGAAAAGCTGCCATAGGTTTCGATCCGCGCGATGGGAGAGCCGAGAATGTCCACGGCGGCTGGCCGGGCGACATGCCGCTCCCATGTATACAGGGCGGCGGCCTCCCCGCAGGTCATGCGCAGCGTGGCGGAATAGGGAGTCATCGTCTGGTCCAGGGTCAGCGCGTTGTACAAGCCGCATCCGGCCTGCATGTCCTGGTCTTCCAGCGGTGTGTAGAGTACCCCGGCCTCGTCCAGCGCAGTGAAACAGACTTCGCGGTTCTTCTTGGCACGGGTCAGCTTGTGCCAGGTGCCGATGCCGGGCGTTTCGGTCAGATCAACCGGCGCAAAGGGATTGTGGCGCGGCGGGGCCAGCCAGACAAAGGCCAGCAGCACCAGCGCAGGCAGGCTTAGCAACAGGATCCATGCCCGGATTGCACTCATCAGCAGCTGTGCCCTTTTCCTTTCCTTAACCAAAGCGACGTTTGTGTTAACGTGCTCCGGCCCTTGAGTCGCTGACTTTAATCAAGGGCCTGCACCAGAATGTGGCACGAACTGCAAAGAGGCCAGAATGTCCGATTTGATTGACGGGACGCCGGAAGACCGGATCATCAACGAGCCGATGAGCGAGGCGCTCTCCAAGCGCTATCTCGCCTATGCGCTCTCGACGATCACGTCCCGCGCACTGCCGGATGTGCGCGACGGCCTGAAGCCCGTCCAGCGCCGTATCCTGTACGGTATGCGCGTCCTGAAGCTTGATCCCGACGGCGGCTATCGCAAATGCGCCAAGATCGTCGGCGACGTTATGGGTAACTTCCACCCGCATGGCGACAGCTCGATCTATGACACGCTGGTCCGCCTCGCCCAGGATTTTACCGTTCGCTATCCGCTGGTCGATGGCCAGGGCAATTTCGGCAATATCGATGGCGATAACGCGGCTGCGTATCGTTACACCGAGGCGCGCATGACGATTGCCGCCGAGCTGTTGCTGGATGGCCTCAACGAGAACGCCGTCGATTTCCGTGCCAACTATGCGGAGAATGACGAAGAACCGGTCGTGTTGCCCGCGGGCTTCCCCAATCTGCTCGCCAATGGCGCCAGCGGCATTGCGGTCGGCATGGCGACGTCCATTCCGCCCCACAATGCCGCCGAACTGATTGATGCGGCCCGGCTGCTGATCGAGAAGCCGAAGGCGACGACCGAAGAATTGATGGATTTCGTCCAGGGGCCGGACTTCCCTACGGGTGGCATCATTGTCGAGACCAAGGAAGCCATGCTTCAGGCCTATGAAACCGGCCGCGGCAGCTTCCGCATGCGGGCGCGCTGGGAAGTCGAGGATACCGGCCGGGGCACCTATCAGATCATCGTCACCGAGATCCCCTACCAGGTCCAGAAATCCCGCCTGCTCGAAAAGCTGGGCGAACTGATCGAAGCGAAGAAACTGCCGCTGCTCGACGATGTGCGCGACGAGAGCGCCGAGGATGTCCGGCTGGTCCTGGTCCCGCGCTCGAAGACGGTTGAGCCGGAAGTCCTGATGGAAAGCCTCTACAAGGTCTGTGATCTCGAGACACGCTTCAGCCTGAACATGAACGTGCTGCACAAGGGCGCGCCGCAGGTCATGGGCCTGAAGGACGTGCTGCAGGCCTATCTGGAACATCGCCGCGAGGTGGTTGTCCGCCGGGCCGAGTTCCGCCTCGACAAGATCGAGAAGCGTCTGCACCTGCTCGATGGCTATCTGATCGCCTATCTCAACATTGATGAGGTGATCCGGATCATCCGCTATGAGGACGAGCCGAAAGCCGTCCTGATGTCGACGTTCAATCTGACCGATATTCAGGCCGAAGCGATCCTCAATCTCCGTTTGCGGGCCTTGCGCAAACTGGAAGAGATGGAAATTCGCGGTGAGCATGACCGGCTCAGCGCAGAGCGCGAAGAACTCAACAAGCTGATCGGGTCCACACGCCGCCAATGGAGCAAGGTCTCCAAGGAACTGAAAGAGGCTCGCGAAGCGTTTGATCCGGGCTCCGAACTTGGCCGCCGTCGCGCGACCTTCGGCGAAGCCGCAGACGTTGACCTTGCGGCCGCGCTGGAAGCTTCCCGTCCGAAAGAGCCGCTGACCATCGTGCTGTCCCAGCAGGGCTGGATTCGCGGCATGAAGGGACATGGGCTCGATCCGGAATCGGCGAAATTCAAGGATGGTGACGAGCTCTATCTCTCCGAAGAAGTGATGAGTACGGACAAGATCATCCTGATGGCGTCCGATGGCCGGGCCTTCACCCTGCCGGCTGACAAGCTGCCGGGCGGTCGGGGACATGGCGAGCCGATCCGCTTGTCCATTGATCTTGAAGACAGTGTCGACATTGTCGCCATGTTCCGCTTCGAACCGGACCGCAAGCGCGTCGTCGCCTCCAGCGAGGGCTATGGCTTCGTGGTCGAGGAGAAGGAATTGGAGTCCAACCGCAAGGCGGGCAAGCAGGCGGTCAATACCGGCAAGGGGGAACTCAACATCTGTGTCCCGGTCGAGGGCGACATGCTGGCCGTGGTCGGATCAAACCGCAAGCTGCTGATCTTCCCGCTGGACGAACTGCCGGAAATGGCGCGCGGCAAGGGCAACAAGCTGCAATCCTATAGCGGCAAGTTCAAGCTCAAGGATCTGATGACCTTCGACAAGCGTGACGGACTGATTGTCATGACGGGCGGTCGCCACCGCGCCTTCCCGGAATGGGAAGAGTGGATCGGCAAACGCTCACAGGCTGGCAAGACCGTTCCGAAAGGCTTCCCGAAGGGCGGGACGTTCAGCGGCTAGGCTGACGGGTCCAGCCCGAAAGCCTTGTAGGCATCCTTCCGATTGCCCCAAAACGGGGTAATGTGGGAGGGAACCTGAAGCTTTGTCACCGGCTGGGCCTCGAACGGCGCGGCAGGTTTCGGGCCGACAAGTATGGCGTTGAACTTGCCACCCCTCGCATCGTTCAGGACCCACTCCGGTCGCTTGCCGGTCAGCTTCTTGATATCCTGTCGGTAAAACCGATTTGCGTCGCGGTATTCCTGTTGCCACTGCGTCTTGTATCGGCTGAGGTCCACGTTCGGATTGAGTTTCCTGGCTGACGCGACCCGGTCCTCAACCGGGATGACGCGGCCCGGAGCAGAAACGTAACATTTCCTGGTTGGAGAATTGTCGAAGGAGATGATCCCCGTTCGCGAGGCATCCACTCCATTTGCAATGGCACCCGCTTCATAGGAGTTGATGACCACGCCGTCGATTTCCACACCGGGGGCGCGCTGAATGTTCCAGAGGACGGAGTCATAGGATGTGAGGTACAGGAAGACCGGCGTATCGGTCTCCGTCACAAGGACGTCGATCTGGCGAGCATTGTTTACCGCATTCCCGATAGCCATGCCGAGGGCTTCGCGCTGCATGGCCGTCTTGGCGTTTTTTGTCCTCTCCCGGATCATGGCTTTCCGCTCGGCAATCGCTTCCGGCGTATCCTTCCGGTTGATATGATGCAGCGGCGTCCGGACCCCGCCACCATACGTGTAGACATAAGCCGCACGCGCATTGTTGCTGGCCTTAGGGGTCCGGCAGGATGCATTCGTGCGCACGGCCTCCGGCTGGGCAGGAAGCGTAGATGTGCTCAGCGAGGGCGTCCCAGTCGTGACCTGTCCATAGGTGACCGGGGCCTGCCCATCCGTGATGACAAGCGGTGTGGAGGCCTCAATGGATGTGCCGCCCGCATTGCCGCAAGCGGACACGAAAAGAAGGGTTGTTGCCAGCACAATATTGCGCATTCCGGGCCTCCCGCCATGAAGGTTTCTTCCGGATCTATAGCAATCTAGTGTTTCGATAGGGTTGATCGGGTGGCTAAAATTCCATTTTTGGTCGAAAGGGAACGCCGTGGGCAGACGGCTTACCGGTCCAGCAAGGCCATTGTGTCCGTCATCAGCGAGCCGATCTCGGTGTGCAGGACGAGGTCGGCGAAGGGGTCCTGATCGGTCGGTTCGCGATTGATGATCGCCATGCGCGCGCCATTGCGCTTGGCCTCCATCGGAATGGCCGAGGCGGGATAGACGACCAGGGACGAGCCGAGCACGATCACGAGGTCGCATAGCAGCGCTTCTTCGCTGGCGCGCAGCATCTTGTCTTCTGGCATGGATTGGCCGAACGAGACCGTCGCATTCTTGAGCAAGCCTGTGCAGAAGATGCAGGTGAGATCCTCATCCTCTTCCCAGCGAGGCTTCAGGGTCTCGAATTCGTAGCGCTTGCCGCATTGCAGGCATTTGGCATAGCTCGCATTGCCGTGAATCTCGATCACCTTGTCGTCCGGCACGCCGGAATCCTGATGCAGATTGTCGACATTCTGTGTGACTACGGAAGATACCTTGCCGCGCTTCACAAGATCGGCGATGGCGTAATGGCCGACATTCGGCTTGGCGCCGGTCCAGCCTTCGGTGCGATTGAACACGCGACGCCAGGATTCCCGGCGCGCCTCGCGTGAGGCCACGAAGTCCTGGAAATAGATCGGCGACATCTTGCTCCACACGCCGCCGGGGCTGCGGAAATCGGGGATACCGCTTTCGGTCGAGATGCCTGCGCCGGTGAAAACCATCACGCGGCGAGCGTCCGAGATCATTCTTGCAAGTTGGCCTGAATCCGTCATGAGCATCTTCTATGCATTGCTGTGTGCACTCTCCCCTTTCTAGCAGCTAATGAATTGAATGAATTTGTAAAGCGGTGCCTTGGGATAGGTGCGTGGAATTACCTATACGACTGTGCCAAAGGCAGCGCCGATCAGGCCGGTCACCAGCATCGCTGCTGCGCCCCAGAAGACAATCCTTACAATCGCCTTCGTCTTGGCCGCGCCGCCTGCCTTGGCCGAGGCCATGCCCAACAGGACGAGAGCGAGGAGAGAGACGATTGCGACCACCGGCGTGATGAGGTGCATCGGCGCAAACATGGCCGCGAGCAGGGGTAATACTGCGCCCGCCGAAAAGCTGAGCGCTGAGCTGATCGCCGCCTGGACGGGCCGGGCGGTCACGATCTCATTGATGCCGAGTTCGTCGCGCGCATGGGCCTCCAGCGGATCCTTTTCCATCAGCTGGCGGGCGACCTCGTACGCCGTGTCCTTTTCGACCCCGCGATTGATGTAGATGTGGGCCAGTTCGATCAGTTCGGCCTCGGGATGGTCGCGCAGGGCGGCGCGTTCAATATCGAGATCGGCCTGTTCGGTGTCAGCCTGCGATGACACGGAGACATACTCGCCTGCGGCCATCGACATGGCCCCGGCGACGAGCCCGGCCAGGCCAGCCGTCAGCACCGCGCCCATAGACGCCTCGGCAGAGGCGACCCCGATCACAAGGCTGGCGGTTGAGAGAATGCCGTCATTCGCGCCAAGGACAGTTGCGCGCAGCCAGCCGATACGGTGGCTGTAATGATGTTCGCCGAGCGGAAAGGGTGAGGCCATCTCGTTTCTCCGGAGTGTTGATGAAGGAGGCGATATATCCTTGGGCAGGTCAAGTCTGTCGGATGCGCCTGGGGCGCGGTCCCTTGCGCTTGGCGCCGGGCGCGGATACCTCTTTCACATCTGGTTCTTATGGAGGGACGCCCGATGAGCCCCATTCTAGTCATTCTGGCCGCAATAGTCGCGATCGTTGGCTTCGTGATTCTGATCTACAACGGCCTTGTGATGAAGCGCCAACGGGTCAACCAGGCCTTTGCGGACGTGGATGTCCAGCTGAAACAGCGCCAGAATCTGATCCCGAACCTTGTCGAGACCGTGAAAGGGTATGCCTCTCACGAGAAGGAAACGCTGGATGCGGTCATCAAGGCGCGCAACGCCGCGCAGGCTGCCAGCACGCCCGGTGAGATGTCTCAGGCTGAAGGCATGTTGACTGCCTCGCTGGGCAAGCTGTTTGCGCTGGCCGAAGCCTATCCGGACCTCAAGGCCAATACGAATTTCCTGCAGCTTCAGTCGGAACTGTCTGCCATTGAAGACAAGCTGGCCGCGGCCCGCCGCTTCTACAATTCCGCGGTTCAGGACTACAATACCTCCCGCGAGCAATTCCCGGGCTCCATTGTGGCTGGCATGTTCAATTTCGAAGGTCGCGAATTCTTCGATGTCGGCGTCGAGGGCCGCGAGGCCCTGTCCACGGTTCCCGAAGTCAAATTCTAGGCTACACTGCCGTCTCCGGATCAGGAGGTGGGACCATGAAATATCTTGCGATCAGTGCGGCGCTAGTCCTTGGGGCTTGCGCCGCAAATTCTGCCGGGTGGAGCGCGTCCACCTGGAGCGGCCTGCCAGACCGCACGGTCGCGGGCGGGGGCTACAGCTTCTTCGCCTCACCGGCCGAGGGGCAGGGCTTCAAGCTGAAATTCTCCGTCAAGACCGATGGCACGTTCGGCGTGGCTGAAGCCCCGACCGAAGACGCGCTGGTCGAGGCCGCCAGGGCCGCGGCGCCGGAGGGCTGCGATTTCGTGTCTCTGGAGCGCAGCGCAGATGGCGGCGCAGTGGCCGACTATGATTGCGGCTGAGCCGCGAACCAGGGCTCCAGCAGGCTGATCGCCTCTTCAATCTGAAGCGTCGAGAGCGCAAACGAAAACCGCATGAAGCGATGGCCTTCGACCGGGTCGAAATCCACGCCCGGCGCGGTGGCAATGCCGGTGTCTTCGAGCAGTTTCAGGCAGAAGGCGAGGCTGTCATCAGTATATTTCGAGATGTCGGCATAGATGTAGAACGCCCCATCCGGCGGCGCGATCTTTTCAAGCCCGAGGCGCGGCAGGGCTTCCAGCATCAATTCGCGATTGCGGCGATAGACCTCGACATGACCGTCCAGTTCCTCCGCGCTGTCCATCGCCACGAGCCCAGCATGCTGGGACAGGGATGGCGGCGTCAGGAACAGGTTTCCGACATAGGCGCTCGTCCGCGCGGCGCCATCCTTCGGGGAGACCAGCCATCCGAGCCGCCAGGCGGGCATCGAGAAATATTTCGAGAATGAGTTCACGATGTACGCATCCGGTTCGAATTCCAGCATGGACCGGATCTCCGGCCCGTAGCTGAGGCCGTGATAGATCTCGTCCGAAATGATGCGGATATTTTTCGCCTTGGCCACGGCGGCGATTGCTGCAAGGTCATCCTCGGGGATGATCGTGCCGGTCGGATTGGCAGGGCTGGCGATGATGACGCCCGCCGGGACCGGGTCGAGGGCGTCCAGCGCGGCGGCGGTCAGCTGGTAGCGCACGTCTGCGCCGCAGGCGATCTCGACGGGTTCCAGATTGAGCGCGCGCAGCGTGTTGCGATAGGCGACATAGCCGGGACGGGCGAGGGCGATCCGGTCACCCGGATTGAACGCCGTGGAGAGCGCCAGCACGAGGGCAGGCGAGGCGCCGCAGGTCAGCGTCACGCGGCCCGGCGTCAGGTCTACGCCATACTCGGCCTTGTAATGCTGGCAGATGCGCTCCTTGAGCGGACGGCTTTCCCAATAGCCCATCGGGTCGGTGTCGAGCACCTCGTGCGCGCGGGCGATGGCGCCCTTCGGCGCTGGCGTCGAGGGCTGGCCGAATTCCATATGCAGGATGCGGCGGCCCTCGGCCTTCAAATCATGCGCGCGCTTGCTGACCGAAATCGCGCGAAACGGATCGATGTCTTGTCCCATACTATCGGGCGGTAACCGCCGGCAGCCAGGTTGCCAAGGCGGGAATTGCCGCAACCAGCCCGATCAGCAAGAGCTGCAGCACGATGAAGGGCACCGCGCCCTGCCATATCTGCAGCGTCTTGATGCTCGCCGGGGCCGCACCGCGCAGATAGAACAGGGCAAAGCCGAAGGGCGGGGTCAGGAAGCTGGTCTGCAGGTTCAGCGCCATCAGGATGGCCAGCCAGACCGGGTCAAAGCCGAGGATAATCAACGGCGGTGCGACCAGCGGCACGACCACGAAGACGATTTCGATGAAGTCGAGGAAGAAGCCGAGGACGAACATCACGATCATCGTCATGACCAGCGCGCCCCATTTGCCGCCCGGCATTGAATGGAGGATGTCCGCGACAATGTCGTCGCCGCCATAGCCACGGAAGACGAGGCTGAACAGCGACGCGCCGATCAGGATCAGGAACACCATGCTGGTGATCTGCGTCGCGCTTTTCAGGGCCGGTATCAGCTGGCGCATCCGGCGCAACACGACGAGCCCGGTTGCGACCCCGGCAAAGAACACCACCGAGGCGAGGATCGTCAGAAGGATGCCGATCTCGTTTGCGCGGCCAATCGTGGCGACGCCGGTGCGCAGATCGAACAAATTTCGCAACAGGATGATCGCGATGACGCTGCCAAGACCTGCCATGAGCAGCCAGGTGATGCGGCGCTCATGATCGTCATCGGCAAGGCGCAGGCCCGCCAACAGGACGGCGCCGGCCACACCAATGGCGGCCGCTTCGGTCGGTGGGGCCACCCCGCCAAGGATCGCGCCGAGCACCGCCACGATCAGCAGGAGCGGCGCCCCAAGGCCGAAGGCCACTTCCTTGGTTGTCAGCGGCGGGCTGCCATCATCCTGTACGGGCGGACAGCGTTCCGGGTGGCGGATCGCGGTCAGCGCGATCCAGCCCAGATACAGGCCCACCAGCAGGAAGCCGGGGATCAGCGCGCCCGCGAACAGGTCTCCGACCGACACGACAAATGACCCTGCCGAGCCTGTGGCCTGACTCGCCTGGCTGGCGGCATTCGAGATCGCATCGGCCAGCAGGATCAGGACAATGGAAGGTGGGATGATCTGGCCCAGCGTGCCCGAGGCGGCGATGGTGCCGGTGGCGAGGCGCGGGTCGTAGCCCTGCCGGATCATGGTGGGCAGCGCGATCAGCGTCATGGTGATGACCGTTGCGCCGACAATGCCGGTGGAGGCAGCCAGCAAGGCGCCCACCAGCACGACCGCATAGCCGAGCCCGCCGCGCACCTTGCCGAGCAGGCGGCTGGCAATGTGGAGCAGGTCTTCCGCGACACGCGACCGCTCAAGGATAACACCCATCAGCACGAAGAGCGGCACCGCGATCAGCGTCTGGTTTTGCATGATGGAGCCGCCAAGAATCCGGCTGGGCAGGTTCCTCAGGAACGCCTCGTCAAACACGCCGATGCCGATGCCGACCAGCGCGAACAGGAGGGCGATGCCGCCCAGCGTCAGGGCAACCTGATAGCCCGCCAGCAAAGCCAGAATGGCGCAGACGAACATGGAAATGGCAAGGATGACCTCAAGCTCCATGTACGCCTCCATGCGGCGCTTCTTCGGGTATCTCGTCCAGTTTGCCGTTCAGGCGCAGGGCGGCCTTCAGCGCTTCCGACAGGCCCTGCGCCAGCATCAGGACGGCAAAGGCCGGCAACAGCGTCTTGAACAGGAAGAGCAGGGGCAGGCCATCGGATTCGCGCGAGCCCTCGAACAGCGCCCAGCTGCGCGCAAGGCCCTGTTCGGTCATCGCCAGCAGGCGGATGCAGATCGGGAACAGGAAGAGGTAGATCCCGGCGAGTTCAACCCAGTTGCGCCCGCGGGCGCCGAAGCGGGGCCGCAGAATATCAACCCGGACATGGGCATCATCGCGCAGCGCCGAGGCCGAGCCGAGCATGAACATGGCGGCGAAAGCATAGATCACGATCTCGTTCAGCCAGGTGAAGGACAGGCCAAAGGCGTAGCGAAGCAGCACGACCAGCAATTGCGCGCCGACCAGGATAATCGCGCTGGCAATGGCCCCGCCCAGCGCCCAGCTGGAGAGGGCGTCGATGCGCGCGATCAGCCATTTGGCAATCCGCTCGACCGGCTCGGGCCAGATCGTGATGACCAGCGGCAGCACAAGCAGCGGCGACAGCGCAAGGCCCAGCCATTTCAGCCATCCGCCAAGGGTGAGGAAGATTTCCGGAGACATAACCAGCCCGCCCCCGGCCTATTTGTTCGAATTGCGGGCGGCGTAATACGGCCCTTCGGAGACGTCGGCCCAGCCGCGCATCAGTTTCAGGCTCGCCTCGAAGCTCTCATAGATCCGCTTTTCGATTCCATCCCTGCCGGAGGCCGCGCGAACATCCCAGGCGGCTTCGGCCATGCGGCTGACGACTTCATCCGGGTAGCTGCGCATCTGGACGCCATGCTCGCGTTTGAGCAGGTCCAGATGGATGGCGTTCTGATAGGTAAATTCGCCGAGCGAGCTGTGGTTCACACTCTCACACGCGGCCTTGATGATGGCCTGTTCGCCCTGTGTGAGCCCCTCCCAGACGCGGAGGTTCATGCCGACGGCAAGGCTGGCGCCGGGCTCGTGGAAGCCTGGTCCGTAATAATAGGGGGCCTCCCGGTAGAAGCCGAGATAATAGTCATTCCACGGACCGACCCATTCCGTGGCGTCGATCGCGCCGGTCTGGAGGGATTGGTAGATTTCACCGCCGGGCAAGGCGACCGACGATCCGCCCAGCGCGCGCAGCACGTCGCCGCCCTGACCCGGAATGCGCATCTTGAGGCCGACCAGATCGTCCAGCGTGTTGATTTCCTTGCGGAACCAGCCGCCCATCTGGTGGCCGGTATTGGCGGCCTGAATGGATTTGATGCCGAACTGGGCCGACAATTCGTCCCACAATTTCTGGCCGCCGCCAAAATCGATCCAGCCCATGATCTCCTGCGCGGTCATGCCGAAGGGCACAGCGGTGAAGAACGGATAGGCGCTGGATTTGGCCGTCCAGTAATATTCGGCGCCATGATACATGTCGGCCGAGCCATTCGAGACGGCATCGAAGCATTCAAAGGGCGGGACAAGTTCGCCGGCCGCATAGACCTTCACTTCCATCAGGCCATCGGACATCTGCTGGATGCGCTGGGCGACGCGTTCGGCGGCTTCGCCGAGACCGGGCAGGCCCTTGGGCCAGGTGGTGACCATGTTGAAGCGGCGCCGGTTGCGCGCAATGGAAGGCGCGGCAAGGTCTGCCGCCTTTTCGGGATTGGCAAAGGCGGCTGCGGCCCCGGCAAGGCCGAGCGCGCCTGCCCCCAGCAGGTTTCGTCTATGGATCATCTGTCCTCCCCGTGCCTCCCCGAACTCCCGGTCGGGTTACAGGCTAAATCGTGTCATTCGTCGTCACTCAGCGGACGCCACACGTCGCCATC
>DHZF01000162.1:3327-3521 GCA_002414505.1 Hyphomonas sp. UBA5111 | reverse complement strand
ACGTGCGGCAGGCCCAGATCCTGTGCGTGCAAAATATGATCGAGGATCAGGTAGTGCCCGAGGCCCCGCGAGGTGAGCCCAGGGTCGAAGAAGGTGTAGACCATCGAGAAGCCATCGCGGAGCACATCCGTGATCGAGGCGGCGACCAGGGGCGAATCCTCGTCCGGTCCGTCGCGATATTCGAAGATCAGGCT
>DHZF01000162.1:0-3172 GCA_002414505.1 Hyphomonas sp. UBA5111 | reverse complement strand
CGCCGGTCATTGCGCGACAGTTCGAAATCCCGCGTCGGTACGCGCACGCTGCGGCAGGCATTGCAGCGCGGGCAGGCCGGGCGATACGCAATGGTCTGGCTGCGCCGGAACCCGGCCTGGCTCAAGGAATTGTGGACGAGATCCGCTTCCCCGATGGCCAGATTGGTAAACGCTTTCCGCTCCTTCTTGCCCGGCAGGTACGGGCATGGGCTCGGATTCGTTACGTAGAACCGTAGCGAGCGCTCAAGCCCGGGGGGCAGGATCTGGGAGTCGGTGAACTTCATATCTGCGACGATACACTTACAAATCGAACCGCCAAGGGGCGAATATCGTAAATACGATCCAAAGTATTATGACGAGGGGGCCGCCGAACTTCATGAAATCCCCAAATTTGTAGTGTCCGGGCCCCATGACCAGCATGTTGGTCTGGTAGGCAATCGGCGTCGCGAAGCAGCAATTGGCGCCATAGATCACGGCCAGCAGGAAGGGCAGCGGGTCTTCGACTTTCAGCTCGGCTGCGGCGGACAGGGCAATCGGCGAGAACAGGATGGCCGTGGCCGCATTGGAAAGAAGGTTGGTCAGCAAGGCGACCGCGAGGAAGATCGCCGAGAGAACGGCCAGTGTGCCATAGGGTGAGGCGAGATTGACCACGGCATGGGCGATCTGGGCGGCTGCACCGGTCTTTTCCAGCGCCATGCCCATGGCCAGCGCGGCACCGATGACGAGAAAGATGCGCAAATCCAGCGCCCGGCTGGCCTGGCGCGTGTTCAGGCAGCCGGCGATCAGCATGGCGACAGCGGCCAGAACCGATGCGTGCAGGATGGACAACATGCTCGTTGCCGCGAGGATGACCATGGAAATGGCGATCACGCGGGCGGCCAGCGCCTTGGTGGTGAGGGGGATTTCGGTCTGTGACCATTCCAGCAGGATCAGGTCGCGGCTGGAGCGCAGCTCCCGAAAGGCCTCGACCGGACCGCAGAGCAGGAGCGTGTCACCCGATTCCAGCCGGATTTCGCCGAGCTTGGTGCGGATCATGCGGCTGCGGCGCTGGATGCCGAGCGTTACCGCGCGGGTCAGGCGGCGGAAGCCGAGCATTTCGACGGTCCGGCCGACCATGCGCGAGCCGGGCGCGATCACGGCTTCGGTCAGGGCCAAGGTGCCGGGACGCGAGGAATCCTCAAGGTCTGCGCCGGAGGCCTGCCAGACCTGTTGCAGGAAGTCCGGCTGGCGGGCCAGCACGTTCTGGAGCGCGGCGCGGGTCGCGGCGATGATGACGAGGTCTCCGGCCTGCAGGCTGATATCCTCATAGGGCGGCAGGAAGGCCCGCTCGCCCCGCTGGATCATCCGTACCGTCATGTCGGGCAGGTCGGCAAACATGCCGGCGACCGGTTTCTTGCCGAGCAGGAAATGGCCTTGGGTTACTTCGATCTGGGCGACGAATTGCTTACCGGAGGGCTGGACAATGTCATCCGACAGGCCGCGCCGGTTCGGCAGCAGGAAGCGGGAAAAGATCAGGATATAGAGCAGGCCGGCCGCGGCGAGGATCAGGCCCATCGGGGTCTGGTCGAAGAAGCCGAGCTGCTCACCGGTGATCCGGTTATAGGATTCGGCCGCTAGCAGGTTGGTCGATGTCCCGATCAGCGTGGTCATGCCGGCAAAGATGGACGCGAAGCTCAGCGGCATCATCAGGCGCGATTGCGGCGCGTTCATGCGCATCGCGATGGCAGTCATCACCGGCAGGAACATGATTACGATGGGCGTATTGTTGACGAAGGCGCTGGTCACGAAAACCGCAAGGAAGGCGAGCAACAGGGTGGTCACCGGCCGCTTGTCATATCCGGCGAGCAGGGCCTTGGTCGGGCCTTCCAGCGCGCCCGTCTGGAACAGGCCCTGTCCCACCACGAGCAGCGCCATGATGGTGATGAGGGCCGGGTTGCCAAAGCCGGAGAGCAGATCGGCCGCGCTGATTGCGTTGCCATCGACGTCTCGCGCCCCCGGGATGATGAAGACCAGCAACAGGCCGGCAATGATGCAAACCGACACGAACTCCATCGACCAGCGGTCGAGCATGTAGAAGGTGATCGCCGCACAAACGATGGCGAGGCTCGCCCACATCGGCCAGGTTTGGACGAATTCAGATAGCATTACGGCTCCGGTTCATCAGCACGCCCCGGCATGCCGTAAAAACGACTAGCCGTCAGAATAAAGCAATATGCTTATCCGGCGATTGGCTGACAAGTGGGGCTGGCCCCGATCAAGGGGACGGGTGTCGGCCAGTCCTGTCACGGCCCGTACACGATCGGCGGAAACACCGGCCGCGACCAGGATGCGCCGCGCGGCATTTGCACGCTCGGAAGAGATGTCCCAATTGGTGCGATTCGAATCATGGACGGTGAAGGCATCCGTATGGCCTTCAATGGTAAGGGGCGATGACAGGGCGGAAATGGCCTGTCCCATCTGACGGGTCAGATCCGTGCCCGCATCGGTCAATGCGCCGCTATCACTGGCAAACAGGGGGCGGGCGGCCGTATCGATCAGGTTGATCCGGATGCCGTCGGCTTCCTGCACAAGCTGCAGGCTGTCACCAGCGGCCAGAACAGCCTCATCTGTACGCAGCGTCTCGTATAGGCGAAAGGCCTCGGACTGGCGAATTTCGATCAGCGGGCCGGATGTGGCGGCGGTGTCATTACCTGTGAAATAGTCTGCTATCACGGTACGCGAGGCCGGGGACACACCACTGACCAGCCACAGCATCAGGAAAAAGGCCATCAGCGCGGTCAGGAAGTCGGCATAAGCCATCTTCCATGTCCCCATCTTGCGACGGGGCGCGCCAGGCCTTCTGCCCGGAAAGCGTTGCAAATTGGTGGTGGCAATCGCCATGCGCTACGTGTTCCTTCATTCTGACAGGAACCGTGCTTGTACCAGCGCTTGGTTTATGGGCGTTGAGGCCAAAGAGTTGGATTTGCGTGAAATTCAATCTATCAGGTCCGGAGTACATACGGAGATACAATATGGCGAAAACGGCGTTTCTTGGTCTGGGGGTGATGGGCTTCCATATGGCGGGGCATCTGGCGGCCAAGGGCCATCAGGTCACTGTCTGGAACCGGACAGAGGCCAAGAGCCTGGATTGGACCGCCCAGCACAAGGGCGAGGTCGCAAAGGACCCGGCGGC
>DHZF01000038.1 GCA_002414505.1 Hyphomonas sp. UBA5111 | reverse complement strand
CTGCTGAACCTCGTCGCGGTGGCGAACCCGGAGGACAAGAGCCAGCTCTGGGGCTTCATTTCGCAATATGCGCCGGAGGCCTCACCCGAGAAGAACCGTCTGCTCGACGAACTCGCCGGCTATGCGATGAGCTATTACCAGGACTTTGTCCTGCCGCAGAAGACGTACCGTGCGCCGACGGACAAGGAACGCGCGGCGATGGAAGACCTCTCCGCCCGCCTCAAGGCGTTCGATGGCGAGCCGACCTCGGAGAATCTCCAGACGCTGACCTTCTCGGTCGGCAAGGAGCATGAATTCGAGAATCTGCGCGAATGGTTCCAGGCGCTGTATGAAGTCCTGCTTGGCCAGAGCCAGGGCCCGCGCTTCGGCAGCTTCGCGGCACTTTATGGCGTGGCCAATACGGCCCGCCTGATGGATGAGGCGCTGGCGCGGGACTAGCCTGCTGATTTCGTAACATGGCTTAAACATTCCTCTGCTCTAGTCTGGCCAGAGCCAGAGGAGCCTTTGCCATGCCTGCCATTCGCCTAGTCCTGATCGCCGGCATGCTTGCCGCACTGCCCGCCTGTCTTGCCACCAAGATCGTGACCGTGCCCGTCAGTGTGGCAGGCGATGTGGTCGAGGGGACGGCGAAGGGCGCCTATGCGGTGGGCTCTGGGGTCGTGCACGTCACCGGGGACGCGCTGGACGGCCCCGAGGAGGACGTCAAGCTGAAGGTGAAGGTCAAGAAATTCGGCGGCGGCACCAAGACCTATACGCGCACCGTCGAGTCCGACGATATCGAGAAGACGCTCGAAAAGCTCGGCAAGAAGGGCACCATCATCGACGTGCAGGTCGAAGAGGCGGGGTAGGGGCCTACTCCGCCGCCGCGATCAGCGTGGTCTTTGCCTTGGGCAGCTTGCCCTCCGGCCAGCCCTTCCAGAGCTCGGCCTCTTTCGCCTTGGCGATTTCGGCAGCAGCTTCCTTCACATGGCCATAGCCGCGGATGTCGTCCGGGATTTCGGCGAGGGCCACGGCGAGGTCATGGTTCTTCGCAGACAGCTCCTGCGCGATGCGGGCGAGGCCCGCGAGATAATCGTCGCGTAGCTTGCGCTCCATACGGCGCTCTTCGGTGTAGCCGAACAGGTCGAACCGCGTGCCGCGCAGGCCCTTGAACTTCGCCATCAGTTTGAAGACCTGGAACATCCACGGGCCGAAATGCTTCTTCTTCAGATGGCCCTGTGCATCCTTCTTGGCGAGGATTGGCGGGGCCAGCATCAGGCGCAGCTTGCCGCCCTTGAACTGGCTGGCGATATAGTCGGCGAATTTCCCATCCGTATAGAGACGGGCGACTTCGTACTCATCCTTGTAGGCCATGACCTTGTAGGCATAGGTGGCCGCTGCGCGGGTCAGCTTCTCGCCGAGGCCGGCGGCATGTTCGGCGGCGCGTACCTGGGCGACGATGTTGCGATAGGTCTCTGCATAGGCGGCGTCCTGATAGGCGGTGAGGCGCGCTGCCCGGTCGTCGATCAGTTCGTCCAGCGTCTTCTCTTCGATATGACCGCGCGGGTCATGCTGGGGCAGGAGGCGTTCCGGGTTCGCCGCCGCGATCCGGCCGATATTGAAGGCGGACATGTTGTCTTCCACCTTGGTGCCGTTCAGGCGAATGGCGCGGTAGAGCGCGCGCAGGCTGATCGGGACCTGACCCTTCTGCCAGGCAAAGCCGACCATGATCATGTTCGTATAGATCGCGTCATGCAGATAGCCGACGGCGAGGGCCTCGGCATCGAAGGCATCGAAGTCGCGGGCCTGCCGCTTGACGCGGGCGGCGAGCAGGTCGCTCTCGAAGCGTTTTGACCGATCCCGGATGAATTCGCTGGTCGGGGTGACGTCGGAGTTCGCATAGGCCGCGGTGCGGTTGCCATCCATCAGATTGAGGGCGTCGCCCCCGGCCGCGACGACGAGGTCGCAGGCGATGATGAGGTCGGCGCTGGCAGGCGGAACTTTCCCGGTCGAGATCATTTCCGGCTCGCGGGCGAACCGGATATGGCTCAGCACGGGGCCGCCCTTCTGGGCAAGGCCGGTCATGTCGAGGCTGGAGGCCGCATGACCGTCCACATGGGCGGCCATGGCCAGCACGGCCGCGACCGTGGTGACGCCTGTGCCGCCGACGCCGGTGAACAGCACGTTCCACGGTTCCGACAGGCTGGGCGTTTCCGGCAGGGGCAGGCCCGCATCGTCGAATTCGGGACGAGGCTGGTCCTGCCAGGCCGGCTCACCATCCTGGATCGTCACGAAGCTCGGGCAGAAACCGCGCAGGCAGGAAAGGTCGGTATTGCAGGTCGACTGGTTGATGCGGCGCTTGCGGCCGAGTTCGGTCTCGACCGGCTCCACCGACAGGCAGTTCGATTTGATCGAACAATCGCCGCAGCCTTCGCAGACTTCGGTATTGATGACGACGCGGGTCCGGTCCGGCGCGCGCAGGCCGCGCTTGGAGCGGCGGCGCTTTTCGGTCGCGCAGATCTGGTCATAGATCATGACAGAGACGCCGGGCGTCTCGCGCAGCATGACCTGAACCTCTTCGAGTTCCTCGCGGTCATAGATCTTCACGCGGCGGGGGAGGTGTTTCACGTTGGCGTAACGGGTCGGGTCCTCGGTCACGATGACAATCGTCTCGACGCCTTCGGCCTCGACCTGCTGGGCGATCTGGGCCGGGGTCTGGCCGGATTCCACCGTCTGGCCGCCTGTCATGGCGACGGCGTCATTATAGAGGATCTTGTAGGCCATGCTGGCGCCGGAGGTCACCGCGGCGCGGATGGCAAGGCTGCCGGAATGGGAATAGGTGCCGTCGCCGAGATTGACGAAGACATGGTCTTCTTCCGTCGCCCAGTACTGGCCGATCCACGGCACGCCCTCGCCGCCCATCTGGCTGGTCATGTCGGTTTTGCGGTCCGGCATGAAGTTCGCCATGTAGTGGCAGCCAATGCCGGCCAGTGCGCGCGAGCCTTCCGGCACGACGGTGGAGGAATTGTGGGGGCAGCCGGAGCAATAGTGCGGGGTCCGCACGGTCTCGGACGCGTTCGTGCGAGCGGCTTCGCCGGCCCGGCCAATGCGGTCGAAATAGGCTTCGGCGCGGCTGGTGTCCCAGCCTTCGGGAATGATCTTCATCAGCGCAGCGGCCATTTCCGGGATGGAGATGGAGGCGATGTCCGAAAGCAGGGGGCGGCCGTCACGGTCGCGCTTGCCTTCCACCGTCGGACGCTGGCCATCCGGCAAATCATACAGGACCGAGCGCAGCTGATCCTCGATCAGCGGGCGCTTGTGCTCGATCACGACCACACGCTCCAGGCCTTTGCAGAACGCCCGGATCCCTTCGGGCTCAAGGGGCCACGGCATGGCCACCTTGTACACGGAGAGACCCAGACGCCCTGCATCCTGCGGTGACAGGCCAAGCGCCGCGAGCGCCTCGAACACGTCGCGGGCAGCCTGGCCCGTCACAACAACACCGACACGGGTTTCCGGCGCAGGCAGGATGACATGATCCAGCTTGTTGGCGCGCACATAGGCCTGCGCGGCCGGGAGCTTCACCTGGCGCAGGCGCCGCTCCTTTTCGAGCGGGCTGTCGCCGCGGCGCATATGCACGCCGTCTTCGGGCAGCTGGAAATCTGGGGAGATGAAATTGAACCGGTCGAGATCGACGCTGACCACCGCGCCGGAATCCATCGTGTCCGCAAGCGCGACCAGGCCGGTCCAAGCGCCGGAGAAACGGCTCATCGCCCAGCCATGAATGCCATAGTCCAGCACATCCTGAATGGAGGCCGGGTTCAGGACCGGGATTTCGGCATCTGCCATCGCAAATTCGGATTGCGAGGGCAGGGTGGAGGATTTGCAATTATGGTCGTCGCCAATGATCGCGAGCACGCCGCCATGTTTCGACGCGCCGGCGGCATTGGCATGTTTGAAAGCATCGCCGGTCCGGTCCACGCCGGGGGCCTTGCCGTACCAGACGCCAAACAGGCCATCATACTTGGCACCGGGGAACAGACCGAGTTGCTGGCTGCCCCAGACGGCCGTGGCGCCCAAATCTTCGTTCAGGCCCTCCCAGAACTGGATCTCATGTGTATCCAGCCATTTCTGGGCGGCGCGCAGCTGCTGGTCATACCCACCCAGCGGGGATCCGCGATAGCCTGAGATGAAGCCGGCCGTGTTCAGGCCAAGACCCAGATCGAGGCGTTTTCGGTCAAGGGGCAGGCGGACAAGTGCCTGAATGCCCGTCATGAACGCTTTTCCCTCGACAAGCTCGTATTTGTCGTCCAGCGTGACTTCGCGGTGTTGCATAGCATGCCTAT
>DHZF01000112.1:745-10872 GCA_002414505.1 Hyphomonas sp. UBA5111 | reverse complement strand
ATGTCCGCCACATCGATTTCGAGACGGGCATGTAGGAGACTCTTTTCAGGCATGCAAGCAAAAATTTCGGGCAGCCTGAGATTTTTGTCACCGACACATCACATTGAACGGATAGGGACCATGTTCTATGGGCAATGGGCCGGGTGGCCCGACGCCCGCCCAACAGATGTTTCCGCCGGAGCCATGAACGTATGACAGCCAGATTTGGCAGTATCCTTGCCGCCTTCGTGCTGGTCTGCGCAGCCGCCTGCGGACGCACCGACCTGTCCGAGCTTGAGACCGGCGAGGTGATCCCGCCGCCGCCGGTCAGTGCGGACGGAACACAGAAAATACGCATTGTCGGCTCGTCCACGGTGGCGCCCTTCGCAACGACGGTGGCAGAGCGATTTGGCGCGACGACGCGCTATCCGACGCCGATTGTCGAGACGACCGGCACGGGCGGCGGCTTCAAGACCTTCTGCCAGAAGATCGGGCCGGACCGCCCCTCCATCTCGGATGCCTCCCGGATGATTACCGAGAGTGAGCAGGCCCTGTGCGCCGACAATGGCATTACCGAGATCACCGCTCTGTCGGTCGGGTATGACGGCATCGTGCTGGCCAATGCTCGCCAGGCGCCGCTGCTGGACCTGACCAAGGAGCAGGTCTTCCTGGCGCTTGCCGCGCACATACCAGACGGAAAAGGCGGCTTTCAGCCCAATCCCTACAAGAACTGGTCAGAGATCAGCCCAACCCTGCCGGATGAGCCCATCATGGTGCTGGGGCCGCCGCCGACTTCCGGCACGCGGGATGCCTTCACCGAACTCGGTATGGAGCCAGGAGCTTTGGCCCTGCCGGAGCTGGTCGCCTTGAAACAGGCCGACCCGGACGCGTTCAAGCTGCGCACGCACACGATCCGCACAGATGGGGCCTGGATCGATCTTGGCGAGAATGACACGGCCATCATCCAGTCCCTGATCAAGACGCCGACCGCCGTGGGCGTGCTCGGTTATTCGTTCCTCGAACAGAATGGGGACCGGGTAAAGGCGGCGCATCTGGACGGCGTGCCGGTGACGTTTGAGGCCATTGCGTCCGGCGAATATGGCCTGTCGCGGAGCATGTATATCTATGTGAAGGACCAGAATTTGCCATTGGTGCCCGGACTGGCGGAATTCGTGAAGGAGTTCGTGTCGGACCGGGCCATGGGGCCGGATGGCTACTTGCTTGAAAAAGGCCTGATCCCGCTGCCGGACGATCTGCGCGAAGCCCAGCAGGAGATTGCCGAACATCTCGAAGCCAAGGGCGCGCGCAAATAGCTACAGGGTCGGAAGCGTCGGCTTCTTCCTGCGGCGGAGGCGGATCTTTTGCCAGAAGCGTTTGCGGGCCGGGGCTGGCAGAGGTTGCAAATTCTCGATGAAGGCTTCGGCGCAGGCCCGCCAGCTATAGGTCTCGGCATATGCGCGGCAGGTCGCGCGGCTGAGCGAGAGGCAGGCCACCGCGCCTTCGGCAAGATTGCCGCCAATAGGGGTGATTGTGCCCGCATCCGATCCCGGAATCACATCGCGCGGGCCGGTGGCGTCATAGGCGGCCACGGGTGTGCCCGACGCCATGGCTTCCAGCACGACAAGACCGAACGTGTCGGTCACGCTCGGAAAGACGAAAACGTCCGCGCTGGCATAGCAGGCGGCGAGCTCTTCATTGAACTTCGCGCCGAGGAAGACGACATCCTTGTAGCGCTTCTGAAGTTCTTCGCGCTGCGGGCCGTCGCCGATGATGACTTTCGTGCCCGGCAGGTCCAGTTCGGCAAAGGCTTCGATGTTCTTTTCCACGGCGACGCGGCCGACATTCAGGAAGATCGGGCGGGGCAGGCCCTCGAACGGGTCGCCCGGCTGGCCCTCCTCGATCCGGCGGTCGGGATTGAACATCTCCGTGTCCACGCCCCGGCTCCATGCGACGAGATTGATGAAGCGCTGGGCCTCCAGTTCCTCCACCATGGAGGGCGTCGGCACCATGACCTTGCCGGAATATTTGTGGAACCAGCGCACGAAGGAATAGCCGGCCCGGGTCGGGATCGGCATGCGCGCGGAGACATATTCGGGAAAACGGGTGTGATAGGCAGTCGAGAAGGGGTGCTTCACCGTCAGGCACATGGCGCGACCCGCCATGCCGAGCGTGCCTTCGGTCGCGATATGAATCGCATCGGGCTCGAATTCGTGAAACCGGTCTTCGATGCGGCGGCGGGCGAACAGGGCCAGCTTGATTTCCGGATAGGTCGGCAGGGGCATCGTCCGGAATCCCTGGCCGGGATGGACGATCTCCCAGACATGGCCCATCGCCTCTGTCTCTTCGATCACGCGCTTCATTGTGCGCACGACGCCATTAACCTGAGGGTCCCAGGCGTCGGTTACGAGCATGATGCGCATGAGCGCTCCTTCAACAGCCCCAGCAGTCGGGCGCAATGTGGCCGTGTTGGCCCACTGCGTAAAGAGGCCAGCCTGCGTTGAACTTCTCTCGCATCAGGTCATCTGAAAAGATATAGATAATCCTGAAGAGGTGCTGATCGGGGCAGGACTTACCCGGTTTTCGCCAATTCTGGCTGACAATTGATCCTATGCCTTCTGGCTCACACTTATCGGACCGATACCTTTATGGCTGACACGCTCGCACTCGACAAAATTGACTGGCACTCGCTCGACCGGATCAAGTTTGCGGATGAGGAGGCCTTGCTGGAAGATTTGCTCAAGCAGGTGCCTCTGTCCGACGATCTGAGGCAGGCCACGATGCGGCGGGCGCTGGAACTGGTCGAGACCGCCCGGGCACGCGGGCGCGACAAGGGCATGATGGAAAGCTTCCTGGAGGAGTTCGGCCTGTCCAATGCCGAAGGTCTCGCGCTGATGTGCCTGGCCGAGGCGCTGCTGCGGGTTCCCGATGCCGAGACACGGGACGAGCTGATCGCCGAGAAAATCCGCTCCGGCGACTGGAGCGCGCATCAGGGGCAGTCGGAATCCTGGCTGGTCAATGCCTCCACCTGGGGGCTGATGCTGACCGGGCAGGTCATCGGGGTGCCGGCCAGCCTGAAGAAGGGGCCGGCCAGTTTCATCCAGGGCCTGATCCGCGAGAGCGGCGAGCCGGTGATCCGCGCCGCCATGATGCAGGCCATGCGGATCATGGGCGAGCAATTTGTCCTTGGACGTACCGTGAAGGATGCCCAGAAACGGGGCCGCCGGATGGTCAAGGCGGGCGACGCAGCGCATTTCAGCTTCGACATGCTCGGGGAAGGGGCCCGCACGGCCGATGACGCCGCGCGGTATCTGAAAGCCTACCAGAATGCCATTGATGGTGTCGCGGCCGAGAAGGACAAGTCCACCGCGCCGGAGCAGGGCAATGGCGTGTCCGTCAAACTCTCCGCGCTCCATCCCCGCTACGAGGCGGTGAACCGGGCACGCATCATGGATGAGATGTATCCGTCCGTGCTGGACCTGTGCGAGCGGGCGGCAAAGGCGAATATCAATCTCTGTCTTGATGCAGAGGAAGCTGACCGGCTGGTGCTGAGCCTGCAAATTCTTGAGCGATTGGCCCGTGAACCATCCCTGAAAGGATGGAATGGTTTGGGCCTTGCCGTGCAGGCCTATCAGAAGCGGGCAGGCGAAGTGATCGAGCGGCTGAAAGAACTCGCCGCACAGACCGGCCATCGCTTCATGGTGCGGCTCGTGAAGGGTGCCTATTGGGACAGCGAGATCAAGCACGCCCATATCGAAGGCTATCCCAACTTTCCGGTCTTCACGACCAAGGCCGGAACAGATTTCAATTATCTGGCGTGCGCACGCAAAATGCTGGAAGCCAAGGATGCCATCTATTCGCAATTTGCCACGCACAATGCGCATTCGGTAGCAGCCATTGAGCTGTTGGCGGAGGAAGACGGAAACCCTTCCTTCGAATTCCAGCGGTTGCATGGCATGGGGGAAGCCCTCTATGGCGCGGCCGGGCTTGGCCGCCGGGTGCGGGTCTATGCCCCGGTCGGCGCGCACAAGGATTTGCTGCCCTACCTCGTCCGGCGCCTGCTGGAGAATGGGGCGAATACGAGTTTCGTTCACTCTTTCCTTGATCCGGACGTGCCGGCTGAACACGTTGTCGCCGATCCGATCGTCAAGGTGGAGGTCGGCCCCCGGCGCCATCCCCGCATCCCGACGCCCCCACGTCTGTATGGCGCCGAACGTCGCAATTCCTCCGGGCTCGACCTGAGCCAACGAAGCGTGCGCGAAGACATGGCCGCCGCGATCAGGAGCTTCCGCGATAGTCCGGCCATTGCGGCGGGGCCGATTGTTTCAGGTAAGGCCATTTCCGGCGGTGGGGACATGGTCCGTGTGCCCTTCGATACGGAAACCGTTCTCGGCAGCTGCCGCGAGGCGCAGGAAGGCGACATCGACAAGGCCCTGACCGCCGCCAGCAAGTTCCAGCCTGGCTGGGATGAGTTGGGCGGCGCGGAACGGGCGAAACATCTGCGCGCCATGGCCGACGTGCTCGAAGAGAATGCTGAACGCCTGATTGCACTGATGGCCCGCGAAGCAGGAAAGACATTGCCTGACGGGATCGCGGAAGTACGAGAGGCCGTCGATTTCTGCCGCTACTACGCCATGCAGGCCGAAGCCGAATTCACGACGCCGCAGAAGCTGCCTGGACCGACCGGCGAAACCAATCACCTCTCCCTGCATGGGCGCGGCGTCTTCTGCTGCATCAGCCCGTGGAACTTCCCGCTGGCTATCTTTACGGGCCAGATCGCGGCAGCGCTTGCGGCAGGGAATGCCGTTGTGGCCAAGCCTGCCGAGCAGACGCCCCTGATTGCCTTCGAGGCGGTCAAACTGTTCCAGAAGGCCGGCCTGCCCGTTGATGCGCTTCATCTGTTGCCGGGCGGGGGCGAATCCGTCGGCGCCAAGCTGATCAGCGATCTCCGTGTGTCAGGAGTCTGTTTCACCGGCGGCACGGTGACGGCGCGCATCATCAACAAGACGCTGGCCGACCGCGACGGCCCGATCATTCCGCTTATTGCGGAGACGGGCGGCCTGAACGGCATGTTTGTCGACACCACGGCGCTGCGTGAGCAGGTGATCGATGACGTAATCCAGTCGGCGTACGGCTCTGCGGGTCAGCGCTGCTCGGCGCTTCGGATCGTGTTCCTGCCTGAAGATACGGCAGATCACCTGATTGAGGGCCTGATCGGTGCAATGGATGAATTGAACATCGGCGATCCTGGCCTGCCCTATACTGACCTTGGCCCGGTCATCGACGCGGAATCCCGCGCCTCCCTGCAAGCCTATGTCCTGACCATGAAGGATGAGGCCAAGCTGTTGCACCAGATTCCGGCGGGGCAGATCGGGGAGACGGGCTATGGCTTCGGACCAGCGCTGTTGGAACTGAAATCCATCGAGCAGATTTCCGAGGAGAAATTCGGCCCTATCCTGCATGTCCTGCGGTACGATCCGGACGATATTACCGAAGTTGGCTCAGCCCTTAAAGCGAAGGGCTACGGGCTTACCTTGGGTGTGCATTCGCGGCTTGAAAGCTTCCAGCGCGAGGTCCGCGAGGCCTGCCCGGTGGGGAATACCTACGTGAACCGCTCAATGACCGGCGCGGTCGTGGGTGTGCAGCCCTTTGGCGGGGAAGGGCTCTCCGGTACCGGGCCGAAAGCCGGTGGACCCCACTACTTGCATCGTTTTGCAACTGAGCGCACCCTGACGGTGAACATCACGGCGCAAGGCGGGGACGCCGAACTGCTCAGCCTGTAACGGAGGTCCGCATGAAGAAACTTGTTCTGGCAGCGCTGACAGGGGCGCTGGTACTGACGGCCGGGTGCCAGAAAAAGGTGCGGGACCTTTCCGATGTGAGTGAAGCGTCTGGTGACGCGGACAGCACAGGCGGCGAAGACACGACCGTGGATGTCGCGACGATTGCTTCGGTGGATGACCTTCCGCGTGAGATCATTGTCGACGAGGATTATCTCAAGGCCGAAGTAACGATCGACGAGGCCGTCTTCTCCAAGGCACCTGCCATTGGCATGGATCTGGTCGAGAATGCGCAAATCCGTATCGAAGCGATGACGACGGATGCGCAGGAATACCAGAAAGCGGATCCGACCTATTTTCGGCCTTATGGTCTGCGGATCAAATGGGGAATTGTCGCCGAAGCCAGCAATATCGTGAGCCTGGAAGGCTTCCATTACACATTCACCGGCGGCGCGCATGGCAACTATTTTACCGCGGGACGCCTCTACAATGGGGTGACCGGCGAGCCGATGCGGCTGAGCACGTTCCTGCGTGAACCGCAGGCCGCCATAAAGGGCCATATGGACACGGTCTGGACGGAGATTGCCCGCCAGAAAGTGAAGAAGAGTGGGAACGTATCAGACCTCGAACGTTTCCGGAGCGAGGCGATGGAACTGGTCAGTGCTGACATGGTGCTGGCGAGCGAAGTGAATTTCGTGCCCTCAGACGTACCGAACAGGTTCGGCGGATACACGATTCACTTTGCGCCCTATGATATCGGCTCCTACGCCGAAGGCTCCTATCATGTGACCATCCCGCAATCGACTTTTCGGGATGCGGTGAAGCAGCAATATCTGGCGCTCTTTGATGGTGAGCCGATGGCCGTCGAACGACTCGGTGAATAGAATCCGGGTAGCGTCTACTCGACCGTATCGTGATCAATCTTCAGGATTCGCAGCCGGGAGGTGCGCTCTTTCTGAATATCCTTAAGACCTGGCCAGTCTCCGCCGGAGCTCAGATGCGCGTATAGTGGCGCGATTTTCGGATCCGCATCATTTTCGGGGATAACGCAGACGGCAATATAGTCATAGGGTTCCAAAGCTTGGCGCCGTAGCTCCGTATCCGTCAGGATAAATGTCCGGAATATGCGTTCCATCCCCGGCGATGCGCGGTGAAACTGAAGAGCTGCAAGCGTATGGGATGTTCCGGAACTCTGTATGTGATCGGCCAGTGTGAGCGAGAGGCCGAACGGTGCTGCAAATCGCGACGGCGGCAGTGTGTCCACCAGGGACAGATCTCCACTCAGGCAGGTATCCCCCCTCATATAGTCAATCATGGAGAGCGAGCGGCCCTGCGGCTTCACAAAAATTTGGAACGACAGGAACAGCACGATGGGAACTGTCAAGGCAAGCATGAGTGGGCGGAGAGTTTCAGACTCTCGCAACATGCCGATGAACAGCGGGACAAAGAGTGGGAGAAGGGCAGCAGGAAACCTGAAATTCCGCATCTGCCACGCTGTCAGAATGACTCCCAGGCTCGCAATGAGCAGGAGCAGGAAAACTTCAGGACGTTGGCCTTTCACGCTCTGCCAAGCCACAATTACCAGCGAGATGAGCGCCAGGAAAATGAGCGTGAACATTTGCTCGCCATAGGAGAAGGCCGTGATCGGATCCTTCTCCTGCATCACATGGTCCAGCCAATAGGTATGGGCTGTCTCATTGACCATGGGGTAGGGGCCAGCATGGCACTCCGGAAAAGCCAGCCATAATCCCGCCAGCACAATGATGCCTCCGCCCATGAGTATCGCCATGCGGGGCAAGGGAGCCTCCCATCCCGCCCACCGCCAGACGAGTGCAGAGCCCGCGCCTAGAATCCCACCTGCCGCTAGCGCGCTGACCCATGGCGCGGACAGCGCATCGCAATGGGTTTGGAAAATGGTATTGCCATTCAGCAGCAATCCCACAGGAAGCGTGAGCACAACAAGCGTAATGCATGTCCAGACGAATTTCCGGGGCATGTGTGATTGCGGCTGCATGGCGCCGAGGATGGCGAGACCGCCCAGCCCAACCGCAATATAGGGCGCACACTCCAACCCAACTGCGACCGACAGGATACTGGAGATTCCGATAAGGATTCCGGCATGGCGATGCGGCGAAATAATGCCCAGGCAAAAGGCGAACAGCAAGACCATCTGGACATTGTGATGGTCAATCCGGTTCGGCATGAATTCGAGAATGGCAAAATATGATGCCACGACCGAAATGGCGAGCACCCGGAGTCCCGGCGTCTTCCCCCGGATTTCCCGGATCAGATTTACTCCCAGCCATGCATACGCAACGAGCCAAAGCGGCGGCACGATGAAGCGTGCAACCGCGAAGGCGGTGTCCTGTCCCAGCGCAGGCTGGAAGAGCCAGGTGACAAGGACATAAGGAAGATCAACCAGACGCGACCAGGGCGAGACATAAGGCTCGGGCATGGCAAGGAAGGGCCAAGTCAAATCGTGCCAGTCACCGTCTGCGAGCAGGTCTGTTATCTGAAGCCGACGGGCGAAATCGTCCACGCTCTGGACTGCGCTGCCATTTACTGCGTCTAATCCCAGCAGGCAGATCGCAGTGGTCAGGAAAACTGCCATCGGGAAGAGGGATGTAAGCCTCTTGTTCTTACGCGTATGATCCAGCCACATAGCCCCGCCCCTCATTGCCCGCAGGGGACAGACTAGACTGAAAACATGAAGAAAACCCCAAACGGACCGCCTATAGGACGATCAATCCTTGCAGGCGCTATAGGTGAAATCGCGCCGGTTTGATCCGTCTTCCAGGGCGATATGGGCGAGCAGTGTGTCGCTATCGCGCTCATAATGGATCAGTTGGGGATAGTCATGCGCGCCATTGAGGAAGGTGACGGACTGGTCGCCCTGCAGGCTCTCGACGAATTTCGAAGGGCCGACACCGGCCGGATACACGTTGAGCACGTAAAGCGGACCGGGCTGGATATGCATCTGCTCGAAGAAGCTGACGCCACCCTCATCCAGCGTCAACGCATAGCCGAACAAATGGCCGGCTTCCGGCGCCGACCAGACTTCCTTGGCCTTCCCGCTTTCGCTGACCCAGCAGCCTGTCAGCCAGCCAAGGGGATGCTCCTGTGGGGGCGGCTCAATCGTCTGGGCCGACGCGCAGCCGACGAGAGCGAAGAGGCCAAGCAAGGCTCGTCTCATGAGGTCACCAGTGTGCAGCCACGGCCGGGATCAAATCGCGCCTCTGATTTGACCAGCCCGCCGAGCACGCTGGCGCGGGTGACCTGGCCATCATCGGTAAAGGTCACAGCGCTGACATCGGATGTGAAATCGGTCTTGCAGCTCTCCAGTCCGCGCTCGGCAACGTGCAGACAGGAGCAGACCATCTTTGCGCCATAGGCTGTCGAGACCTCGGCGAATTCGACCTGTCCCTTCAGCCAGAAGTGCCAGACGAGGCCGCCGAGAACGACAGTGACAGCCATGACGACCAGAAGTGCTTTGACGAGTTTCATGAACTGCCCCTAAGTTTCCCGGAAAGAGTAGGGGAGAGACGCCATGTGGCGCAAGATTTTCGTTTCGGGACTGGCCGCAATCGGGATTGCGGGGGCTGCTGCCGCGCAGGCTCTTGTGCCCCTGCCGCCACAGCCGGAGGGCCTCGCCTGGCCCACGCAGGAATGGGAGACAGGCGAGATTCCTGAAGAGACCGCGCCCCTCGTGCAGCCGCTCATCGACCAGGCAATGGCCGGCAGGCTGGAAGACGAGATGGGCGAGACCCGTGCCCTCGTCATTGTGCATCATGGAAAAATCGTGGTGGAAACCTATGCCGATGGCTTCGGACCGGACACGAAGCAGGTTTCGTGGAGTATGGCGAAGTCTGTGACCTCTGCCCTGGCGGGGCGGGCTGTGGAACTGGGGCTGATCGAGGATTTGGACGCGCCGATGCCCACGCCATTCGATGAAGGCGATCCGCGGGCGGAGATCACCTGGCGCCAATGGCTGACCATGACGGACGGGCTCGACTATACCGAGATCGGCGCCACGAGCATGGCAGAGAATGACGTCATACAGATGATGTATGGGCCGGGCCGGTTCGATGTGCTGGAATATATCAAGGATGAACTGCCGCCGCTGCATGAGCCGGGGGCGGTGTGGAACTATTCGACGGCGGCGTTTCACCTGATTGGGCGGGCGTTGCAGGGACTGGCGGCCAGCGATTCCTCGTCCGCCACTTTTTCCGACTGGTTCAGGCGGCAATTCAGCGACCCGATCGGCATGAATGCCGTCATCGAATTCGACCCCGCCGGCACCTATCTTGGCGGGTCCCTGGTCTGGGCTTCAGCGCGGGATTTTGCGAAGTTCGGCTATCTCTATCTGCGCGA
>DHZF01000112.1:309-671 GCA_002414505.1 Hyphomonas sp. UBA5111 | reverse complement strand
TTCGGCTATCTCTATCTGCGCGATGGGGTGTGGGACGGCGAGCGCTTGCTGCCGGAAGGCTGGGTCGATTTCTCACGCTCCCATCCTGAAGCCCCAAAGGAAAACGTCCATGGTGCAGGCTTCTGGCTCACCACGGATGGCGCGGCGCCAGTGCCGGATTACCAGCGCCGCGACGCGCCGCCTTGGGACAGTTTTGCGGCTGAGGGCCATGAAGGCCAGACGATCTTCATCGTGCCGAGCCGCGATCTCGTCATTGTGCGGCTCGGCCTGATGAGCAATGAGGGTGAGAACTGGCCGCGCCTGTTCCGCTGGAATCAGGCGGTTGCGAGCGCCTTTCCAGTCGTCGGGATGGGCGAAGACCT
>DHZF01000112.1:0-195 GCA_002414505.1 Hyphomonas sp. UBA5111 | reverse complement strand
GTCGTCGGGATGGGCGAAGACCTAATCCCCTGACACCATGAAATGTGCCATCAAGGTCGTGACCGGTTTGGATCGCTCGTCCTGCCAGGCTTCGGCGCGGACCGAACACATGCGGCGGCCCATCTTGGTGATTTCGGCGCGGGCATAGAGATCCTTGGCATGGCCTTGGCGCAGATAGTCGATCGTCAGATTGAT
>DHZF01000158.1:18905-43906 GCA_002414505.1 Hyphomonas sp. UBA5111 | reverse complement strand
AAGCCCGCATGTGTTTGTGAAGCGGCGTACGCCAGCGATGCGTCATCCACGCCGGATGCGCTGGCCTCGATTGCTGCCGCAAGGGCGTCGGGCGAGTCCGCACTGAACAGGAACAGTTCTGCCGGGAATACCCGATACGGCCGCAGCGCGGTTTTTCCGACATATTCTTCCAGCGTCACATGGTAGTTGCTGCCTCCGAAGCCGAAGGAACTTACCGATGCCCGGCGAGGGCGTTTCTTCGTTGTAATCCAGGGTCTCGCTTCGGTGTTCAGGTAGAAGACGCCGCTGTCCTTGATCACATCTGCGGGCTCCTCGACCTTGGCCGTGGGCGGAAGGATCTTCCGACTGAGCGCATTCACGACTTTGACAAGGCTGGCTGCGCCAGCGGCCGCCTTGGAGTGTCCCATTTGGGATTTGACGGATCCGAGCGCGCACCAGGGGTCGTCGGATTCAACATCACCAAAAACCAGGTGAAGGCCATCAAGCTCAGCCTTGTCGCCGGCCTTGGTGCCTGTGCCATGCCCTTCCATGAGGTCAATCGCCTCCGGACCATATCCCGCCTGATCATAGGCGCGTTTGAGCGCGCGGGCCTGACCTTCCGGGACCGGCGCATAGATCGCGGTGCCCTTGCCGTCCGAGCCGCCACCCAGTCCCCGGATGACGGCATGGATGGTGTTACCGTCGCGCTCGGCATCTTCCAGCCGGCGCAGAGCCAGCATGCCGACGCCTTCTCCGAGCATGGTGCCATCAGCGGCATTCGAAAACGGCCGACAATCGCCTGTCGGCGACAGAGCGGGCGTCTTCGAGAAGCACATATACATCAGGATGTCGTTCAGCGCATCGACGCCGCCGGTCAGGACCGTATCGCTGTCTCCGGCGCGAAGTTCGTGCAGGGCAATGCTGAGCGCCGACAGGCTGGACGCGCATGCCGCGTCCGTGACCATGTTGCTGCCGCCGAGATCGAACCGGTTGGCGATCCGTCCGGCCACGACATTTCCAAGGAGGCCGGGAAACGTCGCTTCCTGCCATTCGACGTAATGGTTCTCGATTCGCTTGGCGAGGTCGAGAACTTCGCTCTCCGGCAAGCCCGCTTCGCGCATCGCATTGACCCAGACCGGACGCTGCAGGCGGCCCGCCATATGAGCGGTCAGCTCTGTTGCGGAGGCCACGCCGAGGATGACGCTGGTGCGGGATTTGTCGATCCGGCCTTCACTGTCCCGCTCGATATCCTGCAGCGTCGCATAGGCGGCGACGAGCGCGAGCAATTGCGCCGTGTCGGTCCCTTCCATCGTTTTGGGCGGGATGCCGAATGTCAGGGGGTCGAAGGCAACCGGATCAATGAACCCACCGCGACGGCCATAGGTCTTGTCCTTGGCCAGCGGGTCGCTGTCATAATAATCTTCGACCAGCCAATGGCTCGCGGGCACGTCGGACAACAGATCCCGCCCCTCAAATACATCGCGCCAGAAACCGGTGACATCTCCCCTACCCGGGAAGATCGCGCCCATGCCCACAATGGCAATCGGAATGGCAGCTTTTGAACTCATGATGTGCTGGCCTTGTCATTCATCATATCAGAGAAACTTTCGCGGCGTGTAGGAGAACGCTGTAGGTGGCACGGCAATGCCGCTGGCGCGCATCTGTCCGGCGCGTGTCAGGCGCGCTGCGCCTTCCATCAAATTCAGGGCGATCTGGCGGATTGTGCGATTCTCGATGGGCTCTAGGAACGTGCCGGCGACCCATTCATTGAACGCCCCCTGCGCGGGGCCGCACCAGATCTGGTAGTCGGACACCCGGTCCGGCGCTCCATCCCGTGCCCATTGGGCGCCCATGAACAAGTATCGGCGCGCTACAAGAGCCAATCGCTTGTTACCATCGGTTGCGGCGCGTGCCGCCTCCTTTGGATTCGACTCCGTGATGAAGGCCTGCGTCTGCTCCCAGGCCCTCTGGAAGGATTCCCCAAGCACACCTTCCAGCCAGTCGCGATCTTTCTGGTCCATGGTTTCATAAGACGCGCCGGATTTGTAGAGCGCGTGCAGCTTGCGTGCCCGCATCGCGAACAGCGTGCCCCGCTTCAGCACCTGGACCTCAACGCCCTGCTCGAACATGTCGGCCGCCGGGGCCATGCCGATATCTGCCGGGCCAGCCTTGGCCAGCAATTGCCGCGCAGGTTCGGACAGGCCGGATTCGACCGCCGCCTGGTTGATGGAGCCGGTCAGCACATAGGCTGCCCCCATCTGGAAGGCTGCCGCCACGCCATGCGGCGTCGCGATACCGCCGCCGAGGCCAATTCGGATGGAATTGGCCTCGATCCCGGTTTCTGCCGCGACGCGGTCACGCGCGAGCGAGAGTGAAGAAAACAGAGGTGCCGCAGAGCGGTTGTCCGTGTGGCCGCCACTGTCGGCCTCAGCCGTAATGTCGAGCGCTACAGGCACTTGCGCGGCCAGTTCAGCCTGTTCCGGGGTGATGCGCCCTTCCACCACGAGCGTCTTCAGGATCTTGTCCGGCGCTGGCTGCATGAACTGGGTAGCGACTTCCGCGCGCGAGACTTTGGCAAAGACATGGTTCGCGCGCGTTATGTGTCCCTCCGCGCTACGGGACAGGCCCTGCGCGGTATAACGGACAATTTCGGGCGACAGGCGCATATATGCTGAAGCCGAAACGCGACGGATGCCCATGGACAGGAACAAATCAACGACGCGTGCTTCATAGCCGGGCTGTTGGGGCGAATGGATCAGGTTTGCGCCCCAAGCCGTCTGGCCCGGCGCAATGCCTGCCTTGATCTCGCGCACCCCGTCTTCAATCGTCTCCGGCTTCAGACCAGCACTGCCATAGAATCCGACGCACCCCGCGCGAACGGCTTCAATGACCATTTTCGGTGTGGCGATGCCGCGGGCCATCTCGCCAACGACATAATTAAACCGGGCTCCATGCGCCTGAGCAAACGCCGCGTCTCCGAGCCATTCGGGATATATCGCCGCCAAGGGGACAGAACGGGCGCCCTGCTCTTCCGTTCGAATGGATCCATCGCGAACGAATAGCCCCACATTCTCGCGAACGCGGTCCAGAACCTGATCCACCGACAGACTCATAAAGCCTTCCTGCTTACTGACCCCGAATTCTTCGGAGCCCCCACGCTACTCGCACATTTGAATGCAGACGAGGGAACCGCACCTCCGAAGACGTGTCAAAACCCTCAACTGCATTCTTGAGACAGCCGCAGCTCTCTCCCTCCACTTCCCACTTTAAAGCAGTGATTTCAGAACGCAACTTGAAATAGAGTTTTTTTCAAATTCTATTTTTTGGTTAATTTTGTAGGGATTTGGCACATTCACCCAATGCCACCCTATCTGTGTGCAAGCCCGAGACCACAGACGCTCCCTTTCTTCACCATAGAAATGCCACGAAATCAGGTTTTTGAGGCGACATCGGTCAGTTTGGGGAACTATTAAGTCATCCTGGCGTCCCGATCTGGGACTACCTAGTGAGCCGATAGCTATCGCCCACATGGCTCGCGTGTTAGGGGACCAAAAACTGCCGCCCCCGAGGCAAGAGGAACGTATTCTCGTGAAGTATCTGAGACATGTCGTGGCCGCTGCGGCCATTTTGTCATTGCCCGCAATTTCGGCCATTGCCGACAGCCGGGATCGCACCAGCGACTCAGCCGTCATGGGCTATGTCGAGAACGTATATGTCGGTAAGCTCGGCCTTGAGATGAAGGGCAAGCTCGATACCGGCGCGGATTCCAGCTCCGTATTCGCCCGCGACGTGCATATCTACAACAAGGCCGGAAAAGATGACTGGGTCCGCTTTCGCCTTGTCGGCAAGAATGGCCGCACGGTGAGATATGACCAGAATGTACGCCGTTTTGCGCTCATCAAGCTGAAGACCGGTGGCACCATCCGGCGTCCTGTGATCCACCTGCCTCTTTGCATTGGAGGGGTCAGTGGACTTGCCGAAGTTAATCTGGCCGATCGGGAAGATTTCGAATACGACTTCCTTGTGGGGCGTGAATTCATGGCCTCACGCGTGCTTGTCGATTCTTCGTCGACGTTCATAGCCGAAGGCAGCTGCGAAAACGACGACCGTGAATAGTTTTACACATACCCGACTGCTTGCGCTGCTCCTCGCCACGATTGGGCTTGGAATTTTCGCGACCAAGGTCCTGCAACTCGATTACCCCATGACGCCCGGAGAACGGACGACGACGTGGGATTTTGAAATCTATCTGGATTTCGATACCAGCAACCAGCCGGTCCGACTGGAAACCTATATTCCGTCGAACAGCGAAAACCGCCGCGTCTCGCAGGAGCAATTCTACAATGGCGCTTTCGGCCTGCGGCTGAATTCCCGCGAAGGGGATGGCCGAACCGCGATCTGGACCTATCGCTATCCGAATGACCGGAAAGTGCTTCGCTACAGGGCACGCCTGCTCGGCGAGACCGTCGACAGCCCCCTGCCCGAGAGCATGCAACGCAAGCTCCGCCGGGCCGCGCCTGAAACCGAAAACGATCTTGAACGTCAGGCCTTTCTTGTCTGGTCGACCGATTTGCGCCGTCGCTCAGCGGATGACGAATCCCTGGCCGATCTCGTGCTCGAGGAAATCTTCGTGGATGGTGATGTCGACGAGGTAGAGGCCCTGTTGTCGCCCACACTTGCACGTCCGATCGCGCGCCTTGCCCTGGCCCGCGACGTCCTGACCAGTCAGGGCATTCCCGCGCGTGTTGCAAATGGGGTCTATCTGGACAGTGCGCGCCGCCGGGCAGAGATCCGTCACTGGCTTGAATATTATGCAGACGGCATGGATCGTCGATATTTCCCCGGTCCCGACCCGAGCGAATTTTTCACCATCTGGCATGGCACGAACGACTTCATCCGCGCCGAAGGTATTTCAGACCTCGATCTGCAGGTCAGCCTGCAACCGGTGAATGCCGACGTCTCGGATGTCGTGCAGCGCATGGCCAAGGACCAGGGCTCTGCCATGCAATGGTTCTCATTCAACCGTCTGCCCATCACCACGCAACTGGTCTACCAGGTCCTCGTCACGATTCCGGTGGGCATCCTGATGCTGGTCTTCCTGCGCCAGTTTATTGGCTTGCAGACGCTTGGCACGTTCATGCCCGTCCTGATCGGTATCGCATTCCGGGAAACAGCCTTGGTCAACGGCGTGATCCTGTTCACGGCGCTCATCGCGCTCGGTCTGGCGGTCCGGTTCTATCTGGAGAAACTCAAACTTCTGCTCGTGCCCCGATTGGCGACTGTGGTCGTGTTCATCGTGATCTGTATGGCGGTCATCGCCCAGGTCATGGCCAATAATGGCCAGCGCATCGGCCTGTCGATTTCGCTGTTCCCAATGGTCATCCTGACGATGACGATCGAGCGCATGTCGATCGCCTGGGAAGAGTATTCCGCGACCGAAGCCATCAAGCAGGGCATTGGCAGCCTTCTTGTGGCGGCGGCGGCCTATCTCGTCATGACCAACACGCATGTCGAATATTTGATGTTCAACTTCCCTGAGCTGCTGCTGGTGATCATGGCGATCTGCCTGATCATGGGCAAATATACCGGCCTTCGGCTCAGCGAGTTGATCCGCTTCCGCGAACTGGACGACCGGAAATGATTGGACGTTACCGGGCATTGCGGCGCGCCGGACTGCTCGGAATCAACGAGCGGAACGTCAGGCTCGTCAATGAGCTCAACCCGCGGCGTCTCATCCGTCTGGTCGATGACAAGCGGGAGACCAAGCGGCTGGCGAACGCGGCAAATATCCCGACGCCGGAACTCTATGGCGTGATCGCCAACCCGTTCCACATGCGCCACCTGGAATCCTATCTCGACAAGCCGGACGGGGTCGTCATCAAACCCGCCAATGGCTCACAAGGCAACGGCATCCAGGTGTTGATGGAACCGATGCGCGGCGGCTGGCGACGCTCCAATGGTCAGCGCGCCCTGCTCGAAGATATCCGATTCCACGTCAATAACATCCTGTCCGGCATGTACAGCCTCAGCGGCCAACCTGACGTGGCGATGTTCGAATACCGGGTGAAATTCGACGAAATCTTCAATCCGATTTCGTTCGGCGGCGTGCCGGACATTCGCATCATTGTCGTGCGCGGCATTCCAGCCGTTGCCATGGTACGCCTGCCAACCGCCGAATCCGACGGCAAGGCCAATTTGCACAAGGGCGGCGTCGGAGTCGGGCTGGATCTCGTTACCGGCAAGACGCTCAGCGGCATGCAAAACGGCAAGACCACCGACATCCATCCGGATACGGCAAACCCGCTCCGGAATTTCTCGGTACCGCATTGGGACACGATGCTGGAAATGGCCGCCAAGGCCTATGATGTGACAGGACTCGGCTATCTTGGCGCGGACATCGTGCTGGACAAGACGAAGGGACCGCTTCTGCTGGAGTTGAATGCGCGCCCCGGCCTGGCCATCCAGGTGGCCAACCGGATCGGCATCCGTCCCCTGCTCAATGCGACACTGAAAGCGGACATTGAAGGCATGGACGCGCTGGCACGGGTTGAACTCGCCAAAAAGCTCTATCGGAACCACGTTCCGGAGCCCATCTTCTAAGTCGGCTCAGAACTCGTAGTCAGGCAGGGAATTGAACGCCAGTTTGAGCGCATCTCCCCAACGTGACGAGATCGTCGTGAAATACGGATCATTCTCCTCGACCCGGCGTTTGTCTGCGACCTTGCAGGTGTCCGTTTCGATCGTTTGCAAATCCAGTGGCATGCCGACCGACAAATTCGCCTTGAGAGTCGAATCGAAGGAGACGTAGAGCAGCTTCACAGCTTCCTCGAAGGTCATCTCAGGGCTGAAGGCTCTCAGCAGGATGGGCCGACCGTATTTGGTCTCCCCTATTTGGAAGAAGGGCGTCTCGTCGCTCGCTTCGATGAAATTGCCCTCCGGGTAGACAAGAAACAGGCGCGGCTCCATTCCGGCGATCTGACCGCCAACGATGAGCGTCGCACCAAAAGGCGACTCCGATTCAGGCCCGCCATCCCCTTGCGTGCGAATGACTTCCTTCAGCGTATCCCCGACCAGTCTGGCGACCTGGAACATGGTGTCGGCGGCCATGATGCTGGGATTGCGCTCTTCCGGTGCCTTGAGACGTTCGTCCAGCAGGCTGATCACGGCCTGCGTGGTGGCGAGGTTGCCGGCCGTAAGAATGGTGATGACACGCTGGCCGGGCACTTCCCATGTAAACATTTTCTGGAATTTCGAGATGTTGTCGATGCCCGCATTGGTGCGGGTGTCCGACATGAAGATGAGTCCCCGGTCCAGCCGAAGCGCAACGCAATACGTCACCTGATGATTCTCCGATCGATATCTGGACTCATTCTACTGTTGGACCTGGATGGATACCACGAGATTTTCCCGTCCGGCGCCATACACAAGCCCCCTGATGGGCGCGGCGTCGCTATAGTCCAGTCCCGTAGCAACCTGTATGTAGCGCGCATCCGGGCTAATGCCGTTGGAAACGTCAAACCCTGTCCATCCAAGCCCATCCACCCAGGCTTCCGCCCAGGCATGGCCGGCATCCTGATCTACCCTGTCCGTCATCATGAGATATCCGCTGACATAGCGGGCGGGATAGCCAAGCAGACGCGCCACCGCGATGAAGATGTGTGCATGGTCCTGACACACGCCCTGCCCCTGCTGCAGCGCATCCTCTGCCGTTGTGTGCGAGTCTGTTTCATTGGTCTGGTAAGCGACCACCCCTGCAATTTCCGCCATCAATTCGTGCAGGACCCCAATGTCCTGCGCGGGATATCGGCTGAACTTGCCTGCCAGCGCGCGCAGCCCCTTTGCCGGCGATGTAAGCTCGGTGTACCGCTGGTACAGCCAGAGCGGCACGAGTTGACTATGCCCCCCCATCACGCCGGATGTGTCATGGGTCTCCACCTCACCCTTCACACTCACCGAAACGCTCGTGACCCCTGACTCAAGCTGGATCAAATCCACCAGGTTTCCGTGATGGTCCGTGTAGCTTGTTTCCCAATGCGCGCCGTCAATGGACAAATCCCATGACAGGATGGATTGCGAAGGCAAACTAACCGGCCTCTTGCGGACCTGCTGGAGCGCATAGGAAACACCGGTTTCGTATGAATAGGTCGATGTATGGTCCACAGTCAGTCGCATACTGTCACTCCGCAAACCTGAAATCTTTTTCGATCTGCGACGACAGCGACGCATTGCGAACCAGAAAATCTGTGAGGAATTCATGCAGCCCGTTCTCAAACACGCTTTCGATCGTCGTCGCCGTCAAGCTCGCTTCCAGGGACGCGGCCAGATCGTGCGTTTCGAGGCGCTGGCAATATTGCCGTGACAGCCAGTCCAACTGATAGGTGATCGTGTCGTAGCAATATGCCAGTGAGCGCGGCATGCGTGTGTCGAAGATGAGAAAGTCTGCAATGGCGCGCGGCGTGATATTGCCGCCATTGAGCCAGTGGAATGACCGCTCAGCCGATGCCGACCGCAGGATCATTTCCCATTGGACATTATCGAGCGACGAACCGACCGAAGCGCTCGACGGCAACAGGACATAGTATTTGGTATCGAGTATCCGCGCCGTATTATCGGCCCGCTCGAACATGATGCCGAGCATGACGAAATTGTAGATGTCGTTGCGGAGCATGGTGCCTGTTGTGGCGCCCCTTACCTGCGCGCCTTGCTGCCTGATCAGGGTCAGGATTTCCGGTAGGTCCGTTTCAGAGGGCGGGCGCTTCAGGGCATCGCGCGCAACCATCCAGAAATCATTGATGGCCTCCCACATTTCCCGCGTCAGTGCGGTCCGGGTCATGCGGGCACTCTCGCGCGCAGCATGCAGGGCTGACATCACGCTGGACGGATTGCTTCGGTCCCGCAGGGCGAAGTCGGCGACCTTCTCTCCCTCGATCGTGTCATGGCGTTCAAGATAGGCATCGCAACACCCCGCCGTGACCAGCACGGATCGCCATTCCTCCTCACCGGGTTGCGACCGGGTGAGCGCCATGCGGAAGCCTGCCTCGACGAGGCGGCTGGTATTTTCGGCGCGCTCCAGCAGCCGGGCCATCCAGAACAGGCCAGATGCAGTCCTGCCCAACATGACCTATCCTTCCTTCAAAACCCAAGTGTCCTTCGTGCCGCCGCCCTGGCTGGAATTTACGACCAGTGATCCCTTCTTCATGGCCACACGGGTCAGCCCGCCCGGCGTCACCTCCACCCCATCCGACGATACGAGAACGAACGGTCGCAAATCGACATGGCGCGGCGACAGGCCGGCTTTCGTCAGAACCGGCACAGTCGAAAGCGCGAGCGTCGGCTGCGCGATATAGTTCGACGGCCTGGCCTCAAGCTTCTTCCGGAACGCAGCGATCTCTTTCTTGCTGGCCGCCGGCCCGACCAGCATGCCATAGCCTCCAGACCCATGCACTTCCTTGACGACCAGTTCGTCCAGATGCTCGAGCACATAGGAGAGCGAGTCTGCTTCCGCGCAGCGCCAGGTCGGCACGTTTTTCAACAGCGGGGCCTGCCCGGTATAGAATTCGACGATGTCCGGCATATAGGAATAGATCGCCTTGTCGTCGGCAATGCCGGTGCCGGGAGCGTTGGCAATGGTAATGCCCCCTGCCCGGTAAACATCAAAGATGCCCGCCACACCCAGCATGGATTCCGAACGGAAATTCAACGGGTCCAGGAAGTCGTCATCGACCCGGCGATAGAGCACATCGATCGGCTCATACCCTTGCGTGGTCCGCATGGCGACCCGTCCGCCCACGACGCGGAGGTCATGGCCTTCCACCAGCTCGACCCCCATCTGGTCCGCGAGAAAAGCATGTTCGAAATAGGCTGAATTGTGGATGCCTGGCGTCAGGATCGCCACGGTCGGCCGCCCCGACGCCTGGTGCGGCGCGGATCGCTCAAGCGACCTGCGCAGGGCCATCGGATAGCCAGAGACGCGCTGGACCGACATCTGCGCAAACAGTTCCGGGAACATCTTCAACATGGTTTCCCGATTTTCCAACATGTAGGAAACGCCGGATGGGGTGCGGGCATTGTCTTCCAGGACGAAGAATTCGTTCGGCCCGGTCCGCACCAGATCGATTCCGACAATATGGGTATAGATCCCGCCTGGTGGATCAAATCCGATCATCTTGGGCAGGAAGGCGTCATTCTCCCGGATCAGGCGTTCGGGCAGGCGCCCGGCCCGGACAATCTCCTGCCGGTGATAGATGTCATACAGGAACGCATTGATCGCCTTCACCCGTTGCTCGATCCCGCGCACCAGCAGGGCCCACTCACTCGCGCCAATGATGCGTGGTACGAGATCGAAAGGAATAAGACGTTCGTCCGCCTCCGCGTCGCCATATACATTGAAAGTGATGCCGGTTCGCCGGAAGAAGGTCTGCGCATCGCGCGACTTCTTCAGCAGGGCAGATGGCGTGGTCTTGTCAAACCAGCAGCCATAACTGGCATAGGGCGCCCTGACACCCTCGCCAAACCCGTGCATTTCGTCGAATATTTCCTCGCCTTCGGCCATGCACTCAGCAACGCACAGACGCTGGATCGTTTCAACAAACTCAGTGTTTGATACTGCCGAACTCGCTGCGTTCGCCCAAACTGCGCATTATCCGGTGACGGCTGCCCAAGGCTTGCTCAGAAGGGCGGCGGAATTGATGATTCCAACCATGCAGTAGGTTTGAGGGAAATTCCCCCAGAGTTCGTTTGTCTCCGGATTCACATCCTCTGACAGCAGGCCGAGATGGTTTCGACTGGCGAGAACGGCCTCGAACATGTTGCGCGCCTCTTCCACGCGTCCGACCCGGTATAGCGCATCAATGAACCAGAACGTGCAGGCCGTGAAAGCGGTCTTCGGCTTGCCGAAATCATCCTCGACCTTGTAGCGATACACATGATCACCCATGCGGAGATCGCGGTCGACGGCCTCCACAGTCGAGATATAGCGTGAATCGCTGGCAGGCAGGAAACCAATCTCCGCCATCAACAGGACTGACGCATCGAGATCCGTTCCGCCAAAGGCGGCCGTGAAGGCTTTCACCTCGTCATTCCAGGCTTTTTCCAGAATGGTTTCATGGATGATGTCGGCGCGCTCCCTCCAATAGGCCTCGCGATTGTCGAGACCCAGCCGTTCGGCGATACGGGACAGGCGGTCACACGCAGCCCAGCACATGATGGCAGACGAGGTGTGAACGTGCGCAATGGTCCGGAATTCCCAGATACCAGCGTCCGGCGTGTCATACACGGCAAAGGCGCGCTCGCCGACGGGCTCGAGCTGTTCAAATTCCGCAATGCCGGGCTGAGCCAGCAGGCGACGATCAAAGAAGGATTGGGAGACGCCAAGAACGACCTGTCCATACACGTCATGCTGGACGTGTTCGGCGGCCTGATTGCCGCGGCGCACAGGCCCGGAGTCCCGGAAACCTGGCAAGTTCGGCGCCAGGTCTTCGCTCAAATCCGCCTCAAGCCCGATGCCATAGACTGGCTGGATATGGCCACCTTTCGAGTGGGCCACAATGTTCCGCACCCATCTCATATAGTGTTCAAGTGTGCCCATCCCGGACAGCCTGTTCAGGGCTGTCACGGTGAAATAGGCATCGCGTATCCAGCAGAAGCGATAGTCCCAGTTTCGCGATGACCCCTCATGCTCCGGAATGGAGGTGGTAAGGGCCGCCACGATCCCGCCGGTCTCCTCAAAAACACAGAGCTTCAATGTGATGGCCGCCCGAATGACTTCGTCCTGCCATTCAAATGGGATGGCCAGGCTTCGCGCCCATTTCGCCCAGTATTGTCTTGTCCGTTCTTCCCAGTCCCGCGCCATGACGCCCGGCGAATCCGTCAGGGATTCGTCGGCGCCAAGAATGAATGTCGTATCCTTGTCCAGGATAAAGCTGGTCTCGGTCAGGATGTAGGACACTGGCGCATCCGTCGTTACACGGAAAGAAAATTCATCGTCGATGAAGCGTACATGGTTCACACCGCGAATGGGCTTGAGCTTGCGCCCGCCCCAATCGGTTTCGGGTGTCAGGGAAATCTTCAGCTGGGGCGCCCCGGCAATCACCTCGAACCTGCGAACCAGGCTGGCCGGACGGAATGTTCGTCCCTTATGCTGGAAGCGCGGCGCAAAATCCACGATCTCCAGGATGGCGCCGTCTTCAGATTCCATCCTCGTGCGCAGGATTGCCGTGTTCCGGTCATAGGATTGGGTGCGTTTCGTCAGCCCCTCCATCCAGACGCTGAACGTGCCCCCTCCCCCAAGCAATTTGTTAAAGACAGGTTCGCCATCAAACCGCGGCAGGCAGAACCATTCATAGTCGCCACGCGAATTGATCAGGCCCGCAATCGTCCCGTTACCAACAATACCAAGATCGAGGCTCATACGTCTCCTAACACTTGTTGCAGGTAAGCCGCCACATCATGGTGCGACCCCAACCGATAGTTTGCTGCGCTGTCGCCGTCACCGACCTTGACCGACCACCCGCCGAGCCGATTTGCAACGAGAAACGCATCTTCATCCGTCTTGTCATCGCCGATCATAACCGGCGTGCGCCCAGCGAAAGGAGCCGTTTCCATCGCCTCTTGCAGGCAGACGCCCTTGTTCGCGCCGCTTGGCTTTGCCTCCAGCACCATCTTTCCCGATTGCAGGGAATAATCGGAATGCCGGGACAGGACATCCTCCAATTGACGGGTCAGTTCATCCCCTTTGTCAGGCGCGGCGCGGTAGTGGACTGCCAGGACAGGCCCCTTCTCTTCCAGCCGCACACCTGTATGCGAGTCCACGATGGTGATCAGGCTGGTTACCAGAGCGTCCGGCGCTGTAGGGATTTTGTCCGTCGTCGCATGTCCGGGGGCCGCCGCGCGCAGACCATGATTGCCGAATCGCCAGAGCGCGTTTGGCACGCGTTTCGACAGATCCGTCAGATCGCGTCCAGACAGGATGGCCAGAGCCCCGCCGAGCATCGACGATATTTTCATCAGAATGGCGTCCATGCCGGGCTCAAGAAACACGGCGTCCGGATCGTCCTGTAGCGGGGACAATGTGCCATCGAAATCGAGGAACAGGGCCGCGTTGCGGTCCAGCAGCGGTGGGAAAGACTGGGGTTTGCTCATGCCTGCACGCCTTCGAAAGCGGTCATGAAGCGGTGGCGCCACCAGTGAATGTCCTGCTCGGCAATATTGGCATAGAGTTTCTGCCAACGCTCACGGCGCTCATCCAACGGCATCTCGATGGCCTGCTTCACCGCTTCTGCGATGGCGGAGCTGTCATAGGGATTGATGATAAGCGCCTCCTTCATCTGCTCTGCGGCCCCTGCAAATTGCGACAGGATGAGCACACCCGGATCCTCGGGGTCCTGCGCCGCGATGAATTCCTTCGCAACAAGATTCATGCCGTCCTGCAAGGGGGTGACCAGACAGGCCTTGGCGAGGCGGTAGAGACCGGCAATCTCTTCCCGGTCGTACCCGCGCGCAAGATAACGGATCGGCATCCAGTCAAGATCGCCATAATCGCCATTGATCCGCCCCGACAGGGCGTCCAGCTGTTCACGGAGCTGCGCATATTCTTCCACGACGGAACGAGAAGGTGGCGCGATCTGTGTGAACGAGATTTTTCCATGCAGCTCCGGATACCGGTCGAACAAATCGGCCATGCCCTCAAAGCGTTGCGGCAGCCCCTTGGAATAGTCCATCCGGTCCACCCCAATGACCAGATCCCGTTCGCCGAGAAACCGGGACAGGCGCGTCGCGGCGCGGGCGGCCGGCTCAGCGGTTGCCGCCTCTGCGAAACCTGAGCTGTCGATCCCGATGGGACAGTGCAGCAGGTGAACAAGGCGCCCGTCTACTTTGAACTTGCCATCCGGTTGCTCTTCCGCACCGAACTCTTCTTCCAGATACTGCGCGAGATTGGCGAGATCCTTCCGGCATTGCAGGCCGACCACGTCATAGGCGCATAAGCCCCGGGCCAGCTTGCGATGCTCGGGGATGGCCCGAAACACTTCCGGCGCGGGAAAAGGAATATGCAGGAAGAAGCCGCATTTTCCCTGCCAGCCCTCTTCGCGCAGGATGTCGCCGAGCAGCAGGAAATGGTAGTCATGGACCCAGACCGTGTCTGTTTCATCTGCCTGACGCCGCACAATCTCCGCGAACTTCTCGTTGATCTCGACATAGAACCTGTAAAATGCGGAATCGAACACAGCCAGATCAATTCGGTTGTGCATGACTGGCCACAGGACGCTGTTGGAATAGCCAAGATAGAAGCCGTCAAACTGATCACGGGAATAGTCGGTCAGGGCAAACTCAACCCCATCTTCTTCCGAGCGCCTGGCGCGATTGCTGGGGAAGTCGAGAATCCGGCCACTCCAGCCGATCCAGAGCCCCTGCGTATCCGCGAGCGTGTCCCATAATGCGACAGCAAGCCCGCCGGCACGGCTCTCTTCTCCAGCCGCCGTGCGGTTCGAGACTGCGACCAGTCGTGAGCTTTTTGAAATGTTCTGTTCTGTCATTGCCATCCTGTCTCATCGGGTCTAGCGCGCGGCCTGTCGCTTCCAAAGCCACAGCGTAGCGCCCGTGTGCAGAAACCCCCACCCTGCCCGCTTTGCGAGCAGTATCATAGAACCGAACGAAAGACCGCTGGTTCCGACCGATTTGCATCATCTAGTCGGCGGGCTGGAAACTATGCGCCTGCGCCATGCGCCATTCCCGTGCGAGCTGCGTCTCATCCGGCGCAGTCAGCAATTGGCCAGGCTGCACGAGTTGGTAGGCGCGCTCTGCGGTGTAGGCGATGTCTTCCGTCACCCGATGCATCACATGGCGCGGTGTCAGTTCAGATGGATGTACGCACCCGGTCGCCCCAACCACTTCCATGAGGGCCTGGACCGTGTTCCGCTGGAAATTCCTGACCCGGATTGCCTTCTCCTCGACAACCAGTCCGCGCTGGCGGGTCTTGTCGGTCGTTGCAATTCCGGTGGGGCACGTATTGTTGTGGCAGTTCAGGGACTGGATACATCCGAGCGAGAACATGAAGCCACGCGCCGTATTCACCCAATCTGCGCCAAGCGCCAAGGAGGAGGCAATCGAGAACGCGCTGATCTGCTTGCCGGAGCAGGCAAGACGCACATCGTCTTTCAGGCCCGTCCCGACCAGTGCATTGCGCGTCAGTACCAGACCCTGCCTTAGCGGAGCACCAACATGGTCAAGGAATTCCGCAGGCGCCGCACCGGTCCCTCCTTCTCCGCCATCCACCACCATGAAGTCGACACGCAGGCCTGTCTCCAGCATTGCCTTGCAAATCGCCAGCGTCTCCCAGCGGTTGCCGACAGCAAACTTGATACCGACCGGTTTTCCGCCTGACAGGTCACGCAGTCTGGCAACAAATTCCAGCATCTCAATCGGTGTCGAGAAGGAAGAGTGCGCAGGCGGAGAAATACATGTCAGTCCGACTTCAATACCGCGTGCTTCTGCAATTTCCGGGGTGACCTTCTCACCAGGCAGTACACCCCCATGGCCGGGCTTTGCGCCCTGGCTCAGCTTCACCTCAATCATCTTGATCTGCGGGTCACTTGCGGTGTCTGCAAACTTCGCAGCATCGAATGATCCGTCTGCCGCGCGGCATCCGAAATAACCGGAGCCCAGTTCCCAGACGAGATCACCTCCCCCCTGCCGGTGATAGCGCGAGACGCCGCCCTCACCTGTATCGTGATAGAAGCCGCCCATGGACGCACCTTTGGACAAGGCTTCGATAGCATGTCCCCCGAGCGCGCCAAAGCTCATGGCCGAAATATTGAGGACACTTGCGAAATAGGGTTGCGCTGTACCCGGCGCGCCCACCCGTACACGTGGATCTGCTTCTTCCGGATGCCTGGCGGCAATGGAGTGCGCCAACCATTCATAGGGCGGCTTGTCGATGTCCAGATGACTGCCGAAGGGCTCAACAGAAGAGACATTCTTGGCGCGGCGATACACCAGCGCGCGGTCTTCCAGATTGAAGGGCCGCCCTTCTGTTTCGCTTTCGACAATGTAAGACCGCAGGAAGGGATGCAATTCCTCGGCAACCCATCTGACGCGCGAAATAAGTGGGTAGTTGCGCCACAAGGTGTGCTTGCGCTGAAACAGGTCATACAAACCTATGAGTGCCAAGGGCGTCATGGCCACAGCAATGTATATCAACCAATTGTGCTGTCTCCAGAACACAAGGCACAAGGCCAGTAAGAGTACAGTCGCAAGCCAGGGCAGGTAACGGAACATCTCTTCCTCATTTCACAGTCAATAGAATTCCAAAGGTGTGAACGCCTCGCACACAGAGGTCAATCAATCGTATCCAGACCTGCGAACGCCTGAACTCAAAAGCGAAATCCACACTACTTAATCCGTATTCGAACTTATCAGGAATTGATTGCACTACCGAAAAGGGGTTGGCAGGCTGTGGAAAAAGGGGTCAGTGTGCAAACTGCGTTTCAAACTGATTCGTGTTGTGAGCTGCGTAAATTCAAACACGCCCGTTCGTCGGGCCCATTGAGGAGAAACTCCCATGGCAAAAGCAACCAAAGCCAAGAAAGCCGCGGCGCCAAAAAAAGCTGCTGCACCTAAGACAACAAAACCTGCCAAGGCACCTTCACCCAAGGAAGTGCTGATGGAGAAGTACATCGCTGACCTGAAAGACAAGGTTGGTGAAACACGCTCCGACATGGCGCTTCTGGATGCAGCCGTCAAAGCCTGTGGGCCGACGATCTACAAAGCCGATTCCGCGACTGTCGCGGCCTCGGACAAGGAAGAGCTTGGCCGTATCAAGAAGGGCTTCATTGCAAAGAAGCTCGGCGTAACGGACGAAGCCAAGGCAGATGCTGCCATTGCCGACGCAGTTGCGAAGTACGGCAAGTCCGTTCGCGCAAAGCATCGTCCGGTGATGTACTATCTGATCGCCAAGGCGCTCAAGAAGGGCTCGGTCCTCAAGGGCTAGGCGCTGCTCCCTTCACGGGACAAAAAAAGAAAGCCGGGAAGGTCTTCACCCTCCCGGCTTTTTCTTTGCGCTGAACTCTTGGCTAGTAGCCGGCAAGCCGCGCGTAGCGATCACGATGCCAACTCGCAGACCCATACAGGGCTTCCTGCACGCGGGCCCGCTTCATGTAGAGACCGGGATCTGCATCATCGGTCATGCCGATGCCGCCATGCATCTGCACGCACTCGTTTGAAACCAGATGAACCAGTTCGCTGGCACGCGCCTTGGCGAGGCTCGCAAGCTCAGCGACATTTGGCTTGCCTTCGTCTACGGCAGAGAGCGCAGCTGAGATGCAGGACCGCGTCAGTTCCAGCTCGGTAAACATCTTGGCAGCGCGATGCTGCAGGGACTGGAACGATCCGATCAGTTGGCCAAATTGCTTCCGGCTGTTGAGATACTCCAGCGTCATCTCGAAAGCGGCATCCGCACTTCCCAGCATTTCCGCAGCCTGGCCAATCGCAGCCCGGTCCAGCACAGGCTCAAGCACATCCGCGCCCTTGTCCAATGCGCCGATGATTGCGCTTTCAGGCACCATGACATCTTCCAGTGTGACATGGGCGGCGCCATGCGAGTCAACGGAATGCAATGCCTGTATGGAAACGCCCTTTGCGTCCGCAGGGACCAGGAACAGCGTCAGGCCGTGACGGTCTCCCGCTTCACCAAAGGTACGCGCGACAACGATCAGCGAATCCGCATGATGGGCATCCGGAACATACCGCTTCATGCCGTTCAGCGTGTAGCCCTGCCCGTTGCTTTCAGCTTCGGTGGCAATTCCCAGCGGATTGAAATGCGCCGTCTCGTCCAGCGCCAGCGCAAAGCTCGCCTCGCCGCCAGCAATCTTCGGCAGCCATTCGGCCTGTTGCTCTGCACTGCCGCCTAGCTGCAGCGCGCTTGCCGCAATCAAGGCCGTCTGAAGAACAGGCGTCGGCGCCAAGGTGCGGCCTTGCGCTTCCAGCACCTGGCCCAGACCGACCAGCCCGAAATGCTCGCCGCCCGGCTCGTCCGGAATGATCACACCGAAGAAGCCGAGTTCGGCCAGTTTCTGGCGCGTTTCTGCGTCCACACCATTTGCGCCGCTATCGCGCAACTGGCGCAGGCGCGTGACCGGCATCTCGTCGCGGGCGAATGCCATCGCGGTGTCGCGCAGCATTTCCTGGTCTTCCGTCAAAAGGAATGTCATCTGAATATCTCCGAAGCCTTGCGTTTTTCCCTGGTGTTCCTTGCATCGCGCCGCACGTTTTCCGCTTCGCGCCCGACGAGAAGCCCGGCCAGTCCGGCCGTACTCCACAAGGCGCTCGCAGCAAGTGCCAGCCTGATACTTGTCAGTTCGAGACGCGCTGCCTCCATGCCCGCCCAGACATAGACGACGACAAGGGTAGACAGCAGCGCCATGGCCCACACAGCAAACTGCACCAGCCAGCGCCCACGGAAGAACGGAGCCAGGACTCCGGCCATGAACGGCGTGCCAAGAAACAGAAGGATGATCTGTGTGGACGACATGATTATTTGTGGTCTTTGAGCCCGAGCACACGTTTCGAGATCACGTTCAGATTGATCTCGCTCGTGCCGCCCTCAATCGAATTGCCTTTCGAGCGAAGCCACTGGCGCGTGACCTTCTTGGCGGACGGGTCGAAACCCTCCCCTTCCCAGCCAAGGCCTTCAGTGCCAAGCGCCTCGACGAGAAGCTCATGCCGATCCTGGTTCATCTTAGCCGCACCGTATTTCAGGATGGAGGCGGTGTGCCCGACCTGCTGGCCTGCTTTGGCCTGTTCGGCCTGGCGCTGGACGGTCAGATTGAACGCCTTGGCATACATCTTGTGGTCAGTGATCCGCCCACGGAGGTCGCCATCGATCAGTCGGCCTTCGCTGTCTGTGCCGATATGCATCTTCGCATACTCTTCCGGTCCGAGGATGCCTGATCCGCCTGTGCCGCCAAAGCCGCCGGCGGAGATGGAGGAGCGCTCGAACTGCAACAGGCGCTTGGCGATTTGCCAGCCGCCGTTCACCTCGCCGACCAATTGGTCCTTCGGCACTTTCACATCGGTGAAGAAGGTTTCGCAGAATGGGCTCTCACCGGAGATCAACAGGATCGGCCGCGCTTCAACGCCCGGGCTTTCCATATCGAACAGGATGAAGCTGATGCCCTCATGCTTCACACTCGTGTCCGTGCGCACGAGACAGAAGATCCAGTCGGCCTTGTCAGCGTAGGACGTCCACACCTTCTGGCCATTGATCAGGTAATGGTCGCCCTTGTCTTCACAGCGCGTCTGCAGGTCTGCGAGATCGGATCCTGCGCCTGGTTCGGAATAGCCCTGACACCAGCGTGTCTTGCCCTTCACAATATCGGGGATGAAGCGCAGCTTCTGTTCCTCATTGCCGAACTCAAGCAAGGCCGGGCCAAACATCCAGAGGCCGAAAGAGAACAGCGCCGGGCGCGCCTTGATGCGGCGCAACTCTTCCTGCAGCACGCGGTTCTGTGCGCGGCTCAGGCCACCGCCGCCATACTTCGCCGGCCATTCCGGAGAGGTCCACCCCTTCTCCCCCATGCGCTCCAGCCAGAGTTTGGCTTCCGGGTTCTTGAACTTTTCGCGCTTGCCGCCCCAGACGATCTCGTCATCCTTCATCGGCGTGCGCATCGACGGCGGACAATTCTCTTCCAGCCATTCGCGCGTTTGCGCGCGGAACTGTTCTAGGTCGACAGATTCATCATACGCCATATCGGACTCCTGAAGGGGCAACGGAACAAGCCCTGACCTTATGCCTATCAGGAGGCACCGCCAAGCACTGACCTTGCGTTAGAAACCCTGGAGGCCCTCAGTTCCCGGCTTGGCCGTCAGCGGGAGTTGGCAGCATTTCCCGCGGGGTCTTCACCCAGTAATGCGGCCGCTTGGCGAGACTGTAGAGCGCTCGCATCATGGCAATGAATTGAAGGGGCCAATAGAACGGAAATGTCACGAGATCCCTCATCCGCACCGCAAAAGTACTCGAAGGTACCGTCAAAGCCGTCACAGCGCCGACCGCGTAGGAAACGAGCAGCATCGTCCAGCTGACCAGGCTGACCCGGGCATCCGGAGACACGAGGCAGAACGCGCACCAGACAAGCCATGGCAAATGCAGGAGCGCCGAGAGGATGGAGGCGCCGAGTGTCAATTGCATGGACACAAATCTCAGCACGCCCATTTCCCGGGCGGCGGTCACCGGCTCGCGCATCAGCACAAGCCATGTCTGGACGAAACCTTTCAGCCATCGGGACCTCTGACCGATCCACACCCCCAGGCGCTGGGGCGGCAGCTCAACTGTCGATGGCGCGATGACCCCGATCTTTTTTCCCAGACGCGCGAACCGCAGGCCGAGGTCTGCGTCTTCCGTGACGTTCCATGCGTCCCATCCGCCCGTAGCCAGCAAGGCTGTACGCCGGAAATGCGGACTTATGTAGCAAGCGCACCAACTTCGCGCCTTCCCAGAATCTGCCTGATTTGGGACTCTGTGTCCATGACACATCCAACTCCCCTGACGAAGTGGGGCACCTTAAAGCCCTCCAAAACTGAAGCCTTCGAGCACACCATCAACGGCCTGCTGACCAAGCGGGCCGAGTTGTTCAATGAAGCCGAGAGACTGAGGGACCGCACAGCCGAGATAAAGAACGACGTGGCCGCACTGGACCGCGTTCTAGGGACGCTGGGCTATACCGGGGATCTGGATAGCATCATGCCGCGTCAGAAGGTTGTCAGGCTCTTTGGACAGGGTGAGCTACTCCGCGCCTGCCTGCACGAGCTGAGACACGCTGACGGCCCTCTCACGAGCCGAGAGATAGCAAGGAATATCGTGGAACTACGCGGCGATGATCCGAACGATAGGAAGTATCTGTCGGATATGACGCGGCGAATATCGAAGTGCCTCAGAAAAGAAAGAGCTGCCGGGCATGTACGCGCCCGGCAGCATTCAGGAAAGGCCTTGGTATGGAGCCTTAGCCAAGAAGAGTCCGCGTCCGTTTGGGAGGAGGACTGAGCGCATTGGTTGCTCCCAAGATAGTCGGCGCTTGTGACTTCCGAGAGCTCGCAAGGATTGCCCGCGCAAGTGGACTTAACGCGGGCGGAGGGAGAGCGCTGAGGTTGTTTGCAACGCTACTGTCGGAAACGGTCCGAAAGTAAGGGCGCCCTGTTATAGACTTCCCAAGCGTTACGTCAGCTCGTTTACCGCCCTCATAGGTGTGGAACTTCTGCCCGCTCCGATAGTGCTGGAAAGCCAGCTCAGCTTCCATTGCCCACCCGGGACCGCAGTAGAAGTCCATGACGCGTCCCGGGTCTGGCCCGTCGCGCTTTACGTGCGTGATATGTAGAGACAGCATGCCTATTTTCCTCCATGGCATGGCCTTGGAGGGATTGACGGCGCGCGCGTTTCAGGGGATTCTGATCAGGCAACGCGCTGCACTCCTCTCCAAGAGGTTTCATTCAAGGTCGAGCCTGCAACCGAATCGGTTTCGGTTGCGGGCTCATTTGATATTAGGCCACATTTTGTGGTTAATTTGGAGTCTTATGTTCACGAGCCGTTCGCGGCCATTCACAGGCTCTCAGCGCTGCCAATACCCGGCAAACTCCCGGCTGACGGGCGCGGCCATCGCATTTCCCAAAACCCGCATGGTCAGGTCGCCATTGCTTTCCCGGCGATGGTCTTCGAGCCAAGCGGCGTGAACGGCGTACTGATGCAGGTACTTCGGAGAAACGAAGTGATGCTGACCGCGCACCATGCGGCGCAGGCGGGAGAAGAAGCTCTCGGCATTGTTCGTATGGGTGCCACACAGGTCGCTATAGGCTTCCTCGTGATTGATCCGGCCCATTGCATAGCCGCGTGACAGGTGGTCCCAATGGTTCGCCTCATCCGCGTAGATGGTCGATCCTGGCTTTACCGTGCGTGCAACCAGATCAACGCCATCGGCTTCGGTGCGGGTCACGAAGGTGAGGGTGCGGCCCTTGCGAGCGCGGGCGACAACCACAACACGGCGGGTGCCGGTCTGGTAGCGCTTGCGGCGACGGTCAACGCGATCCTTGCGTAGGTTCTTCGGGCGGATGTGGCCTCCGAAGTAAGCGCCATCAATCTCGACTTCACCTTGAACCGTAGCGCCTTCAACTTCGTCTTGCATGGATTCACGCAGCTTGTGCGCCATGACCCAAGCCGTCTTGTACTGGACGCCAAGCTCACGGCTCAGCTGGACGGCTGAGCGGCCTTTGGAGCCATTCACGAACAGGCAGATAGCGGCGAGAATGTCAGAGAAGGAAAGCTTACGGCTGGCGAAGATCGTGCCGGACGTAACCGAATACTGGCGATAGCAAGCCTTGCACTTATACTTACGGCGCGTCGTGATCTTGTAGGACTCGTAGCAACCACAGTCAGGGCACACAGCTACGCCACCCGTCTCCGGCCAGCGGAGAGCGCAGAACGTCTCATACGCTGCATCTTCGCCCGCCTTATAGATTTGGCGAAGCGACAGGGTGCGCGCTGCTGCTGAGAGGAGGAAGTGTTGTGCCATTTGTCTCGTTTTCGATACCTATGCATCGTATATAGTGCATATTGGTATCGTAGACAAGGGCAAAAGTATCGTTTATGATGCATTTCATATCAGGAGCGATACATGGCAGACAAAAACGAATGGGAAGAGAAGGCCGCAAACCTTCTAAAAGCCCAACTTAAATTCAAGGGAATCACGTATAGTCAGCTAGTTGAAAAACTGGAGGCTATTGGTGTTGAGGAGAAAGAAGCGAACATCCGCAACAAGCTCAGCAGAGGGAAGTTCACTGCGGCTTTCTTGCTGCAATGTCTGACGGCAATTGGTTCAGAACAGTTGGCAATAAGGTAACTTCCAAATGGAATAGTATTTGGTCGAGCCTCGCAAGCATCCCGCTTCGCGACTGGCGAAATACGGCTTGGTATATTTTGCTGACTGTGTTTGCCACGCAAACGATCGGTAACGTGATCGGTTACACAGCCACAAAATATTTAGATTATCGAGAAAGCCACATCGAGGAACGCCAACGCATATCCGAACACGCCGAGGACCAAGCTCACCAAGACGTATCCGTCAGGTGCCGGCTTGTTTCGTTTGGCGCGATAGAGTGCGTTCAGAAAACACCCCCAGCCGATGCCGCCAGCGATACCGCCATACCAGACCTTAGGGCGCAGCAAGACATGGCCGAATGGACGCTGCTTGCCATAGGAGTTGGCATGTTCGGCGTTCTCGTAAGCGGCGTCGGCCTCGGCTTCCTCTATTGGAATGTTCGTTTGATGAGGAAACAAATTTCTGAAACCAGAACGCTCGGACAAAAACAGATAAAAGCCTACCTCACGTGCAGGGATGTTGAGTGTCGTCTCTATCAGCTCAAGACCGAAGATCGGGAACGAGAGTGGATTGCCCACTTTTGGTTCACCGTCAAAAATACAGGTCAATCCCCTGCCAGGCTGCCCGGCGTTTCTGTGGTCGGCCTCATCATCGACAACAATGGCGAGGAGGAAATTCAGAGCATTAATTTTGAGTCCAAAACTATCGGCATCGAAGATGTCGCGGCAGGTGGGGCTGAACCAACTTCCATCCTTGCGAAGTTTAGAGATTACGAAAAAGTCGAAAAAATATTGGACGTAGGATCCCCGCTTTCTGGAAAATGCGTCATCGTTGTTGTGTTCTTGAGCGGATTGGACGTGTTCGGCAACGTTTTGGATGATGAATCTATCCAGTTCTGGACTGGAGCTAACGGTTTCGATGTCCCCCTCAAAGAAGACTTCAAATTGCGGAGAAGCGACATGCAAAGTGAGTGGGGGGGGCACAAGTTGGAGCGCTACTTGAAGCGCGCAGGCAGCCAAAAACTCTAATATCATTTCCGTCTCCTATTTGGAGCCGGACGAAATGCGGCAGCGCTTGGTGCGCTTGCTACATAAGTCCGCGGAAATGATTGCTCGTACCGCCGAGCGGAATGGGCATGCCCAGCCGGGCAAGGGCTGGCATCAGCCGGTTGAACTGAATGGCATACTCCAGCGCCCAATGCCGCGACAACCAGCTCCCAAAACGGACACTGCCTGCCAGGGGTGCCTGGACACAGGCCAGATCCGGATCCCAGGCGAAACGGCGTGCCGCCTCCATCAATTGGCCGGGATTGGGCCGGTCTTCTGCGTCGTAGACAGTGACGAATGCACCCTTTGCTCGCGCCAGACCATAATTCAGGGCGCGTGGCTTGGTCTGCGGTCTGCCGGGGGGCAGCACGAGCACTTCTGTCCCTTCCGGCCATATCTGGGCATGGATCGCATCCTTTGTGGCCGCGTCTCCAGTCTCCAGCAACAGTTTCACATCCAGCAAGTGGCGAGGATATTCCAACGACATCAGGCTGTCGGAAAGCTGGGGCATACAGGCCGCCTCATCCTTCAGCGCGATCAGGATCGTATACTTTGGCAGCAGCAATGAGAGGGACGCCGGGTCGGTCAGGAGAAAGGCGCGGCTGGAGCCGAACAGCGCGAGCGCAAGGCGGTACGCTATGATGGCCGTAAACAGGACGAGGCTCAGCCCGCCGAGACACGCCAGTATCGCCCCCGGTGCGATCAATCCTCCAATACCCAGAATCGCCGTCAGCTGCCCAATGAACCGCGTCTGCGCCTCGTGAAGGCCAGTCTTGGCCGACATGCCGAGGAATCGCGAAGGGAACGCCTCCGCTGCCCTCTCCGCCAGACTGCGATCTGGCGGCGGTTCTGCGAGGTTGTCAAAAAGGTGTTGCGGGAATCTCGCCCGCGCATTCGCCCCATCCATGCCCATTGAAGGCATTGAAAACCAATGGCTCCGGCGCTCAAGAAACCAGAAGTTGAATTCGTTTCGGTTTCGCAATGAGCTGGGGAATTGACAGAAATGTTTGGACTCTTTGTCAGAATGTTCTATATTTGTTCTATGACTGAGCTCACCATTGTCTGGTTTCGCCGCGACCTCCGGGTCCATGATCACGCCGCACTCGCATCGGCTTGTGCG
>DHZF01000158.1:9395-18842 GCA_002414505.1 Hyphomonas sp. UBA5111 | reverse complement strand
GGGGGGGGAAATTGTGCCGTTATATGTCTTCGAGCCGGAGCATTGGCATCGCCCTGAAGCGTCTGGCCGGCAGTTCGACTTCCTGATCGAATCCCTTGCCGATCTTGATCATGCCTTGCGCCAACAGGGCAGCCAGCTTTGCTTGCGCTCCGGGTCGCCAGCGGAGGTCCTCTCGCGCCTGCATGCACAGCATGGCATTGCCTCGCTCCATTTCCATTCTCTCAACAATGGGCCGAACGACTCCGCGCAGGACCGCGATGTCCGCAATTGGGCTCTGAAGGTTGGTATCCCTTTGAGAGAGCATGCCGGATCTCAGGGCTCAACGAGCCCCCATGCCGATTGGGACGCCTTGTGGCTCCAGCGCATGCGTCAGGCCCGTCTTCCTGCGCCGAAGGCCCTTCCCGCGCTGGCGATCCCATCGGAAGCCTGGCCGGATGCCTCGGATTTCGGGCTCGATCCGGATATTTGTCCGGACCGGCAAACAGGCGGTCGAACGAATGCCATCCTCCAATTGCGACGCTTCCTGTCCGGTGACGGCCGGAATGCAGGCAAGCCGAACCTGTCCATCATGGCGGGTAACGCGGCTGCGTCCCGCCTCTCTGCCCATTTGGCTGTTGGATCCGTATCAGAGCGGGAAGTCTGGCAAGGCGCGATGAAAGCGCGAACGGCGCTGCTCGCGGATGGCGACCAGACCTTCGCCTCGGCTTTGGAGCGCTTCACCGATAAACTGGCCGAACGGGCCCGGCTTCACCAAGCCGCCGCGCGACCGGGTCTCGCAAACGGCTGCAAACACCCCCTGGACGCTCATGGCAGAGACGATGCCAGCCTGACAGATCCGCGCCTGTCAGCCTGGGCAGCCGGCAAGACTGGCTTTCCGCTGCTGGATGCCAGCATGCGGTGCCTTCAGGCCACCGGTCATCTCGAGGCCGGACTGCCCAGCCTGCTGCTCTCCTTTGCCACCTGCCATCTCTGGCTGGACCCGTCCCGGCCAAGCCAGACCATGGCGCGGCTCTGCACGGATTTCGACCCAATTCTGTTCTATGGAAACGCGCGCAAGGTGATCGGCATCTCCGCTGACACCCCTTCCTATATTCCAAACCCGGTGCGGCAATCTCTGACGCGCGACCCGGAGGGCGCCTTCATCCGCAAATGGGTTCCAGAACTCGCGGAGCTGCCGGACCCATATCTCCATAACCCATGGGAAGCTCCGAAATCAGTCCTGTCTGAGCATGGCATTATTCTGGGGCAGTCCTATCCCATGCGCCTGGTCGACCATGTAGCGGCGGCGCGGGAAGCCAGGCGCCGTCTTGCGCCCACTCGGGAGTCACGCGCCCTCCCCTTTCATGCGGTGGCCCCGCGGCAGCGGGGAATTTCGCGGCCGACGGCAGGTCGGAAAATTGCAACAAAGCGTATGGTCCCGGTCCAGCTCAGCTTTGACCTGCAAGGGCAGGCCTGAACAGAGATCTGTCCAGTGCAATCCTTTGCATGAATTCTTCTCCAGCTTTTTTTCATGCGCTTGACTTGTGTTATGACGAGGCATATCGATATTCAACAAATATCAGAGCCTTGAAATTGCTCGCTTTTATCATTTTTCGATAAATAGTTATTGATTTTCGATAATATCTAACCTAGATTGTTTGTGTCGGCGGCGGGATGGTCTCGCCGAGGACAGCCAACAAACAGCTAGAAGGAATTGAAAATCATGATCCCCCGCGCCCGTCAGAGCGACATTGCCGCCCCCGCCACGAAAGACATGATGGCCCTCTCCATCATGACCGGAGAGGCAACTCACCGGACCCGGCCGGCCAATGATGTCAAAGCGGAGGATCGTCAGAATCTTCTGGTTCGCCGCCGCCGCCGCTTCGCCCGCCGCGAAGCTCACTAGGCCTGCCTTCCGGCGCCGCGATAAACGGTTTCCCCTACCGATCGTGGCGCCGGTCTCACCGCCCCCCAATTATACTAGTCGTAAAGGATAGACTCACCATGATCCGCTCACTCACCGCCATCGCCCTCGCCGCATCCATCGCCACTGCACCAGCCTTTGCTGCGTCCGACGACTTCAAGATGGAAATCGATCTGAACCGCACCCAATTGTCGACCACAGAAGGCGCAAAAGCCGAATATGATCGCATCCGCCAGGATGTTCATACGCGCTGCGAAGTCGAACACGACGCCTATAATTTCGGCAAGGCATTTGCGGTCAGACAATGCGAACGCGCCATGATGAAGAAAATTGTCGCCTATGTGGACGACGCAACCTTCACCAAGGTTCACTATGCATCCAACTGATCTGGGCCAGGCCTGGCAGGCTTCCAGCCTCTCTCACCTCGCCTGCCCGATCCGGCTTCTTGCCCTGCCTTCACCGGCAGGGCTTTTTTGTATCAGGAATTTGCATCTGCTTCGCGGAAATCCTTCGCCCGCAGAATTTGAGCAAGACGGAAATGGGCCGGCACGAACGCCCCCTCCTCGTCACTCTCGAACAAGGCGCAGCAGCTCGTCGGAAATTTCTCGATCAACCGGATCGACTCCTGATGATCCCGGCTGCCCGCTTCACGCAGAATTTCCATCGAGAAATCATGCAGGCCCGGATTGTGGCCAATCACCATAAGCGTGCCCGCCCCGTCATTGTGACAGACTGCTTCGGTCAGGCCGCGCACACCGGACAAATAGAGCGACTCCATCGGCCGGACCTTTTCCCCTTCGACCACTTTGGCCACTTCTGAACAGGTTTCACGGGCCCGCCGGGCGCTGGACACCAGGATGCGCTCCGGGCTCCACCCCATGGCCACCAATTCCTCGGCCATGCGCTGAGCGTCCTCCTTGCCTCTCGGCGTCAGCGCGCGGCTGAAATCATCGACCCCCTCGCCCCAAGGCTCTGTCTTGGCATGCCGCATCAGGATCAGGCGTTTCATTCCAATTCCTTCTTCCCGGGTCGGGCATTAGAAAAACTTATCGACAGCTTGAGATGTCGCGCATTGGATTGCTTCCTCTTAGGCACCATTTTCCGGTCAGAAATCAAGAGACAGGAGTATGGTAATATGAGCCTTCTGATTGGCGACGTCGCCCCGGATTTTGAAGCCAACACGACAGAAGGCCCCATTCGCTTTCATGAATGGGCCGGGGATGACTGGGTCGTGTTCTTTTCCCACCCCGCAGATTTCACGCCCGTCTGTACCACAGAGCTCGGCTATACAGCGAAACTGAAGGACGAGTTCGCGAAACGCGGCGCAAAGGCCCTGGTGATCTCCGTCGACAGTCTGGAAGATCACAAAAGATGGATCTCCGACATCGAAGAAACGCAGAACACCAGCGTCCAGTTTCCGATCATTGCCGATCCTGACCGCAGCGTCGCGACATTGTACAATATGATCCACCCAAATGCCGACGCCAAGGTCACGGTCAGGGCTGTCTATGTGGTCGATCCGAACAAGAAAATTCGCGCCTCGATCATCTATCCCCCGAGCGCAGGCCGGAATTTTGACGAGATCCTGCGCCTGATCGACAGCCTCCAGCTGACCGATGGCCACAAGGTCGCCACGCCGGTGAACTGGACGGATGGGGACGACGTCATCATCGTTCCGTCCCTGACAGACCCGAATGAGATCGAACGTCTTTTCCCGAAGGGCTACAAGGCCGTGAAACCGTACCTGCGCTACACACCGCAACCGAATAAATAGGCGCTCCCCCCGCGCCCTCGGGCGCGGGGACGGGCTCCGGGTTTATCCCGGTAGCGCCGCCTCAATGGAGGCCACATCATAGGGTTTCTTCACAACCGGCACAGATGAGTACCGTTTTGCCAGATCGATGGAATCCCCATAGCCGGTCGCAAAGGCGAAATGTATGCCGCGCGCGTGCAGTACCTCCGCTACCGGCTCACTGGTCTCGGAGCCGAGATTGACATCCAGCAAGGCAAACTGGATCGAATGTTCTTCCAGAATCGCGAGCGCTTCACGGACATTGGCGGCCACAAAGACTTCGGTTGCCCCAAGCGAGCCGAGCATGTCTTCGGCATCCATTGCAATGATCAGATTGTCTTCCAGCACAAGCGCCTGACCTGACAGGCTGGGCCGGGCCTTTTCCCTCAGAATCGTCGCTGCCCCGTCCTGAATGGCATTCGTGAACCCATCAAAATGCGCAGCCGGAATCTCGAAGCGTGCTGACACGCCCGTCACAGCAAATTTCAGTTCGGCCCGGCCACTCAGCTCATATGGAATCGACCGCTCAATGATGGTTGATCCAAAGCCCCGCCGCAGTGGAGGTGACTGGATGGGGGGGCCACCCGTCTCGAGCCATTCAATCGCCATCCCTCCATCTGGAAGTTGGGAAAATGTGATCAGGACAGTTCCGCTCGCCTCGCTGAGCGCGCCGTATTTTGCCGAATTCGTCAACAGCTCATGTATGACAAGGGAGACGGCGGTAAAGGCCTTGGGACGCAAGTGAACGTCCGGACCCTGAATTTTGACCTTCTCCGCATTCGCTCCGAGATAGGCTTCAGCTTCGATGCGGATCAGTTCGCGCGCCGAAGCAGGCTCCCATTGCTCCCGCGTAATGAGGTCGTGCGCGCGGCTAAGCGCATGAATCCTGCCACCCACAACATGCGTGAACTCGGAAATGGACCGCGCTTCCGTACCGCTCTGCTCGACCAGTCCGCCAATCAGGCTGAGAATATTCCGGACACGGTGATTCAGCTCGGCAATCAGAAGCTCCTGATGCTCCTGCGCCTTGGCCCGGTCACGAAGAGCCGCATCGGACATCCGCAGGACCACTTCAAGGAGCGTCAGACGAAGCGCTTCCGCCGCACGAATTTCGGGCGGCTGCCAAGGAGCCGACGTGTTTCTCACAATCTGTTGCCAGGCCTCAAAGCTCTTGCGCGGCGTCAATCGATCCCCATGGGCGCCCTGCAAGACGGGCTTGTCCGGATTGCCGGCCCAAGTGACGGATTTCGCAATCTCCCGCCGGAAGAGAACAATATAGTCTCGCGGCGCACGTGATACCGGCAGAACGAGCATACCAGCCGCCCGGTCCGCGAACTCCGCAGCGGTCGGAAAGACTTTGGCCAGACTATCACTATGATAAACCCGGCTTGCCGCCGTCGTGTTGAGGAAATTCACGAGACCAAGAAATTCTTCCTTAGTCGGCGTATGCCCGGTCGATTCAAACTTGCCCTCAACCCAGCCAACCGCCCCATCATAAGGAATGACCGAGCTGATGCCATTGATAATGGTCTCGAAATTATCCGAGATGGAGGCATCTTCTGCGAGCTGGGCCATCAGCTGATCGTGTAACAGCTGAGCACGCCCCTGCTCTTCCCGCCCTTCGTCTGATTCCTTCTGGTCCAGCACGAAAGAGAAAAGCTGGCCAAACAGCTCCGCAGCCGTGCGCACTTCATAGCTTAGCGTGCGAGGCGTTTCGTGATGGCAAGCGAACAGCCCCCAAAGCTTGCCCCGCTTCAGGATTGAAATCGACAGGGACGCCTTGACGCCCATATTGGCGAGATATTCAAGGTGAATGGGTGACACGGCCCGCAATCCGCTCATCGACAGGTCAAGCGGAAGGCCCTCCGGATTCACAACCGGGAGGATAGGCACGCCGGGATCGGAGACATCAGCAATGATGCGCAACAGGTTCCTTGTATAGAGGGCGCGCGCCTGCTTTGGAATGTCAGAGGCCGGATAATGCAGGCCCTTGAAACTCTCCATCCCCGGCTTGAGCGATTCCGAAATGACTTCGCCGGTTCCATCTTCGGCGAACCGGTAGACCATGATGCGGTCGAACCCGATCAGGTTTCGCATTTGCCGGGCGGCATCGTCACACAATTTCTGGGAAGTTTCCGCGCGCGAGATACGCTCGACCATGGGGCGCACGAAATTCACGTAATTTGTATCGTGACCGTCATTGTGCGGCTCAAACTCCAGCACGATTGACCTGCCGGACAGGTGGAGAGACAGGTCAAACAGATTGCCATTGCCCGCCAGTTCGACACCGAAGATACGCTCGACGGCATCCGGCGAGGCCAGCATCGGCATACGCGACCGGATCAGCAGCAAGGCCTGTTCGGACAGGCAATCGGATAGACGGCGGCCGATCAGGTCATGCGCCTCTATGCCAATGAATTGATCCACATTGACCGAGGCATGATTCACGATCCAGTCTGATGACATGGAGATCAGGGCGCCAAACGATTGCACGCGGCCGATCGTGTGAATGGGTTCACGGTCGCAATTCGTCAAATTGACGTCGCTCGCGGGCCCGTCAGTCTCGGGGCTGTGGCGGGCCATAGGCAGTCTCTTTCGTCATTTCCCGGCATGCTGCCTCGAAAACCGAAAAGCACGCATTTGCAGAAGCTACTATCTCATTCCGCTCCGGTTGGCCAATGTATGCAGCTGAAACTTGTTCGAGAAAAGCTGTCCAGCATGATCGGTCTGTCATCTGATTCAGGAACCGTCCTGCACGTTGAACATGTGGGTCTTCACCCTTTCGCCAGCGCTTGTGCAAGACCGTACCGCCAAGCCGGCTGCCAGCGACAACATAGATCAGCCCAACTGGATGATTTGTCTTTATAGCGGGGGCGTTGCGCCAGACAGGAGCAGGCATTCCCAGCGTGGCGAGATCGCCTTCTATGTCCGCCAGCGGCAAGGGCGGGGCTGTGAATCCTGCATATGGGCGCAACGTCCCGGCAAGCCAAGAATAGGCCAGATGGTTGATGGACAGGAAAGCTGCCAAACCGTCAGGGCGGGTCAGGTCATGCTGGCTGATGAGGTCATCCACGCGGGCATGACTGTCGGCGGTACCAGCGCGTAAAATTTGCCTGAGCGTTGTCATTGTATCCATCGCCGCAATTTCCTTGATGAGGGCTTTGACGGCCCTTCTGAGGCGTCAGGTTGGAACCGAATCGCTCAACCGTCCACCCATGCGGATGGCCTCGATCCGGGTTGCCAGTCCTGTGGCGTCGTCGGTCTCGATATAGGTTCCGCACAGCGTCCCCTCCCCCAAGGCGGGCTGGTATCGCTCGCCGGGCAATTGGGTCTGGAACCGGTACAGCGAGATCTGCTTCTGCATCCCGATGACGCTGTCATAATCCCCGCACATACCGGCATCGGTCTGGTAGGCGGTGCCGCCTTCAAGGATCATCGTATCCGCTGTCGGCACGTGGGTATGGCTGCCGACAACCAGGCTGGCCCTGCCATCACAATGGTGCCCCATCGCCATTTTCTCACTGGTCGCCTCGCAATGCATGTCGACAATAACGGCATCGGCTACGGCGCCCAGCGGCATGGAATCAAGCGCTTCATCCACGGCAGCAAAGGGGTTGGTCAGGGTCTGCTTCATGAAGACATTGCCCTGAATCTGAACCACTCCGACACGCCGGCCGTCCGGCAAGCTGAACAGATTGGCCCCTTTCCCCGGGGCCTGTGCCGCAGCAGGATAGTTCGCCGGACGCAACAGGCGCGGCTCGCGTTCGATATAGGTCAGGGCCTCGCGCTGGTCCCAGGCATGGTCGCCAAGCGTCAGGCAATCTGCACCAGCGGCAAAGAACTCCTCGGCAATGGCGCTGGTGAGTCCGAAACCACCTGCAGAGTTTTCGGCATTCACGATCGCAAAATCGAGGCGCAAACGCGCCTTCAGGCCGGGCAAATGGTCCAGGACAGCCTGCCGGCCCGGCTTTCCGACCACATCTCCAAAAAAGGCTATTTTCATAGCGAAAGTCTATGCCTCGACCTGTGAGTAAAGAAAAGCGCGCGCACCCAGCCGGGATGCGCGCGCTTCGCAAGGAATTCAGCTGATCCTATTCGTTGGTGGCGGAAAAGCCGAGTGACGCTTTGGTCAGCGTCGAAGGATCCTCGACCTCTGCAAGTTCCGAAACTTTCAGCGGTGTCGTAGGCTGCAGCTTGATGGTCAGCGTCTTCGGATCAGTGATGAAGCTGGACAGGGCCGTAGAAGCTTCTGTGGCCAGTTCCATGTCAATGCCCGAGCCGGACGCCATCATCGGTGCCATGGCCAGAAGGCCAGCCGTCTGATTGCGAAGCTGCTGCGGGTCTTCTCCGCTTTGCGCCGCATAGGCGTTGAAGGCGCGATTGACGATGCCGTCATCATCCAGCGACAGGTCGAGCGAGTGAATGGTCAGCTTGTCCATCACTTCGCCCAGCATGGCGGACGGATCTGCCGCGTCGAGATTCTGCTCGGCCTGGGCTGCGGCCATAGCGCTGGCGCCTTCATACTTGGCACCAAAATTCAGCCGGAAGCCGTCTTTCAGTTCCCAGTAATTCTTGCCTTTTTCCAGTGTGACAAGATCGGAATCCGGATCATAGCCCTGTTCACTGGCCATGGTCAGTTCCAGTTTTTCATAACCCAGCGTCGCCAGCTGCGCGCCCAATTGCTGGCCCAGTTCGCCGTCTCCGGCATTGAGCACCATCTTGACCGGCTCTGTGACCACTTTCACCGCGCGGCCTTGCTTGTCATGGCTGACATTGGACACAAGCGACGGCATGTCGAAATTGACTCCGGACACGTCGAAATTCAGGTCTTTCAAGCTGATCGACTTGTAGCCTGGATTGGCCGGGTCTTTCGGGTTCAGGCCTGACATGAAGCCGGACTCGAAGCTGTCTTCCAGATCTTCCCCTTCTTGCGGGGCAAAGACTGACCAGTCAAAGCCGCGAATATCGACATTGCCGACATTCGCCTTGACCGTGGTGTCATCCTCCGGATCAAACATGTCGAACTTCAGACCTTTCAGATGCATTTCGGCAGCTTTTTGATCCTTCATGCCGGTGACCGAAATCGCGTCCACGAGGAACGTACCGTTCTGGCCATCCTCCTCGTTGATCTGCATGTTCATGTCGTTCATTGACCACAGGTCAAAGGCGAGCGCCGCGCCGGTCGGCATGTCAGCCGGTTCGGCATCCGCGAACACGCTGGCAACCCAGGCGGCCAGTTCAGGCGACGGGTTCACCAGTTCGATCGAGCCGATGGACGCGCTGCCCTCTTCCGCCTCTTCTGGATCCGTCGGAACCAGAGAAATGTCGGACATGACCATTTTGGAGAAGCTGGCCTTGCCGTCAATCATGGCGAGGCCGTCAAATTCGAGTTTCTTCGCCTTCACATCGGCGCCGGAGAGGTGGGCACCGTCATCATCGTCAGACTCGTCGTCATCGGCGGCCAGCAGGGTCACATCGGTGAAAACCGCCTTGTCTCCGTCCACTTTGCTGCTGCCGAAGGAAATGCGGCTATCGGCCGACTGGTCGAAAGAAAGGGCGGCAAGCGCCTGAGGGGCTGTTGCCGGATCGCCCTTACGCGCCTTGACGTCCTTTGCGGCATCGCTGGCATATTCGGAGCCTGCAGCGTCAACCGGCTTGTCTTTGTCCCCGCAAGCCGTAAGCATGGCGATGGCGGCAACGCCTGTGAGCAGATATTTCATGTTTGGTCCCTTTAATGATTGATGCCAGCGTT
>DHZF01000158.1:3152-9317 GCA_002414505.1 Hyphomonas sp. UBA5111 | reverse complement strand
CATTTGCGCCCGTCACCTAGAGTGAGATTATTAACATGGCATACAACAATGGCCAGACCGTGACATTGAATGGGCCGGACGGGGATCAGATCCGCGTCCGTCTTGAGGTCAACTCCAAAGCACGGCGGCTGATCCTGAGGCTGGACGAACGTCGCCGGGAAGCCGTCGCGATTGCCCCCACACGCCGCCAGATCAAGGATGCTGCTGCCTTTGCGGCCGAGCGGATCGACTGGATTTCGACGCGCCTCCAGCATCTGCCGGAAGTCGTGCGATTCGAAGAAAACAACCTTATTTCCTATCGCGGCGCCCCGTGCCGCCTCACCGCCCAAGGCCAGGGGCGCGTGGCCCGGATGATGGCGGGCCAGCCGAACATCCTGTGCGCTCCCGGAGATCCCGAAACGCTGCATTTGCGGGTGACACGCTACCTGAAGAAGCAGGCACGCGCCGATATTACCCGCGCCGTCAACCGCCACGCCGCCTCGCTGGGCGTCGCCTACAAGGGCATTTCGGTGAAGGATACACGCTCACGCTGGGGCTCTTGCACGGCCGACGGACAGCTATCCTTTTCGTGGCGCCTCGTTATGGCGCCGCCCGCAGTGCTCGACTATGTGGCCGCGCATGAGTGCGCGCATCTGTTGGAAATGAACCATTCCCCGCGCTTCTGGGCGCATGTTGCAACCTGTTGCAACGACTGGAAACACCAGCGCGCCTGGCTGCGTGAGCATGGCGCCGGCCTGCAGGCGGCCGGCATATAGCCGGGCCTAGTCCGCAGCGATTTCTTCAGGTTCTGTTGCCACCTCGACCTCACGTGCCGGACCAAAGCTGATCAAGGTGACACCCTCACCGCCCTTGGCCTCACGATTCGGCCCAAGGAAAGTCAGCGTGCCGTCCGGGCGAATTTCAGCGATCAGATCCACTTTCGGCCGATCCTTGCGGTAATCCTCAAGGTCATACTCGTCCGTCAGCTTGGTCTTGCCAAAGGTCCAGCCGCGATAATGGTCGCGGATCAGGCTGTCATAGCCCCTGCCCCGGCGGATCAGCGTGCGGCCCCGTGTCCCCATGCCAATGGCCCGGGGATCCTCTTCCTCGGTGTCCTGCGCCGACAATTGGTAGACGCGGTGACGCCCGAGCTCCGGGGCGAAATGGCCCGAAACAAGTGCGTTATAGGGTTCGTTGGCTGAGAGCCCGACCACTTGGTCGAAGGCCGCATGGTCCAGTCTGACCTCTGCCTCTTCCGACAAGACTTCACCGAAGAAGGTGTTGAGCCCCGCTTCCCGTGCAGGCCGGAGCCGCCGCCAGTTATTGTCTGCGAGAATTGGTTCGATGCCGACATCCTTCAGCACTTTGGCCAGATCGATGCTCCACGGGTTCACACCCACCAGGAGAACCCCCGGCCGCTCCTTGCGGGCAAGCCCCAACCGTCGGGCGAGCGGCCCTATCGTAAAGCCATGCAGGACCACGGTGACGAACACCATCGCGAAGGCCAGCGGGGTGATCTGTTCCGCGCCGGAGAAATAGAACCGCGAATCCCCGCGTCGGCCGAGGTCTTCCAGCAAGGTCGCAAACAGGCTGGAGACGGCCACGGCCACGATCCCGCGCGGCGCAATCCAGCCTAGCAGGATAGCTTCATTGCGTTTCAGCGTCCCGAATGTGGCAATCCAGACCGACAGAGGCCGTACGATGAACAGCATGGCCAGCAGGAAGGCCAGCGTATTCCAGGTCAGGGCGCGACGGATGACGTCCGGCGTGAGGTTGGCCGTCAGGATGACAAACACCCCTGAAACCAGCAGGACCGCGATGTCTTCCTTGAATTTTCGGAGTTCTGCGAGGCCTGCGAGGCGCGAATTGGCCAACGTCATGCCATAGGCCGTGACGGCAACAAGGCCGATTTCCTTCTCGATCATTTCCGCCAGCGCATAGCAGAGAATGATCGACGCGAAGATGATGGGTGCTTTCAGATATTCCGGCGTCCAGCCCTGGCGGAAAGCGCGTACAATCGCCCACCCAAAGGCAAAGCCCAGCCCGACGCCGAGCGCCGCAGCAACGATGATCATGGCGCCCTTGCCCAGGATGGACTCGCCGGTCGCCGCCACGCGGATGATTTCGAATGCGGCAACGGCAAACAAGGCACCTACGGGGTCGTTGACGATGCCTTCCCATTTCAGGAACTGGCCGGTTCGCCCTCCCAGTTTGGACTGACGCAACAATGGCATGATCACGGTCGGCCCGGTAACCACCAGCACGCCCGCAAACACGACGGAACTGCCCCAATCGAGACCGGCGGCATAATGGGCCGCGAACGTACCCAGCGCCCAAGCCAGCGGGCCGCCGAGGAACACCATCCGCCGCACGGCGGCGCCAGCGTCACGAAGGTTCTCGAATTTCAGGACGAGACCGCCCTCGAACAGGATCACGGCAACAGCCAGCGACACGATGGGCCGCAACAGCTCATTGCTGCCGCCATTGAACACCTTCTCAGGGTTCAGCAAGGGCTCGCCGAAAACGACGGTCCAGAGCGGACCAACAGCCAGGCCGGACAGCGCCATGAGCACGATGGCCGGCGCCTGGATACGCCAGGCAACCCATTGCGCGCCGATGCCCAATGCCCCGATCAGGGCACAGGCGAATATCAGCTCGCTGGATCCGGCGGATGCCAGTGCAAAGTTGAGTTGGTCCATAAAAGCCCCGTTTCGTGGTGCATTTTGCCCGCTGGGCGATCAGAAAACTAGGCTTGAGCCGCGTTTATGTCATCAGCAAAGTCGAACCCGATCTCACGGGTTCCATAATCACCCTCTTTGTAGCGCTCGATATGGTCGGAGAACCAGAGCAGGATGTGCTGATAGAGGTGTTCGTAGAAAGGGTCGGGGGCGGCTTCTTTCAGAGGCAGGCTGAATTCGTATACCGAACCATCCTCAATCTGGATCTTGAATTTTTCGCCGGTCTTGCGGCACTGCATGACCAGCCTCAACCAGTCAGTATCGCGTGACACGCGTACCGCCAAACCGAATGAAATGGGGCCAAGCAGGCGAAATCCGCGCGGCGGGATCGAGAAGGCCGCATCGCCATGCGCCTTCGGCTTGTAGGCCCCGGCAGGAGGCACGAGGTGGACACAGACCCCATCGCTGGCCCCGAGATAGTCGCAGAATCCACTGCGCACCTCCTCGGCCAGGGTCCTGATCCGGTCGTAATTCTCGGCAGCGAGGGCCTGATAGGCCTCCACCGTCTCGATCAGATTATCAAAGCGTGACACTGCTTCTCGGCCCCCATGTTTACCACAGCCAACATAAATTAGGGTGCCGCAAGGCGACCTTCAAATTTTAAAGTCGTCACCATCGGACAATGGTCTGATGCCTTAGGCGTCACCCAACCAACGCCAGGGAAGCGGATTCCGTCATATCTCTCGGCCCGATAAGGCGATCCGGCCCGTACAATCTCTACACTCGCGGCGGGATTCAGCGCTGCAAGTCGTGGGGACAGGAAGATATGATCAAGCGCGCCATAGGTGTCGTCCCCACTGTAATGATGGGTCCAGCGTTCATACGGATTGGCAATCGCACGGCTGGCAAGGTCCACGGCAAAGCCGTCTCCGACCAAGGGTCCCAGCCCATGCGGCCGGGCGGGACGGCCATCGACTTCCCAGTAATCATTGAAATCCCCGAGAATGACCCATTCCGCCTCGGCCGGGTTCTGGAAGCGCTGGCTGATAACACGGCGCACGGCCTGCGCCTCGGCCTCCCGCACCGCCACAGTACGCTTGCGCCCGCCATGCATGGATTTGAAATGGCAGATGAAGAGGGTCAGCTGGCGCCCATCCTTTTCAATATCCACTTCAAGACAGTCACGCCGGAAGACATAATCGTTCACAGATGTGCCACGGGGTGGATGGATGCCCAACCGGCCAAAGGTGGCACGGGCATGGCTGCGCTGGAATACAATGGGCAGTGAGGACAACAGGCCCACATCGATGCCGCGGCTGTCATTGCCCTCGTGCAGCACACGCTCCCCAAAGGGCCGGCCTGCCCAACGGGACACGTAGCGATTGTCGAATGCGGTCAGGGTAACGAGATTCTCGACCTCCTGAAGCGCGCATACTTCTGCATGCGTGGCGACCAGCGCCTGCGCCGTCAGGGTGCGATCATCCTCAGAGAGCACATCGAAGACGGCATCCACCTGCTCCGCAATGAGCGCGTCATCCACATTCGTCAGCCTGCTACGGGCATTGGCGAGACCAGAGCGCGCGAAATCGCACCGCATCATCAGGTTTTCGCAATTGAACGTGGCCAAACGAATATCAGGCATTCACGGGTGATGCGGCTTCATTCTTCCGGGGTCAACGCAGAATGGCCGCTCGCCTAGGCGACAGCGCGCTCGGCGAAACGTGCGCTGGTCTGGGCCCGTTCAACCGATTCCGCATCCGGGCGTTGGTCCACCGGAATGGCGGTGCGGCCAAGTTCAATGGCGATCCCAGGCTGCACGCCGCCGCCAAAGGCAGACAGGACGGTCCGGATCACATCCAGGGGCTGGGCCTCGTCTTCCACGATCTGGCCAAACCGCGCTGCGACAGGCCCGACGACCCCATAGGCAAGGAAGACGCCGAGGAATGTGCCGAGCAACGCCGATCCGATCATCATGCCCAGCACCGCGGGCGACTGGTCGATCGAGCCCATCGTCTTGATGATACCGAGTACAGCCGCCACGATCCCGAGCGCCGGCAAGGCGTCTGCGACGGTGTTGAGCGCATTCACGGCCTTCATGCGCTGGTCGATGTGCAACGCAACGGACTGTTCCATATGCGCTTCGGCGCGCGCCGGGTCCGACAGGTCCAGCGCCATGAGGCGGAAGGAATCACAGATCATGTCCCGCACGGACGGGTCCGAGAGCACGGTTGGCGCCGCTGCAAACGCAGCCGAGGAATCCGGGTCTTCAATGTCGGATTCAATGGCGACAAAGCCCCCCTGCCGGACCTTGCGCATGAGAGTCGACAACAGGACGAGCAATTCACGGTGCTGGGTGCGCTGCCAGCGGCTGCCCTGGAAGGACTTCACAAATCCGCCAAACGCCTCCTTGGCGACCTTGGGCGAATTGCCGATCAGGATCGTGCCGATCGCGGCGCCGCCGATCAGGGCAATCTCGAAGGGAAGCGCCTGCATGGCGCCATGCCCGCCCGTCAGGACAAGGCCGCCCATTACGAGGACGACCACTAGGACAAGACCGATCAATTGGGGCAAGACGTGCAGGCTCCGGCAATAATACAGCCTGCAGCATGACACATTCGTCTTAAGCCAAGCTTACGGCCGGTGTCCCCTGCCCTGTGCCGGGAGATCAGCTGACGCGCAGCCCTTCGCCGCCCAGCACCGGATCATGCTCCGCCACAAGATGGCCGGGGCCGACTTCGACCAATTGTGGCTGGTACTGGTCAGCCTCACCATCATCGATGAGTTTCGACTTCATGAAGCGGAGGGATGCGCGGCTATCGAGCGGGCTCGGCAGGTCGCCCGTCAGGCGCAGGCGCTCACGGTTGCGCTCGCCGGTCGGGTCGGCGTTCGGCACGGCGGCGATCAGCGCCTTGGTGTAGGGATGGCGCGCTTCGGTATAGATCGCATCCCGCCCGGCCAACTCCACCACGCGGCCGAGATACAACACCATGACACGGTGGCTGATCTGGCGCACGACCGCGAGGTCGTGGCTGATGAAGATCATGGCGAGGCCGAACTCCTTCTGGAGCTCGATCAGCAGGTCCACGACCTGCGCCTGGACTGACACGTCGAGCGCAGAGACTGCCTCATCGCAAATGACCAGTTTCGGCTGCAGGATCATGGCGCGGGCAATGCCCACACGCTGGTTCTGGCCGCCTGACAGTTCATGCGGATATCGGTTGATCAAATTCGGGTCGAGGCCGACCCGGGGAAGAATCTCGCGCACTTTTGCTTCCCGGTCTGCACGGGACAGGCGCGGCTGGTGCACCTGCAGCGGCTCGGCAATGGAGGCGCCGATGGTCATGCGCGGGTCGAGGCTGGCGAGGGGGTCTTGAAACACGATCTGGAGATCGTCGCGCAAGCCATTCATTTCCTTGCGGCTGGCCTTTGAAATGTCGCGGCCGAGCCAGGCCACCGTACCATCGGTCGGCGGGATCAGGTTCAGAACGCCGCGCGCGAGCGTGGACTT
>DHZF01000158.1:2828-3127 GCA_002414505.1 Hyphomonas sp. UBA5111 | reverse complement strand
CCCAGTGTTTCACCGGGTTTCAAATCAAACGAAACGCCATCAACCGCTTTCAGGGGCTTGGTCTTGCCGAACAGGCCCCCCTTCATAGAAATCGGGAAGTGGATTTTCATGTCCTCGACCTTGAGGACCGGCTCGATCTCGGGCGCGGGCGGCGCCGACAGGACCGGGCGGCCTGGTCGGTCGGCCTCGTCTATGCGCGGCACAGCGTTGAGCAACATCTTGGTGTAATCGGCCTGCGGCTTGTAGAAAATATCGTCCACACTGCCCTGCTCCACAATCTCGCCATGACGCATGACGAT
>DHZF01000158.1:0-2736 GCA_002414505.1 Hyphomonas sp. UBA5111 | reverse complement strand
ATCTCGCCATGACGCATGACGATGACGCGGTCGCACATACGGGCCACAACGCCCATATTGTGGGTAATGAGGGCGATGCCCGTACCGGTTTCGCGTTTCAATTCGTCCATCAGCTCCAGCACCTGCGCCTGCACGGTCACATCGAGCGCAGTCGTCGGCTCGTCGGCCAGCAGGAGCTCCGGATTGCAGAGCATGGCGATCGCAATCATGACGCGCTGGCGCATGCCGCCAGAGAGTTCATGCGGGAACTGGTTCATCCGGCGTGCGGCTTCCGGGATTCGCACATTCTCCAGCCAATCGACACAGATCCGGTCGGCAGCTTCCCCCTTCAACCCTTTGTGAAGAGCGAGCACTTCGCGCATCTGCGCGCCGACGGTCATGTGCGGCGTCAGGCTGGTCAGCGGATCCTGGAAGATCATGGACATCCGGGCACCGCGAATTTCGCGCAGCGTAGCGTCTGATGCATCCAGCATGTTGATACCGTCAAACTCGATCCGGCCCCTCGCCGTGCCATTGCCTGCCAGCAATCCCAGAGCAGAGAGCGCGGACTGGCTCTTGCCTGAGCCGCTTTCGCCCACAATGCCGAGGCATTCGCCTTTGGCGACATCGAAACTGATGCCCTTGACCGCCTCGACAACACCGTCCGGCGTGTCGAAGGAAACACGAAGATCTTTGACAGAAAGAATAGCCATGGCCGCAATCTGTATACGCGCCGGCGAGGGGCGCAACGACCGGTCTGCAGAAAGCAGAAAAAAGGCCGCGCTATCGGGAAAGAACGCGGCCCAGGGGGGAGAGTGAGGACAGGACCAATGGGGAAGCCCTGCCCTCAAGAGGTGGCGCTCAGAACTTGTATCCGAGCCCCAGTCCCACCACGAGTGGATCGATGTCCACGTCAGCATCCACTGTTGCGCCAAGCGCCGTGGTGAAATCCACAGTCACATCCGGATTGATCCAGATCTTCTTGATGTCTGCATTGATCACCCAACCACCGGGCTCGCCATCAAGGTCGTAATCAACGCCAGCCTGAAGGGCGAGGCCGACGCTGGTATCATAGTCAATCCCGTCCGCCACCGGGCCTTGATCTTCGTCAAAGAAGAAGGTCGCGTTCACGCCAGCGCCGACATAGGGCTTCCACTGGCTGTCGTTCACGAAATGATACTGAACTGTCAGGGTTGGCGGTAACAGCGTGACATCGCCCAGATCGATAGTGGCATTGTCCAGCGCGCCGGGAACCGTCACAGCGGTCGCCTTCACATCGTGCGGCGTCACACCAAGGATCAGCTCTGCCGCGATATTCTTGGTGAAGAAATAGGTGATGTCGAGTTCCGGCACATACTGGTCCGAAATGTCTATATCCCCTGGCAGGCGAGCACCTGCGACGGAGAGATCACCGGATTCATCCGGCAAGACCCCGATAACGCGCCCGCGCACCATCCAGGGATTGTCGTCTGCCGATGCGGCAGGCGCCGTTCCAAGCCAGGTTGCCCCGGCAACCAATGAGGCTAGGAGAAGCTGTTTCATGTCATGTCACTCCTGTTTTGGCGCACCTACCTGCGCCGGATGCGAGAGACCTAACCCCATGTTTTCCTGTACAAAATTACCCGTTTTGACGCGCGGGCGCGTGTCGCGCGGCATGGCATCGCGATTAGGTATTGTTCCCAATTGCCCCCGCGCCCCTCTCCTGTGATTTTGGCTCGGTGCGTTCCGAATTCGGCGGCTTTCGCCCGTATGCTGCGGCGTACCATCCCAGTTCTCCCACGGTCAGGCTTGAACAAGGGGCTGCCGCTGGGGCAGATGGTCGGCGAGGAAACATCCCAATGAGGACCATGCCATGCCCGTCATCAATTATCTCACCACCTGCATCTTCGATTCCGGCGCGCTGAAACAGCTGGCCGGGACGGCGAAGAAGCTCGGCATGACCCGTCCCTTCATTGTGACGGACCCCGGCATCAAGGCAGCGGGCATCTTGGCCAAGGTCGAGGATGCGCTGGGCGTCGCCCCGGCCGGCGTGTTCGCCGAGACGGTCCCGAACCCGACCGAGAAACAGACAAAGGAAGCCGCCGCCGCCTACAAGGCATGCGGCGCGGATGGCCTGATCGCGCTGGGCGGCGGCTCTTCCATGGACCATGCCAAAGGCATCGGCCTGATGGTCAGCCATGACGAACCGCTGGAGAATTATGCTGCCATCACTGGCGGCGCCAAGAAGATCGGCAAGATCCCACCCTTGATCGCCATCCCAACCACGTCCGGCACTGGCTCGGAAGTTTCTGTTGGTCTCGTCCTGGTCCTTGAGAATGGCCGCAAGGAGACCATTGTCTCCCCGAACCTGATCCCAGCGACAGCGATCTGCGACCCCGATCTGACCCTTGGCCTGCCTGCGGGCCTGACGGCGGCCACCGGCATGGACGCCGTCACGCACTGCATCGAATCCGTGCTGTCCCCCAGCGTGAATCCGCCAGCTGAAGGCATCGCTTATGAAGGCGTGTACCGTGCGGTCGGTAATGGCTGGCTGAAGAAGGCGGTCAAGGACGGGTCAGACGCCGACGCTCGCTGGCACATGATGATGGCAAGCTATGAAGGCGCGCTGGCCTTCGTGAAGGGCCTTGGTGGTGTTCACGCCCTGTCGCACGCGGCGGGTCGCCTGCATGATAAACGCCTGCACCACGGCACGCTGAATGCGATCTTCCTGCCGCATATCCTGCGCTTCCATGAGGGTTCAGCCGATGAGAAATATGT
>DHZF01000137.1 GCA_002414505.1 Hyphomonas sp. UBA5111 | reverse complement strand
TCGATTCTCTCTGCAGATTTCTCCCGCCTCGGCGAGGAAATTGCCGCCATCGACCATGCCGGCGCAGACATGATCCATATCGACGTCATGGATGGCCATTTTGTGCCAAACCTGACCTTTGGTCCGCCCGTGATCGAGAAACTGCGCAAATGCACCGACAAGCCCTTCGACGTGCACCTGATGATCGCCCCGGTTGACCCGTTCATTGCTGCCTTCGCCAAGGCCGGCGCGAATATCCTGACCGTCCACCCCGAAGCCGGCCCGCACATTCATCGCACGGTGCAGGCGATTCGCGCAGCGGGCATGAAGCCGGGCATTGCCCTAAATCCGGGCACGCCTGCCAGTATTGTGGAGCCGGTCCTGGACGATATCGATCTGATCCTGGTCATGTCGGTGAATCCCGGCTTTGGCGGACAGGCCTTTATCGACAGCCAGTTGCGCAAGGTCGAACAGCTGCGCCAGATGATCGATTCGACGGGTCGGGACATCATTCTGGAGATTGATGGCGGCCTCAATTCGGAGACTGCCCCAAAAGCCATCGCTGCAGGGGTAAATGCGATTGTCGCCGGATCAGCCGTTTTCAAGGGCGGCGCATCAGCTTATGCTGATAACATCAGGTCGCTCAAACCGGCCTTAACAGTATAGTTCTTGACGGAATGGACGGTGAACGTGGGAGGCGGAGACAGCGAAATCCTTGCTGATCGCACGAGAACCGGCGCAGATGATGCCGCTCTCTGGCGAAGGTTCCGTGGAGCTTGTGGCGACGACGCCAAAGTCGGCGTCCTGCAGCGCCTGAAGCTGTCCGGCCCGATCCCGGAGGCATTCTCACACCATCTGAACCGCCTTGTGCCCACCGATGACCGGCGCGGCGAAGCGCTGATGCAGGACATCTGGCGTATCGGCATGGAACGGTTGACGCTCGCCCCTGGACAACCGCCATGGTCCACCCCCCTGCCCTCCAAGCATTTTGCAGACCGGCTGCACCGATTCTCCTGGCTTCCGGACCTGTTCGATCAGGGGGACCGCGGCGCGGAGCGCGCCATTCGCTTTGTAGACGACTGGATCGAGACACATGGCGGCTTCAATGGCTTCTCGTGGCGGCTCGCCCCGACGAGCGTTCGCTGCTGGAACTGGATGATCTGCGGCCCGGACCTGTTTGAAACCGGCTCCGAAGAAGCCCGCCAGATCCGGCTCGAATGTCTGGTGCGCCAGATACGCTATCTGTCTGACCAGGTGGACGCCGCAACCGATCCAAAGGCGCGCTGGTACGGCGCGGTGACGATCGTCGCGGGGGCGCTGTGCATCGACCGCGCGATGAGCCTCGATACGGCGCTCGCACGGCTGGACGCTGAATGCACGGCGCAAATCCTGCCCGATGGCGGCCATGTCAGCCGCAGTCCCTCGCGCAATTTGCGCGCTCTGGTCCACCTGCTCACGCTTCAGGATCTCTTCCGGCAGGCCGGACATCCGGAACCGGACTTTTTCGAAAAATGGATTCCACGCATGGGCGCGATGGTCGCCTTCTTCCAGGCTGGCGACGGTGCGCTCAATCCGTTCAATGACGGGGACGAAGCCCGACCGGAAGTCGTCGAGGCGGCCCTGTCGCTGCTGCCCGCGCCGCCGCGCCGGTTCACCTTTGCGCCCAAATCCGGCTTCCAGAAGCTTGAGAAGAATGGCCTGCGACTGGTGCTCGATTGCGGCGAAGCCCCGGAACGCCCCTTCAGCGATTTCGCCCATGCCGGCGCGTTGGGCTTTGAACTGTCCGATGGGCCCTGCCGCCTTGTGACCTCCTGCGGGTACAGCGCAGAGGTCAATGTGGACTGGCAGGCGGCCGTCCGGCGGACCGGCGCACATTCGACGCTGATATTGGCCGGGCGGGATTCCTCGACCTTTTCCCTCAATGAGGAATCGCGGCTGCTGTCTGCTCAGGGGCCTGAAGGCATATCGGCCAAACGCCTCGAAGAGGCCGACGAGATCTGGCTCGATGCGCAGCATGGTGGATACAAGGCACCCTGCGGACTGTTGCACCGGCGGCGCCTGTTCATTTCAGGCGATGGCCAGAGGCTTACCGGTGAAGATTCCCTTGTCCGACCGATCTCCCAACCCCCTTCGGATGACCGGAAGTTCATTGGCTTTGAAATCCGCTTTCATCTACATCCTACGGTCACAGCCATCATGGGCCGCGACGCCATTCGCCTGGTGTGTGACGATGGCACAGTCTGGAAATTCAAGACCAGCCACGAAGGTGCGCGCCTTGAACGTACAGTTTATCTTGCACGCGGCGTGGTTGAAAGACCGGAGCAAATCGTTATGGCTGGTTTTGCAGATCCTAATGGGGACGGACAACAGCCGCCGAATTGTATTCGCTGGGCATTTCTGAAGGAAAGATCCGCATGACGCCAAAACAGGCCGCGCGACGCGCCATGACGCTGACACTCGGATTCGACATCAGTGTTGCGACTTTCGCCATGGCGTTTTCCGGATTGCTTGTCTGGTCGTCAGAATCCCCTCGCGGGGACGTACCCTTGAATTCGATTGCCATCAGCACGGTGTTCTTCGCCGCCGCCGTTGCCACATCCTTCCTTGTGCTGGGCATCCAGAAGCAGGTCTGGCGCCATATGGGCTGGCCGGACGCGGTGCGAATCTTCCAGGCGATCTGCCTTGCCGCGCTCATTTATCTGCCAGTCATGCTGATGCTGAACGGCTTGTTGGCCACCCCCTTCGCCACACTCAGCGTCGCCCTCACCCTTTGGACGCTCGGCCTGTTTGCCGGGCGCATGTTCGCCCTCTCCCGGACCACCCACGAACCCTTCCAGATCTTCAGCCCGGTGGCCAAGAATGGTCAGCCTGTCTTGCTGGTGGGTGATTCGCAAAGCTGCGTTCAGGTTATCCGGCGCATCCAGTCTTCAGCGCAAAGCAGCAAGATTCGCTTGCTCGGCATGGTCGACGTGGAAGCAACCGAACCCGGTCGCGCGATTCGCGGCATTCCGATTCTTGGCTCCCTTGATGAGCTGGGGGATCTGATCGAAGTTCTGACCGTTCGCTACAAGCAGACGCCCTGGGTCGCTGTCACAGGCGCGGCACGCAAGCGTGAGACGACCATTCGGGTGCTTGAGACGGCCTCTAATCATGGCGCTGAAATCATGGCGCTGAACCGGGATGAGACGGCACAAGTGCTCGAGCCGGTCCGTCCGTCCGACCTTCTGTCGCGCCCGGAGCGCCACCTCTGTATCGAACCGGTTCGAAATCTCCTGAGTGGCGCAAACGTCCTGGTGTCCGGCGGCGGCGGGACGATCGGCTCCGAACTTACCCGTCAGGTTGCCCGGCTCGAGCCGGCCTCGATCACCGTCTTCGACGCGTCCGAATACAACCTCTATTCGATTGATATGGAACTGGCCGGCATGCTGCCGCCGAAGCGGCACACGGCCCGACTGGGCGATGTGCGCGACATCAACCGCGTGCGCGATGTGTTTACTCGCGCCAAGCCGGATGTCGTCATTCATGCGGCGGCGCTGAAGCACGTCCCCCTGATGGAGCGCAATATCTGCGAAGCCATCCTCACCAATGTGGCAGGAGCCGTGAATGCGGCGCAATCTGCCGCAACTGTTGGCGCAAAAAGCTTCGTGTTCATTTCCACGGACAAGGCGGTGGACCCGGACAATGTCATGGGCGCGACCAAGCGCCTTGCAGAGATGGCGGTATCGCGCATTGCGGCGCAAACCGGCATGGCCGCGTCCATCGTCCGGTTCGGCAATGTGCTTGGCTCCTCCGGATCGGTCGTGCCCCTGTTCGAGCGCCAGATCGCGGCGGGTGGCCCGGTCACCCTTACCGACCCTGGCGTGACCCGGTACTTCATGACGGTGGAGGAAGCCTCCTCGCTCGTCCTGCAATCTGCCGCCCTTCAGGACCGCACCTCCGAGACAGGCCTCTATGTGCTGGACATGGGCGAGCCGATGCCGATCCTGCAGCTGGCCGAAACCATGATCCGCATGAAGGGCCTCGTTCCGGGGGTCGACATCAAGATCACCACGACCGGCTTGCGCGAAGGCGAGAAAATGCACGAAGTGCTGACCTATGAGCATGAAGCCGTTGTGCCCACCAAGGTGGACGGTATCTGGCAGGTCGACAATTTGCACGCGCCCTCCGAACTGTTCGAGAAGCGGCTCGTGGAACTGATTGAGGCGGCATCCCGGCGCGACCGGTCCGAGGCGCTGCGCCTGCTGGGCGTTCTTGTTCCGGAATATGCAAGCGAACGCGCCGAAAAGGCGCGGCGCTGGAGCGCTTGACGCAAGCGGCGGTCATGCTACCCCGCGCGGCACAAGCTTGAAGCCTGCGCCAGAGGATTTCCCAACATGACAGATGCCGCCACCCGCGGAGCCCCCGTTCGCATTCGCCGCGCCCTGCTTTCCGTGTCCGACAAGACCGGACTGGTCGAGCAAGCCCAGAAGCTCGCAGCCAAGGGCGTCGAACTGGTCTCCACCGGCGGAACATCGAAACTCCTGAAAGAGGCCGGGCTCGACGTGAAAGATGTCGCCGATCTGACCGGCTTTCCGGAAATGATGGATGGCCGCGTCAAGACGCTTCACCCGGCAGTGCATGGCGGACTGCTCTACCTCCGCGACAACCCTTCCCATGTGAAGGACGCCGAAACCCACGGCATCGGCGCGATCGACCTGATCTATGTGAACCTCTACCCGTTCGAAGCCACAATGGCCTCCGGGGCGGATTTCGACACCTGCATCGAGAATATCGACATTGGTGGCCCGGCCATGCTGCGCGCGGCGGCCAAGAATGGCGCCTTCGTCGCGGTCTGTACTGATGGCGGCGATGTGGACGCCGTGCTCGCCGAGATGGATAGCAATGCGGGCGAGGTGAGTGTCGCGCTCTGCCGCAAGCTGGCGGCAAAGACCTATGCCCGTACCGCCGCCTATGATTCCGCGATTTCCAGCTGGTACGCAGAGCAGCTTGGCGAGACCGCGCCGGACTGGGCGAGTCTCGGCGGCAAGCTCCAGCAATCCCTGCGCTATGGGGAAAACCCGCACCAGAAGGCCGCCTTCTACATCACTGGTGAGAAGCGCCCCGGCGTGGCGACCGCCAAACAGCTGCAGGGCAAGGAATTGTCCTACAACAATATCAACGACACCGACGCGGCCTATGAACTGATCGGCGAGCTTGGCGATGAGATGCCGGCTGTGGCCATTATCAAGCACGCCAATCCGTGTGGCGTCGCCCAGGGCACAGACATCATCGACGCTTATCGCGCCGCGCTGGCCTGTGATTCCACCTCTGCCTTTGGCGGCATTGTTGCCCTGAACCGTCCGCTGGACGAAGAGACCGCAAAGGAAATCTCGCAGGTCTTCACGGAAGTCGTCATCGCCCCTGGCGCAGACGCGGCCGCTGAAGCCGTGTTCGCGAAGAAGAAGAACCTCCGCCTCCTGATCACCGAAGGCCTGCCTGACCCCGCCTCTGCTGGCCGATTCGTCAAGACGGTTGCCGGCGGCTTCCTGATGCAGGACCGGGATTTCGGCCGCATCACCAAGGCCGATCTGAAGATCGTCACCAAGAAGGCACCAACTGAGCAAGAACTGGAAGACATGCTGTTTGCCTGGCGTGTCGCCAAGCATGTGAAGTCCAATACGATCGTCTATGCAAAAGACGGCGCGACGGTTGGCATAGGCGCGGGGCAGATGAGCCGGATCGACTCCGCGCGCATTGCCGCCCGCAAGGCCGAGGATGCCGCCGAAGTGGCTGGCTGGGCCGAGCCAAAGACCAAGGGCTGCGTTGCTGCGTCAGACGCATTCTTTCCGTTCCCGGACGGGCTGCTTCAGGCAGCATCCGCTGGCGCGACGGCGGTCATCCAGCCCGGTGGCTCGATCCGTGATGATGAAGTCATTGCGGCGGCCGATGAAGCCGGTCTGGCCATGGTCTTTACCGGCATGCGCCACTTCCGCCACTAAAGGCGAAAGCTGCCCTCGATCACAGTGACCGCACGGCCGATGAGCTTGGCGCGGTCACCTTCGAGGCGCGTCTCTATTCTGGCACCTCGTCCCGGAAAGGCCTGAGAACACGACATCTCGTCAAGGCCGAACCGCTCATGCATCACGCGGGCGAGCATGGTGTGCCAGCTGCCTGTCGCAGGGTCTTCATCGATGCCACTTCCCGGTGCGAAGAAACGGCTCGTCACAACGACACCATCTCCGCCCACAGCAAAGCATCCGAAATTTCCACGGTCCCATCCCTCGCCTGCGGCGCCCAAGTTTTTCAGGGCCTTCAAATCCGGCTTCAAGGCAAGCACTTCATCCGGCGTCTCAAACCGCGCCGCATAGAACATGCCGCCCCAGGCCTGCACCGGACGAGCACGCAGTGCCTCGGCCACCTCGTCTGTGACCGGGATTTCGGAAATCGGCGTAGACGGGAAATCCATCTCCAGGCGCCCATCTTCCAGTCGGCGTACGAACAGGCGCCCGGACTTGACCGTATCGAATGCAATCTGCTCTCCGGAATATCCCAACTCCTCATAAAGCACATGTGCCGTGCCCAAAGTGGCATGTCCGCAGAGGGGCACTTCAACGGCAGGTGTGAACCAGCGAAGCGTCCACACGCCCTCCCCTGCCGGAACAATGAAGGCCGTTTCGGCAACATTGTTTTCAGCCGCGATCGCCTGCAAAGTTTCGTCTGGCAGGAATTCATCCAGCGGCATGACGCAGGCCTGGTTTCCCTCGAACGGTTTCGAGGCGAACGCGTCAATTTGGTAGAAGGGTAAGGTCGGCATGACAGGGTCTCCCGTGGGAAGACCTGAATGCCATGAGACCGAAGTCCGGAAAAACGATGATTTCTGAAGGACCCTTGAGGCGGCCTATTCCTCGTCGAGTACCCAGCCATGATGCACCGGGCCATGGCCTGATCCGAAACCCTTTGCCTTCCGGATTGCGTTCAGCAGATAGTCCCGTGCCTGTTCGACGGAGTCTGGAACACTTGTCCCTTGCGCCAGCAGGGCCGCAATGGCGGACGCCAGTGTGCATCCCGTGCCGTGCGTGGACGTCGTCTCAATCCGCTTGCTTTCAAAAATCCACTCGCCGGTCGTGGTCTGGAGCACATCCGTGATGACATCGCCGCCGATATGCCCGCCCTTCACCAGCGCGCCATTGGCGCCGAGTTCCAGCAGGGCTTCGGCGGCGCGGCGCTGGCCGCTGACTGTTTCGACCGCTTTCCCTGTCAGGACTTCCGCCTCCGGTGCATTCGGCGTCACAAGCCGTGCATTCGGGACGAGTTCAGACCGGATGGCCGCGACGGCCTTGGCATCTACCAGGCGGTCGCCCGAGGTCGCGACCATGACCGGGTCGATGACACGCGGCACGAGCTGCGCGCGTTCCGACAATAGCTCTGCGACCTCTTCGACAAGGGCGGCAGAGCCCAGCATGCCGGTCTTGATGGCGTCGGCGCCAATATCGGCGAGCGTGACCTGCATCTGCCCCAGAACGCCCTCAATGGGCACAGGCCACACGCCATGCACGCCGCGCGTATCCTGCGCCGTGATGGCGGTGATGGCGGTCATGGCGTACCCGCCCAGCAGGGTGACTGCCTTGATATCGGCCTGAATGCCCGCGCCACCGCCGGAATCAGATCCGGCGATGATGAGGACACGGCCCTGGGGACCGTCTGGCGTTGCCATATCGGTTAGACCTTGATGCCAGCCTTTGCTGCGTCGGCCAGGAAGGTTTCGAGGCCCTTGTCGGTCAGCGGATGCTTGACGAGGCCCTTGATGACCGAGGGCGGCATGGTGGCGACGTCAGCGCCAGCCAGGGCCGACAGCTTGACGTGGTTTGCCGTCCGGATCGACGCGGCAAGGATTTCCGTGTCGAACAGATAATTGTCATAAATCTGGCGGATGTCAGAGATCAGTTCCATGCCATCGACATTGATGTCGTCGAGACGGCCGATAAAGGGAGAGATGAAGGTCGCGCCGGCCTTGGCTGCCAGCAGCGCCTGATTGGCCGAAAAGCAGAGCGTGACATTGACCATGGTGCCGTCATCCGACAGCGTCCGGCAGGCCTTCAGGCCTTCCAGCGTCAGCGGAAGCTTTACGGCAACGTTGTCAGCGATCTTCGCCAATTTACGGCCTTCGGAGATCATGCCGTCATAGTCGGTCGCGACGACTTCTGCGCTGACCGGGCCGGGCACGATCTCGCAAATTTCCTTGATAATATCCGCGAAGGGGCGGCCCGACTTTGCAACCAGCGACGGGTTGGTGGTAACCCCATCAATCAGGCCGGTCGCTGCCAGCTCAGCGATGTCGCCGGTGTCTGCGGTATCTACGAAGAATTTCATGTTCAGGATCCTGTTTTCCTAGCGCCTCAGATAGACGGGCGACCGATGGATGTATACTTGAATCCACGAGCCGCCATGTCGTCCGGTGAATAGATGTTTCGAAGGTCTACCACAATGTTTGTGCTGAGGGCGGCCTTGATTCTATCGAAATCCAATGCGCGGAACTGGTCCCATTCGGTGATGATCACCATCGCGTCGGCATCCTGAACAGCATCATAGGCGTTCTTCGCGAATTCGATATCGTTCAGCAGATGGGCCGCTTCGTCCATGGCTTCCGGATCATAGGCCCGGACCTTGGCGCCGGCCGCCTGCAGGGCCGGAATGATGTCGAGGCTCGGCGCGTCGCGCATGTCATCGGTATTCTGCTTGAAGGCGAGGCCCAGCACACCGATCGTCTTGCCCTTCACATCCCCGCCCATGGCCTCAATGACCTTTGTGGCCATGGCTTTCTTGCGGGCGGCATTCACCTCAACCACCGTATCCACGATCCGGACCGGGGAATTGTAGTCATTCGCGGTCTTGGTCAGGGCCAGCGTGTCTTTCGGGAAGCAGGAGCCGCCATATCCGGGGCCTGCATTCAGGAATTTCCGGCCGATCCGGCCATCCAGGCCGATGCCGCGGGACACTTCCTGAACGTTTGCGCCGACCTTCTCACACAAATCCGCCATCTCGTTGATGAAGGTGATCTTCACCGCGAGGAATGCGTTGGCGGCGTATTTGATCAATTCGGATGTCCGGCGCTCGGTGAACAGGATGGGCGTCTCGTTCAGGAATAGCGGGCGATAGAGTTCCTTCATGACGTCGCGAGCCCGCTCGTCATCGGTGCCGACGACCACGCGATCCGGAATTTTGAAATCCTTGATTGCCGCACCTTCGCGCAGGAATTCGGGGTTGGACACCACGGCAAAGTCGCCATCGGGGCGCTTCTTGCGGATAATCTCCTCGACTTCGTCACCCGTGCCGACCGGAACTGTGGACTTCGTCACGATGACCGTGAAGCCGTCCATGAGTTCGGCGATTTCTTCAGCGGCTGCATACACGTAGGAGAGGTCAGCATGGCCGTCGCCGCGCCGCGAGGGCGTGCCCACGGCGATGAAGACCGCATCGGCATTGCGGATTGCGTCCCTGGCTTCCGTCGTGAAGAACAGGCGTTCTTCCTTGACGTTCTTCTCGACCAGGCTGTCCAGACCGGGCTCGTAGATTGGCATGATGCCAGCCTCGAGCTTTTCAATCTTGGAGGCATCCTTGTCGACGCACGTCACGACGTGTCCGAAATCGGCAAAACAAGCTCCGCTGACAAGGCCGACATAGCCCGTTCCAATCATCGCAACGCGCATGAAAAATCCTCACAAGATACTGACGTCTTAGCCGGGGGAAGTGCGGTTTTTATGCCATCCGGTCAAGACTTGGAGTGCTTCGCTACGGAGTTTGGTTCGCCTTTCACAGCGCCTCAACGAAACCCAGACCTTCCCCTCAGGAGGAGCCTGTTCGGGCTTTCAGTGACAAGGCTGGCTGCAGGGCATCAGATTTCCTGATTGTAGGCCCCGACTTCCGGATGCTTGCCAAGACGCGGCTTCACTTCCTTGTGGAAGAGGTCCCGCATGTCGTCTTCGCTCGTCATGGATTCCACCACGACGACCAGTTCCGGCTTGTTGGAGGAGGCCCGCACCAGCACCCAGGACCCGTCCTCCAGCGTCACGCGGGCGCCGTTGACCGTGTTCACATCGACCACTTTGCGGCCAAGGATTTCCGTGCCGTTCAGGCCTTCATATTCCGCGACCATCTTGTCGACGATGCCATATTTGGTTTCATCGTCACAGTGGGGCGACATGGTGAGCGAGGTATAGGCCACGCCCAGTTCGCCCTTGAGGTCTGCCATCGTCTTGCCGGGGTTACGGTCGAGCATTTCGAGCACGGCCTTGGCGGCCACGAGGCCATCATCATAGCCGAGACCAATCGGCTCCCGGAAGAAGAAGTGACCCGACTTTTCAAAGCCGGCCAGCGCGCCCAGTTCGTTGGTGCGGCGTTTGATGTAGGAGTGACCGGTCTTGTAATAATCCACCGTGGCACCGTTTTCCTGCAGCACGGGGTCAGTCTTGTAGAGACCCGTCGATTTCACATCGACGACGAATTTGGCATTCGGGTGGAGCTTCGAGAGGTCGCGCGCAAGCATCAGGCCGATCTTGTCCGCGAAGATTTCCTCGCCCGTATTGTCCACGACACCACACCGGTCACCGTCGCCGTCAAAACCGAGCGCAACATCGGCACCGGTCTCGCGCAGCACCTCTGCCATCGCGTGCAGCATTTTCGAATCTTCCGGATTCGGATTGTATTTCGGGAAGGTCATATCGAGATTGCAGTCCATCTCGATGACTTCGGCCCCCATCATGCGCAGGGCATCCGGCGCAAATGCGCCGGCCGTGCCGTTGCCACAGGCGGCAACCACTTTCAGCGGACGGGACAGCTTCGTATCGCCAACGACATCCCTGATGTATTTTTCGCGCAGGCCATCGACGCGGTGATGCGCGCCGCCAGCACGCGGTTGGAAATCCCCCCCCATGACAATTTCCTTCAGGCGGCCCATCTCGTCCGGGCCGAAGGTCAGCGGACGGTTGGCGCCCATCTTCACACCGGTCCAGCCATTCTCATTGTGGCTGGCCGTCACCATGGCGCAGCAGGGCACGTCCAGTTCAAACTGGCTCCAATAGACCATTGGCGACAAGGCAAGGCCCACATCGAGGACTTCGCAGCCGCCCTGCACCATGCCGAGGATAAGCGCATTCTTGATCGGCTGGCTGATCGAGCGGAAATCATGGCCCGTCACGACTTTCGGCTCGACGCCCAGTTCGTGGAACAGCCTTGCCATGCCGAGGCCCAGCGCCTGAACGCCGGTAAAATTCAGTTCCGGAGCCTTCTCCTTGCCGATGCCATTGAACCACCAGCGCGCATCATATTCGCGAAAACCGGTCGGCTTCACCAGCGGCAGAATCTCGAATTCGAGCGTGTTTGGCTTAATGTCAGCCAGCGGTTTGGGCATCATATGCTTACGTCTCCGAAAATGTTGTGCGTCCCTACAACACGAGTGTGTCACTTCGACAAAGAGTATGCAGGTTTCGCGCCACAGGGGAACCTGCGAGTTTCAAGGGCGGATGCCCCCTGCGCCTGCTCAGGACTGAGTCAGGAACCGGGCGATCCAGCCTCCCAAACGCGGATTGTCGAGCGGTTGTTCCAATGATCCGATGGCCATGTCCACAGCTGTTTCCGCCAGAGGTCGCCCCTTGCGGATCGTGTAGAGGGCGGCTGAATACTCCGCGTTGAATTCTGGATGACACTGGAACGAGATCGCGTGGGTCTTGCCATAATCTATGCCCGCAAAGGGCGTGAAATCCGACCGCGCCAGCACGCTCGCGCCAGGCGGCAGGGTGACGACCTGATCCTGATGGCTGACCGGGACCGAAATCGTGGCCGGGCAATCCCCGTCCATCCAGTCCGGGCAGGCTTTCACCTCATAAGTATGCCGGCCGATCCCCCATCCTTTTGGCGACTTCACAACCTTCCCGCCCAGCGCCTCGGCCATGATCTGGTGACCGAAACAGATGCCCACTTGAGGCACACGCGCCACAGCCACATCACGAATGAACTGCATCAGCGGCACGATCCACGGATAGTCATCATAAACGCCGGCGGGTGAGCCCGTGATCAGGATGCCTTCAAGCGAGGCCGGATCCGGCAGCTCCTCGCCCTGAATGACCGAAACCGTCTCGAATTCCATGCCCGGATCGGCGGCAGAGATCAGGCGCCGGAACATTTCCGGATAATCTGCAAAGTCCTGCCGGATGGGCTCGGGGACGAGTCCGGTCTCTATGATGGTGAGTTTCATGAGGGCTCAGTTTGGCAAGGCGTGAGGAGTCGAACGGGTGCTTTGCTGCGCATGGATCCACTCATCAATGCGGGCCTCCAATACATCAAGCGGCACCGCGCCTTGCGCAAGCGCGACATCATGGAACGCGCGCAAATCGAAATCCTCGCCAAGCGCCTCAGTCGCCCGGCCCCGCAACTCACGGAATTTAAGCTCCCCGACCTTGTAGGCCACGGCCTGTCCGGGCCAGCCAATATAGCGCGTCACCTCGGTCTGGATGTTCAATGGGGCGAGCGCCGAATTCTGGATAAAGCAGGCCTCTGCCTCGGCGCGCGTCCAGCCATACCAGTGCAAGCCTGTGTCCGCGACAAGGCGGCAGGCGCGCCACATTTCATAGGACAGCGCCCCGAAATGTTCATACGGCGTACGATAGATGCCAGCCTCGCCTGCAATCCGCTCGGCATACAGCCCCCAGCCCTCTCCAAAGGCCGTCGCATAATAATTCTTCCGGAAGTCCGGCTGGTCCGGCATTTCCTGCGCCAGAGCGATCTGCAGATGGTGACCCGGAACCGCCTCATGCGCCGACAGCGCTGGCAGCTCATAGAGCGGCCGCTGGTCGAGGGCATAGGTATTCACAAGGTAAATGCCCATCCGTCCCTCTTCCGGATCACCAGAGACATAGCGCCCCGTCGTGTAGCCGGGCGCGATGGCATCCGGCACCGGCTGAACCTCGAAATCAAGTTCCGGAAGCGCGCCGAAATAGTCCGGCAGGCTGGCGCGTAGGCGGGCCGAGATTTCTTCGGCCTCCGCCATCAGCTCATCGGCAGACTGGGCGTAGAATTGCGGATCGGTTCGCAGATAGTCGAGAAAGTCCTCGAAGCTGCCTTCAAACCCGATTTCCGCCAAGACGTCTTCCATCTCGCCCCGAATGCGCGCCACTTCTGACTGGCCCAGCAGGTGGATGTCCTCCGGCGTGTACCCTGCCCCGGCCGTATAATGCTCGACCGCGGCGGCATACACGTCCTGCCCCCCTTCCAGACCCGCAATACCCGCGCCCTGGCGCAAATAGGGCCGGTATTCGATCTCAAGGAAGCGCCAGACATCCAGATAGGCTGAGATGGCGCCTGCGGTGGCCGCGCGGCCCTCGGTCTGAAGACGGGCGGCGGTCGCAGGATCCATGTCTTCCGGCAGCGAGGCGAACGGGGCGTACAGTCCACTCTCGGTCGGGTCATCCATGATCTGTTCCCGAATCTGGTCGATCACGGTCTGCAGCGGGTCTTCATTGGCGGTCCAACCGGTCTCGATCCCCCGGCGCATGTTTTCGATATTCTCTGCGAAATACCGCGGGACATCATTCAGCCGGGCGATCCAGGCTTCGGCCGCCTCCACGCTGTCCAGGTCAGTCCGCATCGCGGCGAAGACCGGTTCCGCCTGGAATCCCCAGTCGCCGGTGAACGGGATACGCGCTGAGTCGGTCTCGGCCCACATGATGTCGGATTTCAGCAGCCGAATCAGGATCGCCTGATCGATGACATGCTCGGTTTCAGCTTTTTGCACATCTTTCAG